>CAYQGB010000082.1:0-14671 GCA_964416895.1 uncultured Calditrichaceae bacterium
CTCCCTGTGGCTTCGGCGACCTCCGCGGTTGTTCCTGAAATCTGACATTGTCGAGATAGTTACCTTCAGGAAAAATAACCTAATCCCCTACAGCCTACCGCCTGAATCCCTACAGCCCCTGCCGGCTAAAGACTCAAACTCTCTTTAAATCGGCGATATTCCCGAAGACCGGCAACATAATTCCCATATTTGAAGTTTTCAATTGCAAATCGCAAAAATTTTAAAGTCGGTTGGTAGATTTTTTGCCGAACCACCTCCGGCTCCGGATTGCGACAGTTGCGGAACAGGACTTCCACCGGGGTCTGCTGATAGTAATCGGCCAGAAATTGCAGGTTCAGCGCCCGGTGGCCGCCGGGAATATCCCAGCGCCGTTTCCACTCCCGAAGGTACCGGAATTCCAGCACCGGCCGGTCAAACGAATTCACCGGAATGGAATCCACCGGGAAGGTGTGAAACTCCCCCACATAGGCGGAGAATACCGCCAGGGCATTGCGCACCTGAAATCGCCGCAGTTCCTGCTCCACCTGCGGCACCTGAAACACCCGATCCATCAGTTCCTTGTCCAGCACAATCTCCTCATCGGAGGCAATCATAAAAATGTCCGCATGATAGAAGTAAAACAACGCCACGTGTTTGAAGGAACGTTTCAACGTATTCAGAATTACCTGGAATACCGGCGCGGGGGTAATCACCGGCACCCACTGAATGAACAGCCCCCCCGGCTTCAGCCGCTTGCGGCATAATTCGTAGTAATCATAGGCCAGCATGATGGTGTTGCCGCTGTTCAGGGAGCCGATCTTGCCGTCGGAGCAGATCATGTCGTAGCGGCGGGGGTTATACATCAAGAAGGAATACACGTCGTCGTGAATGAGATGCACCCGGGGGTTGTTGAAGATGTTGTGATTCACCCGGGAGAACAAACGGGCGGCGTCGAACACCGGACGGATCAGTTCCACGCAATCCACCCGCTTCACCGAGGGATGCAGGGCAATGCTGCCGGTGCTGATGCCGCTGGCCAACCCCACCACCAGCACATCCTCGATATTGGGGTGAAAGAAAAAGGGAAGGTGCCCGATCAACTGTTCTTTCTGCAACAGGATGCCCCCGGAGCGGGCAATCTCCACGCCGTCAATGCTCATGGCCCGGATGCCTTTGCGCTGAGTCACCTTCACCGTGGCCATTAACCCTTCCTTATAAAATAACACCCGGTCGGTTTCCCGTTCGTGGCGCCCCCGCAGATACCGCCCATCCCCGGAAAGATAGGAGGCGGCCAGCAGCAGGGGCAACCCCACCATCAACACGGGAACGAGCCTGTGCCGGGCCACCAACACAAATACCAGCCCCAGCAACAGGTTAATCCCGGCAATCAAATATAAACTCCCCCGGAGGCCCAGAGCCGGGATGAGTATAAATCCCGCCCCCAACGCCCCGGTGATGGAACCGATGGTGTTTACCGCATATACGATGCTGACCGTCTTGCCGGGACGATGAGACGCGCCCGCAAAATACAGGTCGTTGATCAACGGGAACAGGATGCCCATTAATACGGAAGGGAGGAGATAGGTGAGCATTCCAATGACCAGGAACATCAAGATGACCAGACCCCAGCCATATTCGCTGGCAAAGATCACTTCCACCACATTGCGCTGAAAAAAATCGGTGTAATAAAAATTGTACAGGAGATAAACGGTGACGATGGCGTAAATCCCCACCCCCATCTGAAACAGGCCATAAAGGAACTCCATCCGCCGGGCATCCCCGGAGAGTCGCCGGGCAATGGCCGCCCCCAGCGCAATGCCCACCAGAAACACGAACAGAATGGTGGAAAATCCATAGGTGCTGTTCAGGCTGAGGAATTTTACCCCCCGGGTCCAGATGATCTCGTAGGCCAGGGCAGCAAAGCCCCCCAGACCGGCGGCGGAGAGGTAGAGCAACTTGCGGGCAGATCCCGGGGGAAGGGAGCGCCCTTTAGGGCGCTTGTCCGGGCGGGGGGAGCGCCCTTTAGGGTGCTTTGGGCCCCCGGAAGCGCCGCCGGAATGGCCCACGGCAGCGGCCTCTCCGGCCCCGGAAACCGCTTCCTCCCCGCGAATGCGCCACAACACCACCCCGCCGATGAGCAAATTCATCGCCGCCGTCACCAGAATGCCCCCCCGTACCCCCAGGTATTCAATGACATAAAAACCCGCCGCCACCACACCCAGTGCTCCTCCCACGGTGTTCACCGCATAGAACAGGCTGATGTTTTCCCCGAACAGATGCCGTCGACGGGTAAAATATTGTACCGCCAGCGGCAGGGTCGCCCCCATGGCCCCGGTGGGAATCCCGATAAGCAGAAACGTGAACAGAAATTTGACCAGATAGTTTGCCAGGGGAAGGGCCTGCAAATGGGCGTGAAACAGACCATATGCCGCCGGCAGCACGGGAAACAATCCCAGCAGCAACACCGCCGCTCCGCCGATGGTGATTTCCAGAATCGCATACCAGCGCAACTCATGGGCAAGGCGGTCAATGAAACGGCCGATCTGCCAGGCCCCCACAAACAATCCCCCCATGAACGCCGCCACGATGATACTGATGGCCGCATAGGTGTTGCCCAATACCTCGGAGAACAGGCGGGTCCACAGGATTTGATACATCAATCCACACAGCCCCGAGAGCAAAAACAGAATGGCAAAGGTTCGTTTGTTCATTTTGATTCCGGTTATCGAAATTGGATTATGGGACAGGCAGTGATGCCTCTCCTACATATACTCGTGCCACCGGCCCGATCAGGGCGACTTCTCGCCATTCCCTGTCAAAAGCCACTTCCAGCACACCGCCGGGCATTTCCACCCGAACGGGAGATTCCCATTCCCACACCAACGCCGCCGCCCGGGCGCAGGCCACCGCTCCGGTGCCGCAGGCCAGAGTTTCCGCCTCCACCCCCCGCTCGTACACCCGGGCCCGCAGATACCCCTGCTCCATCCGGCGAACGAAGTTCGCATTCGCCCCTTGCGGCTGAAATTGGGGATGGCGGCGCAAATACCGCCCCCACCGCTCCACCGCTCCGGCATCCGGCTCCTCATCCACCGCCACCACTACATGGGGCACCCCGGCAATGATCCAGGCCAGCGGAACAGCGCCGGGCAACTCCGGTCGGGGCAATCCTTCCCCCGTAGCCACGATTGTGGGAGAGGGCATCCATAGCTTTACCCGATCCTCTCCCATCACCTCCCCGCGATAGGTTTGTCCTCCGATTTCAAAGCTGCAGGAGGCCGGGGCCATGCCCAGGGCGTGGGCCAGCGCCACGGCACAGCGGGCGCCGTTGGCACACATCTCCGCCGGGCTGCCGTCGGCATTGTAATATTCCAGAGCAAAGTCCGCCCTCGCCGAGGGAAGCAGGCGCATCAGCCCGTCGGCGCCGATGCCCACCCGGCGAGCACACAGGCGGCGAATCTGCTCCCGGCCTGGCCCGGGGCCGCCGGAACGACCATCTAAGAGGATAAAATCGTTCCCGGCGCCGTGCATTTTGTAGAAGTGTATGTGTTCATGATGTTTAAGCGAAAGATTTTGAGGCATGTCTTATGACCCCGTCATAAACCAGACGCAGGAGCGCCATTTCTTCCTTCCACCGCAGGAACGGTGGAAGGAGAAGTGGAAGCTATGTTGTGCGAATCCCCAAATGTTCCTCTTAAACCCATCAAAAGCGGAAGTCGATGCCATCGGTTGCCCAGCGTTTGCGCACGTTTACCGTGTCCGGATAAATTACAAATGGCTCGGCGAAATTGAAAGGGATACTTCCACCGGGATCATACTCCCCGTTGCCGTTTACATCCACCACCGCGCTCACCCGATACCGCCCTTCCGGCACAAAGGGAACTTCATAAGGCCTGCCCAGAGGAGTGACCACAGAATAGGCATCGTTGCCTCGCAGGGAAACCGCCCGAACAATGGCCTGCTTCCAGGTGGTATCTCCGGCGGTGACGATACCGGCAATCTCTCCCAACTCTTCCTTCGGCCAGGTGGAAAACCGATGGGTGTACAGCGAATCCCCCAGGCTGTCCCCGAAAACGGTGCGCAGCCGGGACAGATGCACTGCCACGGTGTATTCGGTTCCGGCAGCCAGCGGTTCTTCGGGGATAAACACCGGTTCCATCGGGGAGATAACCTCCCATTTCCCGGCCACTCCGGCGCTATCCTGCCCCAGCAGTTCAACGCCCCCTGCCAGAGAGAGACTGTCCACCGGAAGGGAAAAGCGCAGGGTGATTCGGGCATCGAAACGCACCCGATTGGCTCCCCGCGCCGGGGTAATGGTCAGCAGGCGGGGTCGCACCGTATCCGGCGCCGCCGACCCGCGGAAGCGAAAGGGAATCCCCTCTTCCGATACAGAGTTTCCCGCGGCATCTTCCAGGCTTCTCAATATCCCCCGATAAATATGCTGTTCGTTCTGAGGGGCCGTGAAGATATAGATGTTGCCCGCCTCTCCGGAAACGGGAGCCACCGCCAGCACCGGAAGCACCGCTCCGGTAAGGCTGTCCTGAATGATTGCCGTGGTTGCCGGGGTAAGGCGCACCGATTCGGTAAACTGCACTTCCACCCGCCGGGCGCTGCGGGACTGCACCCGGGCAATCCGGGGAGCAGTCGTATCTTCCCGAATCAGGGTAAAGTTCAGGCGGCGAAAAGTGGGGTGGGCGGCATCCAGAAACACATCCCGGAAGGGAATGCCGATTTGATCCGTTTGCAGGGTGTAGCGGCGATTGCCGTCCTGATCCTGAAGGGCAAAGACCCGGTAAGCCCCGGGCTTGAGGTATTGCAGCCGAAAATTCCCCTCTTTGCCCACCTGGGTCACATACAGAGGGCGGTAGCGGAAGATCGCTTCTGCAGAGAGGGTATCACTCAGGGGGTAGGCGTAAATGTAGGTTCCGGTCACCTGCTCCCCTTGCACCACCCCGGAGATCTCCCCCCGGTCGATCACCGGACCGGTGGAGAAGGGCACCACGATGGGATTGTTCAATGCATTGCCCCGAATATCTTTTACCCCCGTACCCACGGTCAGCAGATACGTGCGATCCTGTTTCAGAGAATCCCGGAGCACCACCCGCATCCGCTTGCTGCCCTTCCATTTGATCTCAAAACCGTGGGGTGTCTCCGGCACCAGCCATACCTGATTGCGCACCGAGGCCCGGTCGATGGGTTCATCAAATCGGATTTCGATGTACTCCAGGTGATGCACGTTGGTGGAATCGGCGGCCGGGAAAGTGGAAAGTACCTGTGGCGGGGTTCGATCCACCGGCCCTCCGGGAGGTGCCCGACGAATGGCACAACGCTCCAGCAACAGCGCCGGAACCATCAACAATATCACAAGGAAAATTCGAGGTATTGAGAAGGCGCTGCCGATCATCCGCGGAATCATCTGTTGGCTTAAAGGATGATGGATTCAGAAGCGTTGGGGCAAATAAGCATTGCCAAAAGGGGTTCAAGTAAGGGGTGGTCACTTATATAAAGGCTGCCCATTTTGTGCCAGTTCCCATAATTTTAAAAGTTCATCCTGGTGTTGTGAGGCCTATTCAATAACAAGGCCAAGCGCCCTGGCGGGAAAAGCACCCCCGATAACAAATAAAGTAATGATGGCCTGATGTTCTCCATACTCAGCATGGAAGTGAGGGGGTGGATGATCGTTAAAACGCATCTTGATCACAATTCCGAAAAAACGACAGATCTCAGGCATCTTGACTCATCAACTCTTGTAGCTTGGGGAATAGTTCCTCTGGCTTTTTTCCGGTGAGTTTAAGATAGATGGCATCCGGGCACAGATCGATGTCATCGCTCCAAATCAGTTCTCCTCCTTCACCGACACGTACCTTCCGAAATTCTTCGTAGTCTTTCCATGCCGCAAAAACTCCCTTTCCCACCAGATGGGACAGATCCACTTCACCTTCCACCCCATCGGAATATTTCACCCGGATACGATAATTTTCCAGCGGTTTGACTTCGATTAACTTGGGCATAAATTAATTTCTCCAATTCCTTTTGGATTCGGACTACTGTTCTTTCAAGGTTTATTTGACGGGTTTCCATGTCATTCTGATCCCGCCGGGCGGGAGAAGAATCTCTTTATGAATTGTGTCCAGGATGATAACCCGTCATTCAAACCTTGAAAAAGCACTACTTTGTCTTCCAAATATTACGGATCAAACAACATCAATCGTATGAAACGTTAAATTTGAGCCTGATGATCAACTACCGATTTATCAGGGGCCTTCAGTTTTTTTCCATACCGCTCACAAAAAAAGCGCACGCATTCCGGGGCTAAGTCAATCGCTTTTTCATCATAAGCTCCGGTTTCCGGATTAGGCCATACCAATGCATATCTTCCTTCAACAAATCGAAAGCGATCTTTGTCTTTCAGAGCGAGAAATACACCCCCGGGATTTTCTTCAAAAATCAGGGGGTAAAAATCCAGTTCATAAATAGAGACATCCATATCTTCTTCAAACCACAACCGCAATATATAGTCTTTCACATATTCAGCCTTAAGCAAACCTTTTTCCTGGTGGTTTTTCCAGAACTCCTCATTTTCTGCCAATTTTTTCCATTCTTCCCATTTCATAATTTACCCAACAGAAGATATATCTCGCAGTTACGAGAGGATTCATAGGCACCTTTTGTGTGTCCTCTCGCAACTACGAGAATATCCCCTGTTACAGAATCATTTTCACAATGTGCTGCTTTACTACCGCTGTCGTTTTTCCCGAATTCGAGCGGCCTTGCCTTCCAGATTGCGGAGATAATACAGCTTGGCCCGGCGCACTCGTCCAACCTTCTTCACCTCGATCTTTTCAATGCGCGGCGAATGCAGGGGAAAGATCCGCTCCACTCCCACGCCGTTGGATACCTTGCGCACGGTGAAAGTGGCGTTTACCCCGCTGCCCCGCTTGCTGATGCACACGCCGGTAAACACCTGAATGCGCTCCTTATCCCCTTCAATTACCCGGATGTGCACCGAAACCGTATCTCCGGCTTTGAACTCCGGGATGTCGGTGCGAAGTTGATTGGCAGTTACCGCATTTAAAATATCCATGGCTCATCTCCTGTCGTTTTCTTCGTTCACTATGATTCTTTTTGTTGCTGTTTCGTTTCCACATATTTTCGGTACAGGTCCGGTCGTCGCTGTCGGGTGCGTTCCAGTCGCTGTTGCATCCGCCATTCGGCAATCTTCTGATGGTTTCCCGAAAGCAGTACCTCCGGCACCTTCAGACCCCGGAATTCTTCCGGCCGGGTATAATAGGGGCAATCCAACAACCCGTCCTGAAAAGAATCCGTTTTCGCGGATTCGATGTCGCCGATGGCACCGGGGATCAGCCGCACGATGCTGTCGATCATCAGCAACGTGGGGATTTCCCCCCCGGAAAGCACAAAGTCGCCCACAGAAATCTCATCGGTCACCCAGGCGTCGATCACCCGCTGATCCACCGCCTTGTAATGCCCGCAGATAAACACCAGATGGGGATGCTGCGCCAGCTCTTCGGCCAGGGCCTGGTGGAACAGCTTTCCCTGGGGCGTGGGATAAATCACCCGGCTGGCTTCCCGATCTCCGGTCTCTTCAAACACCTGCTCCAGCGCCCGAAACAACGGCTCCGGCTTCAGGATCATCCCCGGCCCCCCGCCGTAGGGGGTATCGTCGATGGTGCGATGCTTATCCGTGGCAAAATCTCGCAGATCGATCAGGTTGATCTGCAGATCCACCCGCTTTTTGGCCTGCTTGAGGATGCTCTCATCCAGGGGATCCTGCAAAATCCTGGGAAATGCTGTGATCACATCAATCCGCATCTTCCTCCCTCATCCCCTCGATGAGGCGCACTACCATTTTTCTTTCCGACAGATTCACCTCTTTGATAAACTCCCCCACCGCAGGAATCAACACTTCCCGCGCCCCCTCCTGCACCACATACACATCGTTGCCGGTGTTTTGAATGACCTCCACCAACTCCCCCACATACCCCTGTTCCACATCATATACCGATAGACCGATCAAATCATGAATAAAATAGGTATCTTCGGGCAATGCGATTTGTTGTTCCCGGGGCACCCACAGTTCGCACGGTACCAGCTCCGCCGCCGCTTCCCGGGTGTCCACTCCTTTTAGCTTAATGACCGACCCCTGAGGCCGGATTTGCACCTCTTCGATAACAAAACCGTGCATGCCCAGCGGCGTTTCTACATACACGGTTGACAGGGAAAGAAAGCGATCGGGAAGTTCAGAATAGGGGACGGCCAGCAAATGCCCCCGGGTTCCCCGGGTGCGAACGAATTTGCCGATGGCGATATATTCCGGGTGGTGAATTTCGGCCATTGTCCCCCTCCGTGAACTCCCCGATCATCCAGATCCCCCACAGGCGTATCGCCGGTTATTCCAGAATTTCCAGCACGGCGCGTTTGCCCATCTTCGCTGCTGCGGCACTTAACAGCGTGCGGATGGCTTTGGCCGTCTGGCCCCGCTTGCCGATTACCTTGCCCAGATCACCGTCTCCAACTCGCAGCTCATAGACCGTCACGCGTTCGCCTTCCACCTCCGTAACCTGGACCTCTTCCGGCTTATCCACCAGATGCTTCGCAATGAATTCCACAAACTCTTTCATCAACCACACCTCCTTTAGAAATAGTTGGATTGGTACATTAGCCTGCAAGAAGATGCCCTTCGCCTGGCAAAGGCTTTTCTATTTCCATCCGCAATTGTACACCTCTTCAGCAGCGGCGACAGTTCTTCCAGAGTGCTTTACCAATTTCCCTCTTCATCGGGCCGGTTTCGCTCCGGACAACCTGCCACATGGGCTTCCCTTACTCGGAAGAGGTTTTATCTTCCCGGGCTTCCGATTCCCGGGACGGCTCCGCCGGCGATTCCTCTTCCGCAGTCGTTTCCGGGGATGCTTCCGCAGCCGCTTCCGGTTCCTGCGAGGTATCCGCCGCCTCTGTGGTAGCCTGAGCAGGTTCTTCTGCTGCCGGTTCGGGGGCTGTCTCCGCTTCGGCTTCCGCAGGCGCCGGGGCTTCCGCGGTCACGGGAGCTTCCTCCTTTTTCGGCTTCTGCGCTTCCCGCTCCTGCGCCAATCGACGCTCCCGCTCCAGTTGCAACACTTCCCATTTTTTCATTTCCTCTTCGATCTTTTCCTGGGGAAGCCCGCGCTTTTTCAGGTCAAATTGCAGGGTAATGCCTTTGCGACGCAGCAGGCTTTTCACCGTATCCGTGGGAATCGCGCCCTGTTCCAGCCAGTATAGCGCCCGATCCTCTTTGATCTCCAGTTCAATGGGATCATGCAGAGGATTATAATACCCGATGGATTCGATGAATCGTCCATCTCGCGGTGCGCGAGAATCCGCCGCTACAATCCGGTAAAACGGGCGCTTCTTCCGCCCCATCCGACGCAATCGCAACTTTACAGCCAATGGTGTAACCTCCGTTTTTCCTTACTTTTACTTAGTTTCTGGATACTCGATACTGGATTCTGGATACTAAAGATCCTACGGCATCAACCATCGAGAACCTGTATCGAGTATCGAGTATCAAGCATCCAGTACCCAGCATCCAGCATCATTTTTGACCATAGCATTTTTTTCGCCTGATCATAATCGGCTTCCCGGCAAACTCAAGCGTTTGGGGAGCCTAAAACGGCATCATTCCCATGCCGCCTCGCTTGAACTTCATCTTGTTCATGCGTTTGATCATTTTCTTCATTTCCGCAAACTGGCGGAGCAATTGATTGACATCCTGCACCCGGGTGCCGCTCCCCAGGGCAATACGCTTGCGACGGCTGCCGTTGATAATCTCCGGTTTTCGTCGCTCTTCAGGGGTCATGGAGTTGATAATCGCCTCCACCTTCACCAGCGCCCGATCATCTACCTGCAACCCTTTCAACTGCTTGCCCACTCCGGGAATCATCCCCAACAGTTGCTCCAGCGGCCCCATCCTTTTGATCTGCTGAATCTGCTCGTAAAAATCCTCCAGAGTAAATTCGTTACGGCGCAGCTTCTTTTCCAGCTTGCGGGCTTTTTCTTCATCCACCACTTCCTGAGCTTTTTCCACCAGAGAGACCACATCGCCCATGCCCAGAATGCGAGAGGCCATGCGGTCGGGGTGGAACACCTCCAGGGCATCCATTTTTTCGCCCACGCTGAGAAATTTGATGGGGCGTTGGGTCACTGCCCGAATGGAGAGCGCCGCCCCGCCCCGGGCATCCCCATCCATCTTGGTCAGCACCACCCCGTGAAAATCCAGGCGCTCCAGGAACTGTCGGGCGGCATTCACCGCATCCTGCCCGGTCATGCCGTCGGCGACGAAAAGGATCTCGTGAGGCTTCACTTCCCGCTTCACCGCTTCCAGTTCCTGCATCATGGCCTCGTCAATGTGCAGTCGCCCGGCGGTATCCAGGATCAGCACATCGCAGGCCTTCTCTCGCGCGGCCTGGATGGACTCTTTGCAGATGCGCACGGCATCGTTAGATTCGGTGGCATACACCGGCACGCCCACGCTCTCGCCCACGATTTTCAACTGTTCCCTGGCCGCGGGGCGATACACGTCGGCGGCCACCAGCATGGGGCGGCGGCCCTTTTTGCGCAGATACACGGCCAGCTTGCCCGCGAAGGTGGTCTTTCCCGAACCTTGCAGGCCACACAACATGATGATGGTTGGCGGGATACCGGCAAATTTAATCTCGCTATGCGCCTGACCCATCAGGCACACCAGTTCATCATGCACAATTTTTACGATTTGCTGGCCAGGTGTGACACTCTTTAAGACCTCCTCCCCGACGGCCTTCTCCCGGACATCGTTGATGAACTGCTTCACCACCCGGTAGTTCACATCCGCTTCCAGCAGCGCCCGTCGAATCTCTTTCAGCGAATCCGCAATGTTCTTCTCAGTGAGCTTCCCCTGACCGCGAACCTTCCTCAGTATCCCGTCTAACTTCGACGTCAGTTCTTCAAACATGCCGCTCCGTCGTCACCTCAACCTTTGTGCTTGCAAAGACAATCCCTGTAAAATCGGGTAAAATTACTCTGTCAAGCCCCACTTTGCAACACTTTTGTTTCATTGCCGGGGATTTCCCCTATTTCCCGGTTCCTGTCAGCCAGTTCACTTTTTCGTTTCCCCGGTACCCGGTTTATTTGTACTTTGTTTTTGCGGGTACAACTATAACCGAGGAGGCTCGCCATGCTGGATCAGGTCACCATCACCGTATTATGCGAAAACCGGGTTGCCAAGCCGGATTTAATCGCCGAACAGGGATTGTCCCTGCATATTTCCACGATGGAAGGAAATTTTCTATTCGACACCGGGTGCAAAGACACCTTTCTTCTCAACGCCGAAAAATTGGGCATCGATCTCAGCCAGATTAAGTACATCTTTCTGAGTCATGGGCATCGGGATCATACCGGAGGTCTGCGGGCGTATCTGGAAAAGTGCGGCCCGGCTTCGGTGGTGTGCCATTATACCGTGTTCAACCGGAAATTCCGGGTTATCAACGGCGGGCGACTGGAAGTGGGTATTCCTTATGAAGAGGGTGAACTCACCCGCATGGGTGCTCAATTCACTTTCAAAAGCAGTCCCTTTAACCTTTCCCGAAATGTTATTTCCAGCGGAGAAATCCCCCGGATCACCGAATTTGAAACCCCACTGGATGTGCATCAAGAGCTGGTGCTGGAAAGCTACCTCACCGATGAGATGAACGACGATATGAGCCTGATTCTGAAAACCCGGCGGGGGCTGGTCATCCTGTTAGGGGATGCGCATCGCGGTGTGATCAACACCGTGCAGCATGCCATCAAGGTCACCGGGGTGGAAAAAGTGTATGCCATCATGGGGGGGATGAACCTGCAATACGCCGACCGGGAACGGATTGAACAAACCGCCGAAGCGTTGAAAGCGTTCAGGCCGGAGTATCTGATTCCTCTGCACTCCACCGGCTTTTACGCCCTGTATCACTTTTACAGCGTATTCCGGGACCGGGTGCTGCTGTTGAATACCGGGGATCGGTTTGTTATCACGGGATAGATAACAAACCCAATTTCTCCTTTTGTTAAGGTAAGGGACACAGATACAATTACTTCCCGATGTTCCCGCACCGGCGGTATGACATGGAACTTGTCAAAATAGCTCGTTACTATTCAGTTACTCATTGAGAAAGTGCTCGAACGGCAATGGTGGAGTATTTTTTCGCGATTCCCCCCTCACCCCCACCCCCTCTCCCGGCGGGAGAGGGGCGTTCCATTTCGCCGGGGCGGAAAATGAGAGGAAAACCGCAAAAGCAGGCAATGCTCTGGAAACAACCTGAACAGTTACAATAGTTCAAAAATTTTCCCTCAGCCCCCTATCTTTCCAAAAACAACAGCGTTTTTCTCCCCCTCCTCTTTTCAAGAGAAGGGGGGATGAGTTCAATGGCCCGCATATCCCACACCATCCCGCCGCGGGGGAAATCGGGAAATAATTAAATCAACAACCCTAAATTTTGTTTGAACAAATGGGAGCGAGTATTATCTTTGTTCACAGGAAAAATCCAGAACAAAAATTTTGAGCAATTCAAGATGCCGGCTTATCGGATTGAAACAGTCGTAACCCGGGAAGGGGCTGTCATCATAAAGGATATTCCTCTTCAGCCAGGAGAAAAAGTAGAAGTTATTATTCTCACCCGGCCTCAAAAGGCCCGGGGTAAGAAACTTTACCCTCTACGGGGCAAACCCATTCACTATATTGCTCCCTTTGATAGCGTCGCTGAAAATGATTGGGAAATATTGCAATGATTGTTCTGGATACTCATGTTTGGATTCTGGTGGGTACATGAGGAAAAACATCTTACAAAAAACAGATAGAAATCATTGCTGCCCACGAAAAAAACGTAATCGGTATGAGCGCAATTTCTTGTTGGGAAATAGCCAAACTGGTTGAATATGGACGCCTGGAACTACCTTGCTCACTCAAAGAATGGTTTGATCAGGCATTGAGCTACCCCGGGATATATCTACTCCCCCTTACGCCTGAAATAGCTATCGAATCAACCCAATTGCCGGGGAACTTTCATCGGGACCCTGCCGACCAAATCATTGTAGCTACCGCAAGAGTGTATGATTGTCCCTTGATAACCTCCGATAAGAAGATTTTGAGTTACCCTCATGTGGAAACAATAATCTGAAGTGGGATTTTGTTTACAGGAACTCGGCGTCGCCACATTGTCAGGCCCTCAACAAATCCTCCACCATCCCCTGCAAAGTTTTCCAGCCTGTGGAAACGGTTTTCTCATTGAGTTCCGCTCCCAGGGACAACTGCTCCCAGGGATGCACCAGGCTGCGATATTTGAGCAGTGTCGGCGGTATCTCCCGGGGCGCGGTGTGGATCCACCCCAACTCGTAGGCCACCGCGCACAATTCCTGAAGATTCCACTCCTGCACCGGCTTTTCTCCGCCTCCCGGAGTACGGGGACGGGAACGCGCCCGTTGCACCGGCTGAGGGTTGTGCATGGCCCGCGCCAGCAACAGCGCCTCTATTAAGCCTCCCATCAGCATAATCGCCACTCCCCACAAGCCCACATTGCGGGCGATTTGAATTTCTTTCCAGCGGGCGACCAGCGCAGCTTGCAGCTCCGGAATCGTGCTGGTCAATCCGGAAAAATCCGGCGCCGGAATCAATGTACCCCGCCCGTGAATGATCCCCGCTCGCAGCAGTTTAACAATGCTTTTCCCATACAACACCAGCGTTTTCAGGCGGGTGGAAAGGCTGGTGGAATGAAGACCGGGATCGTTCTCGAATTTCTCGATCAGGGAGGAGGCTTCCGGACTTAAACCGGATAACAGTATCCGAAACTCATCCACCTTTTCCTCCACCTCCGCTTCCGAAGCAAACCGACTTCGAGCGATTTTCCCCTCCGGGGTCAGAAGGCTCTTCACAAATTCTTCAAATAAGCTCTCCAGATTGGGCATACCGATCAAATCCTTTCCCTGGCAAACGCCGGCAAGATGTGGCGAATTTCTCGTACGCCTTCCTTTGCAGTCTCGACAATATAACAGCACCGTGGTCTATCATCGTGATTCAGGGCCAGAATGTAAGAATTTTCATTTTTTTGAGTGAAGCTTCGGGCAAAAGGAAAAATCCGATGCAGCGACCCCGGCAACATGTGCGTATATTTCAGCGCTGTAACCCGATAGTTCTCAGAAAATATACCCCGATTATCGCATTGGGGGATCAAGCCAACCGGGAGGACCAACCATGAACCGCCGTCGGCATTTTCAGCGCGCCCTGGTAGTACTCCTGATATGGAGCACGGGGATATTTGCCGCCGAATTCCGGGTGGATACCCTGCAGGAGAATTCGGTGGTGTTTTACGCCAAAGCCACCATGGGAAACTTTACCGGCAAGACCGACCGCATTCGCGGGTTCATCCGGTGGGAAAATGGGGACACGGTAGCTTCCAGTCAGGTGCACTTCGAGGTGGATCTGGCCTCTTTCGACACCGGAGTGGGACTTCGGAACAAGCACATGCGAGAAAAGTATCTGGAAACCGACAGTTTTCCCACTGCGGTCTATGAAGGAAAGATTACCGAATGGAAATTCAATCGGGAAGGGGTTTACAAAGTAAAGACCGAGGGCACCCTGACCCTCCACGGAGTTACCCGCCCCTTTTCGGCCAGAGCGACCGTTTTCGACCGGGGA
>CAYQGB010000083.1:0-14658 GCA_964416895.1 uncultured Calditrichaceae bacterium
TACCTTGATTTTTGACCATGAATCCGCCTCAAATACCTTGATTTTTGACCACAGTCTGCTTAATATAACCTTGATTTTTGACCATATTTAGCGTTTGTAAGGAAGAATTCATGAAGCGACTCATTTTCCCCCGGCTGCAACAATGGAAGGACGATCCCGCCCGTAAACCTGTCCTGCTGCGGGGGGCTCGCCAGGTGGGTAAAACCTGGATCGCCCGGGAATTGGGGAGGCTGTTCCCCACCTTCGTGGAAGTTAATTTTGAACTGTATCCGGAAGCGAAAGAAATCTTCCAACCCGATCTGGATCCCCGAAGGATCATCCGGGATGTTTCCCTGCTGTCAGGGAAGAAAATCTCTCCGGGCGAATCGCTTCTTTTTCTGGATGAGATTCAGGAAGCCCCCGGAGCGCTTCAGGCGTTGCGGTACTTTTATGAAATGATGCCCGAACAACATGTGATCGCCGCCGGCTCTTTGCTGGATTTTGAGCTGGAGAAGATCGGGATGCCGGTGGGCCGGGTTATGTCCGTGTATATGCATCCGATGTCGTTTCTCGAATTTCTGGCGGCCAGGAACGAAACGCTTCTGGCGGAAATGATTCTCGAACATGAGGGAACGACTCCCATCAGCCCTCCGATTCATCGCAAACTTCTCCACCTTCTGGGGGAATATATGGCTGTTGGCGGTATGCCGGAAGCGGTAGCGCGCTGGTGCGCTACGGAAAGTCTGGAGGCGTGCAGCGTGGTGCACCGCACCATTGCCGACGCTTACCGCCAGGATTTTAACAAGTACGCCCGAAAATACCAAATCAAATACGTTTCTTTGCTGTTTGATACGGTTCCGGCACTGTTGGGGGAAATTTTCAAGTTTTCCCGGATACCGGGAAATTATCGCAAACGAGAGTTGCAACCGGCTCTGGAACTTCTGGAAAAAGCCGGTATCGTGCACCGGGTCATCCACAGCGCCGGTCAGGGCATTCCGCTGGGAGCACAGGCAAAATTAGACCTGTTCAAACTGCTGTTTCTGGATATCGCACTGGCGCAATCCGTATTAGGGTTGGACGGCGCTTCCTGGCTGCTGCATCCGGAAAGCGAATTCGTCAATAAAGGCAACATCACCGAAGCCTTTGTGGGGCAGGAATTGCTGGCCTATTCTCCCTTCGATCAGAAGCCCCGGCTGTATTTCTGGAAACGCACCGTTCGAGGAAGCAATGCGGAAGTTGACTATCTCCTGCAGCGCCATCATCAAATCATTCCCATTGAAGTCAAAAGCGCTGCCCCCGGGCGCCTGAAAAGTTTGCGGCTTTTTTTGCAGGAACATCCCCATTCTCCTTATGGGATCCGTTTCTCGGCGCTGAACTATACCCGGGATGCCCGGCTCCACTCTCTGCCCCTGTATGCAGTGGCGAGCATCCTGAAACCGCCGGATGAGGGCATCCGGTATCTGCTGGAAGAGGAAAGCTCCGGGAAGGTTATTTGATCAGGAGCATCTTCCGGGTAGCCACGAAATCCCCCGCCTGCAAACGATAAAAATACACCCCGCCGGCAACCGCCCGCCCGCCGTCATCTGTACCATCCCATACTACCCGATGCGCTCCTGCGGGCAACTTTCCGTTTACAAGTGTGCGCACCCGTCGTCCGGTTACATCGAAGACGTGAAGCGTGATGCGTGATACGTGAGGGAGATGAAAAGCGATGGTCGTGGTGGGATTAAAAGGATTGGGGAAATTCTGATCCAGGATAAAACTTTCCGGTTGATTTCCCGCAACCGGTTCCCCGCCGGTACCCACCAGCCCATCGAACGTGAACACAAACAGGCCCTCCTGCCAATCGTTGATGAAAATCAGCCCGTTGGGAGAAAAGGGATATACCCCGAAAGCGCCTCCGAATACTTCCCCGGAGAGAGGAGAGGTATCGTACTCCGCCACCAGGGTGATATGGGTGGGATCGGAGACATCGAACACCCGCAGCCCGGCGGTATAGTAGGAGACGAAGGCAAAATTCTGCACGATGTACAGGTTGTGCACGATGGCGTTAGGATCGGTGAAGTCATCCACCCGCTGAGGATTGGTGGGATCGGCAATATCCCACACGGAGATATCCGCCTGATTTCCCGAGGCCAGTTCATCGCAGATGAACAGATAGCGGTGGTCGGCGGTTACATCCCCGCTGTGGTGATAGCTGATGGTGGGATCGGTGATGGAACCCAGCAGTTGAGGATTGTTGATGGTGGTAATGTCGTAAATACGAGTTCCCACAGAGCCGTGAAAATCGTACAGGCGGTTTCCTCGTACGGTGGCGTCGTGTCCCTCACTCCCGCCGCTCCAGATCAGGGTGGGTTGGGTGGGATCGGGATTGAGATCGAAAATGCGCAGGCCCAGGAATTCCAGAAACATGTATCCCCCGGGGGAGATGAATATGTTATGCGAAGAAGGGAAAGACCCCACCACTTGAGGGTTAGTGGGATCGGCAATATCCACGATCCCTCCCAGCCCGCTGCTGCCGCCGTTTACGGTGTAGGCATAGTGGCTCCAGGCCTTCACATCGAAACCGGGCACGGTGTTCACCGCGGCCACCGGTACCGGCTGATCCGGATTGGTCACCTCAATGATGGTCAGCCCGCCGCTGCTGGAGGCATCCCCCAACAGGGCGAATTCCCGCCCGGTGTTGGGATCCACGTAGCCCCACACATCGGTATGGAAGCTCCCGGGAAAATTGAGGTGACTGCGAAGCGTCAGGGTCACTTCCTGCGCCCATCCGGAGAAAACAAATCCGGTCACCCCCATCAGGACAGAACAAATATATCGAAGCATGCACCTCACGGTCATTTTCTCCTTTCGTTCTTTGATCGCGCGCCGGGATAAGAAGCATTCTAAATTCCGCAATCCCCAATCCCCACCCCGCATTCCACATTCCGAAATCCACAATCCCCATCCCACATTCCAAATTCTGCATTCCCCATTCCACAATCCGAAATCTGCAATCCCTACCCCGCATTCCAAATTCCGAAATCCACAATCCGAAATCCGCAATCTTCAATACAAAGCCGATATCCCGGGCGATTTTTCAGCTTCGTACCCGGGGCCCCTTCAGGGGGATTTCCCCTCAAATACCCAGCAGGCATCCGGCGCCAGCACATACAGCCGTCGGGTGCGGGATCGCCAGTGATACCCCACCGCCACATCCACTACCTCATTTACATGAGCGGCAACCGACAGAACCTCCTGCAACCGGAATCGGGGAGAAAACACAAAAATTTCCCCATCCTCATGATCCACCACATACAGCTTCTCATCATCTCCCCAATGCAGGCCCCAGGGCCGTTGCAACCGGGGATGCATGATGGCGGTGAGGTAATTCCCCAGATAGTCAAACACCACCACGGCCTGCTGTCCCGGATCGGAGACAAAGACCTGTTGCGTCCCCCCCACGGCCAGTTGCACCGGCTCCAGCAACTGCCCGAAGGTCTCGTTAATGCCCCCGAAAGCGGCGGTGGGCTGGCCAAAGCGATCAAATTTGATGATCCGCTTGGCCCCGTCTTCTAAGATGAACAGGTCTAACTGGGGGGAGAGGGCCACACTGAGCACCTGATCGAACCGATACGGCTCCGGCCATTCGGAGGTCAGGGCGCTGAGGAAGTTCAGATTCTTATCGTAGCGCACCACCCGATTGTTGTTATAGTCGGCCACATACACATCCAGGGTGGAATGGGCAAACACATCCCGGGGATCGGTGAACTGCTCCGCATCCCGCCCGAACCCCCCGATCACTTTGATCAGTTCCCCCTCGCCGGAGAATTTGAACAGCTGGTGCCGGGCCTGATCCACAATGTAGATGTTTCCGGCAACGTCGATATCAACGCCGGCGGCATGCACCATCTGCACGGCCAGGGAATCCCCTGCAGGGAAGCGGTTCACCAATTGCAGCGGCGGTGACTCCTGCCCCCTGAGCAGGCACCAGAAAGAGATCATCCCTATCAAGACAGGCCAGATGCGGTACATGGTGGCTGTGGCGAAAGGTGGTTTATACCCGATTTTTCCAGTTTTTTAAATGCTTTTCAGACGGATTTTCTGTGCGAGTTTGTTGCGTTGCGATGAGGCTGAATAGAGTTGCCCCCTCAAAACAACACGCCTCCCATTAATCGAACGCTGTTGGTTCGGAAGGTGGATTTGGCCTCACTATCATCAATATCCATCACCCCGACGCCGAATTCTCCTTGAAAGAACACCGAAACCCCTCCTGCGGGCAATTCGATCCCGATTCCAAAGTTCACGGCCAGATTGTTATCTTTCAGTTGATCTTTCACGTCGCTCTCTTCGCCCCGATCGGTTGCCCGGGCCCGAAGCAGAAATCCCATTTCCGGACCCACAATAAGATATGGAGTAGTTACCGGAGCACGCACCAGATTTAGCCGAAATAACACCGGAATGCTGAAGTATGTCAGGGAAATCTTTCCGGTCACCTGGTTTCCAGTCTCCAGTCGGGACCCCTGCCAGAGGATCATGGGTTCCAGTTGCACTTCCGCCAGGCCCGGAAGTGAGATCCGTACCACGGCCCCGACTTCTCCCAGCCGTCGGGTCAGAAATCGGGTTTGGGCAATATCTTCATCCGCCGGATCCACGTTTACGCTCAAATTCGCCAGATTAACACCTCCCAACACCCCTACTTTTACCTGGCCGAACAGGGGATCCCCGGAGAACATCGCCAACAACATCCCCAGTAAACACAATATCTTACCTCGCATCATAGCCTCATCTCCTCTTGGTTATGGCGTTGGAGTGATAACCATTGCCTTTGAACACGGGGAAATATTCCCCTACCCTGTCAGGGAATTTTCGCTTTTATCCAAAAACCGGAGCACCATTCTGGTTTCCACACCCGGAATGTAAGAAAACAATCTACATCAAGGGAAAAAAAGAAACCAATAGAAAATTTGGGAACCAGGAAATGAAAAGCACTTTTTCAGATGGGTTCTATCGAGGCATTAAGGGTCGCTGAGTTCAATCCTGCATGGGCAGGCGGGACAGGCGGGGCATCTCCGGCAGGTAATGGGGAAGTTTTTCCTTTATCAGTTGCCATCCTTTTCGGACAAAGGGAAGCACCAGCAGCAATACTCCCAGTACGATCAGCACCCACACCGGCGGCTGCACCGCGTAGCCCAGCATGGCCAGCAGGTAGTAGCGGGGCATTCGCCCCAGCAGCAGCGCCGCCTGATACTTCCACAGGGGATACCCATCGGCGATGCTCAGGAATTTAAAGGGGTAGAAGGGGATGGGGGTGTAGCTGGTGATCACCAGAATCCAGAACGGCCACCGGCGAAACCACCCGATCAGCTTCTGATAAATCTGTTTGTCGGCATATCGGGCGCGCACGGAGCGAAGGTGCAGGAGAGGATACAGCACCTGATAATCCACATAGTTGGCGATCACATTGCTCAAGGCCCCCACCAGGGTCACCACCCAGGGGACATAAAATTTGGCGCAATAAAACAGGGCCGGCTCATGGGGGAGGGGGAGGATGAACACATTCGAGGGGATGCTGTACAGCGCGAAGGCAATAAGGGGGCGTTCTCCGGGGAGGAAATGCCATAGCAGCATTCCCCCGAGACCGCCCAGGCCGATCAGAAGCCCCAGGCTCCCCCAGTTTACGGAACCGGCGCCCCGATTTTCCGATGGGAAGGCGAAACGCCGAATCGGTGTAAGGCCATCGTCTCTCATCATCCCGGTTGAGTTTGGCAGTTTCCGCTTCAGTGGTCTTTACTACACGCCGGAATTTTGCGGAAGTTCGGTAAATACTGGCCTCCACACCGATTACCATCGGAAAAATCGCCCGTTTAGTTAGCAAAATTACGTTGCCTCAATAGGTAAACTTCTCCGTGACATCCTCCCCGGTGCGTTTGACGATCATCCGGAACTCGTGGGGGCGGAGGGACTCGTTGACTTCGGGGATGATCTTCACCCAGTATTTGAGCATCAGGCGGAAACGGCGGCCAAACCGGCGGTTGTCCAGGTACTTGATCATCTCCGGATGCAGTTGCAGGATGATGCGCCGATCCAGGCGGGCGGCCAGATACCGGCGGATGGCCCGCTCGATGTTCGCCAGCACCGTGCCTTTGGTGGGCACCACCCCGTTGCCCTCGCAGTTGGGGCACGGCTCGGTGATGTTGTAGATCAGGCTGGGGCGAATCCGCTGGCGGGTCATCTCCACCAAACCGAACCGGCTCATCCCCTCAATGCGGGAGACCGCCCGATCATGGGAAAACTCTTTGCGGAGTTCGTTGAGTACTTTCTGCCGGTTGGCCTCTTCCTCCATATCGATAAAGTCGATGACGATCAGCCCCCCCACATCCCGAAGGCGCAACTGCCGGGCGATTTCCCGGGCCGCCTCCAGATTGATCTTCAGGGAATTGCGCTCGTGATCCTTGCGCCCAAAGTAGCGCCCGCTGTTGACATCCACCACCGTCAGGGCTTCGGTGTGCTCGATGATGATGTACCCACCGTTGGGCATCCATACCTTCTTCTGGAGGCTCTTCTGGATGTCCTCTTCGATTTTGAAATAGTCGAAGATGGGCACCCGATTTTTGTAGTATTCCACCCGATCCACCAGCTCTGAACCGGTCTCCTTGAGGTACTTCACAATCTCCCGGTAAAGCCGGCGGGAATCCACCACCACCCGCCGAACATCGGGGGTAAACAGATCCCGGATGACGCTGGAAGCCATCCCCAGGTCTTTGAACAGCAGCTTGGGGGGTTTGGCGGTGGTCATCTCCTTCTGAACCTTTTTCCACTGCTGGAGCAGCTTCTGGAGATCCCGGCTGAGCACGGCTTCATCCTTCCCGGCGGCCACCGTGCGCACAATCAGCCCGAAATTTTTGGGGAGCATTTTGCGCACCAGATTTCGCAATCGTCGGCGCTCCCGGGCGGAAGCAATCTTGCGAGAAACCCCCACCCGCCGCTGATTGGGCACCAGCACCAGAAAGCGCCCCGGCAGGGTCAACTCCGTGGTCACCCGGGGCCCTTTGTTGCTGATCGGCTCCTTGATGATCTGCACGGTGATTTCCTGGCCGTCCCGGAGGAGTTCCCAGGGTTCCTTGTCGTTTTTGCCGTTTTTCCCCGCCAGATTTTCTTCCTCAATATCCGCAAACAGCTGATTGATGTTGCTTCCCATGTCCGCAAAGTGCAGGAAAGCATCCTGCTGCATACCGATGTCGATGAACGCCGCCTGCATGCCGGGCACCACTTTCCGCACCCGGCCTTTGTAAATATCTCCCACCATGCGTTCGTTGTCGGGGCGTTCCACGAACAGCTCCACCAGTTTTCCATTTTCCAGCAGAGCGACGCGCACGTCCTCATTGGTGGAATTAATGATAATCTCTTTTCGCATTGTTCCTCACCATCCTTTTCCCTGAAATCAGAACCGGTGCAGATGGCTTTACCATCCGCCCATCCGTATCCTTTCGCTGGTATCGGGCAATCCGCTCCGGTCTGGCCGGGCCAATGGATACCGGATTGCCCCCTCATCGGACGGCGCAGTTTTGTGAAGGTGGGAACCACCTGAACAGGATCACTCGGTGGGATGATCTGACGGCAGTTGACATCAACCGATTATATCGCAGAGGGGCCTCCCGGATGTGGCTCTCTCCGGAGAAAGTTGCTCCTCTGATGAATGGTCGAATTTTTCGGCGCCGAAGCGCCCCAAACAGGCTTTCTCCGCGCTATATCATCTTCTCGCGCTCCGAAAACGTCTGCGGCGATTGCCCGGTGTTGTTCAGAAAGCCCCACCCGGAGGGGCGGTTTGCTTTCCGGAACGGAAAACCGCTCCGAAAAATACCGAACCTGCAGGGGCATACCATCCATGATTATCTATTCCACCGGGGTCAACCGGAATTCGCTTTCGGGAATAACGCCGGCAGGGAAGCACCGGCGACACACTTTCTCTGCGCCGATGCATTCGTTCCTGAAAGCTACCCGCCGAATGCATCGGGCAATACGTCCAAAGGTGATAAAATGGCATCTTCGGTGACCACAAATTGTCCCGTCCGTTGAATCAAAAACTGCCGATAGTCCACACCGTGTGGTGAAAACAGGGTTTCCAGCACCTCCGTTATTTTCGCCGTCCGTCCATCAATGACATCAACGGTTACAATTAAACGATTCTCCTCCCATCGAAACTCCCGCACAAACGGGCGAATATCCACCTCCCGGATTTCCCCTTTAACCGCCCGTTGAATGGGCACTTCTTTCCGGGCCTGCCAGGCCTCGATCCAGCCCGCGTCCATCGAAACCTGATCACCCAAATGTACTTCATACTCCGCCCGATTGAGAATGGCTCCCAGAGAGGGCACTTTGGAATAGATGCCTTTATACTGAAGAATTTGCACCCCTTCGGGGAGGAATTCATTCAACAGATGTTGAATATTGACCTCGGCCCCGATTTCCACTTCCATATCCAGATACTCGGCCACGGAAGCGATCCCCGCCGCCAGAGGAGGGCCGTAGGAAATTCGGGGGGTGGGATGTTTTCCCTGGGAGTACACCAGGGGAATGCCGGCCAGTTCCGCCGAGCGATGGAACACCCGCACCATATCCAGATGGGAGAGAAATCGTGCCGGGCCGGTTTTGGCATAGCGCAGGCGCACCTTCCGTTTGATCACCGCCGTCGGCGTCTCCCGCTTGCGCTTTCTCCGCCCGTACTGAACGGTCTCCTTATCCGGGAAGGCCATGACGTGCCGGGCGGCGCCCCCCTTCCAGACCGCCCCCGGGAGGCCGCTCTGGGTGGCCTCGCTCCCACCGGATATTTTTTGGCGCCACCGGTCGATCTCCACCCGGGCCGCTTCCACCACTGCTTCCCATTCCGACCGGGGAATCCCCTCGCCCAATGTGACCATCCCCCGGGCCGCGGCATGCAACTCTCCCTGAAATCCGGCCAATTTTTCCTGCTTGAGCGCGCTGCGGGAAGCCACCCCCTCTAAGTGATCCCAGGGGAGGGGTACGGTGATGGAAATTGGCGCGGAATAGGGCCGCCACACGTCGGCGTTTTCGGCGATGGCCTGTTGCCAGAGTTCCTGCCGAAAGCTCTCTCGAAGGTTGTCGAAGCGGGCGCCGGCGCGCCAGGCGCTTTCGATGACCGCGGCCAGACGCCGATCTCCCCGATACACCCCCGCGGCCAGGTAGGCCCGATCCGGGTCGCCCCCCAGAATCCGGCCGGGAAACCCCTCCAGCGCCTCCATCATCCGGGTAAACCGGGGATTCAGCCGCTCCGGCAGTTCCGGAGCTTCCCATTGAAACGCGCAGAACGGTCGGGGGAAAAAGGGATGCACCACCACTTCCGGCCGGGCCTCCGAATGGGATTGGCCCAGTTCTCCGAAACGCTGCACCAGCTGCACCAGGGCGTTCAGTTCCTCCGGCTTTTCCGTGGGAAGTCCCACCACCAGATGCAGTTGCACCCGCTTCCACCCGGCGCGGAAGAGCAACCCGGCGGCGGTCAGGATCTCCGGATCCAGCAGGTTCACGTTGCCCAGATGGCGCAGGCGGGCGCTTCCCGAAAGCGCCGGCAGAGGAAAAGGCGCCGTCTCCAGCAGCGCGGGGATTATCCGAAGGCCCATGTCGGCCAGCCCCGGAAACCGAAGATCGGGGAAGGAGAGGTCCATGGGACTGCCGGCGCGATGGAACCAATCCTTCGCCGCCATCCATACCGCGCCGGCCAGATGGTCATCCCGGGGAAGCCACCGGGACAACGCCCCCAGACCGGCCCGGCGCAGCATCTCCCGGGTCGCCCGCAATAGTTGCACCGTGGCCGCAGGCGTATACCCCGCCTCCAGCCGATGCCGAAGTCCCGAAACCTGCTCCCCTTCGGAAGCCGGCGCTCCCCCGGTTTCCTCCAGTATTCCCGGAAACTGCTCTCCGGCGGGGCGGGATTCAGACATCTCCCCCAGAGGCACCGGCGGTTTCAGGGTGTACCGACGGATTTCTTCACCGCCGGCCCGGTTTACCGGGACTCGCGCCGGTATCCCGGCTTCCACCGGTTCCAGCCCCTGAAATTCGCCGTACTGACTGTAGATCGGTTGATACAGCGCCGGAACGTACACGCCGGGGATCTCTGCCAGGCGGCGCAGAAGTTCTTTCCGGGAGATTTTTTCCCCCGATCGGTTCACAAGCAATTCACAAATGTGCACAAAACCGTTTTCCGGATCGCCGGGGAGAAAGGCGTCCAGGAAGGGCGCCAGCGGCTCCGGATGGAGCGCCCCCGGTCCTCCCCCGAGAACCAGCGGCTGCCCCTCGCCGCGCTGCTCACTGCGAAGGGGGAGTTCCCCTAAATCTAACAGAGTCAATACGTTGGTGTGAATCAATTCATCCGGGAGGTATACAAAGAGAAGATCAAAAGCGGCCACCGGGGTGCGGGATTCCAGAGAAAACAGAGGGATGGCCTGTTGCCGCATTACCGCTTCCGCATCCCGCCAGGGGGCATACACCCGCTCGGCCCAGATGTGGGGATGGGCATTCGCCATCCCATACAGCACCTCCATACCCACGTGACGAATCCCCGCCTCATACAAATCCGGATAGGCCAGCAGCACTCGTAATTCAATGGACTCAGACCGTTTGACTACCGCATGATATTCAGTGCCCAGATACCGGGCCGGTTTTTGAACATACGGAAGCAGTTGGGTATCAATTTTTCGGGTTAACTCCATCGTTGACAGGCAAGATTTTCCAGATCCTGCTGAATCCGGGCAATATGCTTTACCGAGTCGGGAATGATAATCACCGCGTTCTCCCCGGGTAAAGTTGCCAGAATATGTTGATGTTTTAGTTGATCGATGAACAGCGCCACTCCTTTGGCTCTTCCCGTGATGGTTTTGACCACCACGAGATGTTCGTTATGATACACTCCCAGAATCTCCATTCCAACAACTTTTGCAAAAGAGTGATTCCCCTCCTGTTCGGAAATCACGTATCGATAACCGTTGGGCGTGGGCACACGAACGATTCCCATCTCGTGCAGATCCCGGGAAAGGGTCGCCTGGGTGGTGGCGTATCCCCGGCTTTGCAGCCGGGAGAGCAAATCCGACTGGTTGGAAATCACCTGTTCCTGAATGATCTGCTTGATGGCAAATTGCCGTTCTTTCTTCCTTGACATGATTTCACCTCTCCTTGTTTTATCCCTACATCCACTGTACACATCCCTGTCTAACCATCAAGGTTTTGTATCCGGCGTATGCCCACGCCCTGAATCAATCCATCAGGATTCTTCCCGCAGGGCCGCCTGGGCGGCAGCCAGTCGGGCAATGGGAACCCGGAAGGGCGAACAGCTCACGTAATTCAGGCCGATCCGGTGGCAGAACTCCACCGATGCGGGATCGCCGCCGTGTTCCCCGCAGATGCCCACCTTCAGGCTGGGGCGGGTTTCCCGTCCCCGGGCCACTCCCCACTCCATCAACTGCCCCACGCCGTCCCGATCCACCGACTGGAAGGGATCCTCTTCCAGAATGCCGTGGGCGATGTAGTAGGGCAGAAACATTCCCGAATCATCCCGGGAGATGCCGAACGTGGTCTGGGTCAGGTCGTTGGTACCGAAGCTGAAGAATTCCGCCTCTTCGGCGATCTTTCCGGCAGTGATGGCCGCCCGGGGAATTTCGATCATGGTGCCGATCAGGTAATCCACCTCTACGCCCTGCTCGGCGAATACCCGGGCGGCGACCTCCCGCACCACCCGGGCCTGCTCCCGCAATTCGTTGACGTGCGATACCAGGGGAATCATAATCTCCGGCTGCACGTCGAGGCCTTCTTTTTTCACCTGGCAGGCCGCTTCCAGAATGGCCCGGGCCTGCATGGCGGTAATTTCCGGATACACAATGCCCAGCCGACATCCCCGATGGCCCAGCATGGGATTGAACTCTTTCAGCGCTTCCACCCGGGCTTTCAACTTATCGAAATTCACGTTCAGGGATCGGGCCATTTCCTGCAACTCTTCATCCCCGTGGGGAAGGAATTCGTGCAGGGGGGGATCCAGGGTGCGGATGGTTACCGGCTTCCCGGCCATGACCTTGAAGATGCCGATGAAGTCTTCCCGCTGCATGGGGAGCAATTTTTCCAGGGCTTTGCGGCGCCCTTCGGCATCTTCGGCCACGATCATCTCCCGCACCGCCTGGATGCGGTCGCCGCCGAAGAACATGTGCTCGGTGCGACACAGCCCGATGCCCTCCGCCCCAAAGGCCAGGGCGATCCGGGCCTGATCCGGCTGATCGGCGTTGGTGCGTACCCGCAGGGTGCGGTGCTCATCGGCCCAGGTCATCATCTTGTGGAAAATGCGAAAATCTTCCGACTTTTCCGGTTCCAGGGATTGATCTACCAGCACCTGCAACACCTCCGAAGGGTGGGTATCCAGCCGCCCTTCGATCACCTCGCCGGTGCTGCCGTCCAGGGAGATCCAGTCGCCTTCCTTGACCACCTTTCCGCCGACCTGGAACAACCGCTGCTTGTAATCGATTTCCAGTTCTCCGGCGCCGACCACGCAGACCTTGCCCATCTGGCGCCCCACCAGAGCCGCGTGGGAGGTCATTCCCCCCCGGGCGGTGAGGATACCGTCGGCGGCGTGCATCCCCTTGATGTCTTCCGGCGAGGTTTCCAGGCGCACCAGGATGACCCGCTCGCCCCGGGCGGCCCACTCGGCGGCGTCGGGTGCGTTGAACACCACCCGACCGGTGGCCGCTCCCGGTCCGGCGTTCAGCCCCCGGGTGAGCAGGCGCCCGGCCCCAATCGCCTGCTGCTTTTCAGTGACGTCGAATACCGGGCGGAGCAACTGATTCAACTGATCCGGTTCCACCCGCAGCAGGGCTTCCTCCCGGGTGATGATGCCTTCTTCTTCCATATCCACGGCGATCCGGAAGGCCGCCTTGCCGGTGCGTTTGCCCACCCGGGTTTGCAGCATCCACAGCCGCCCCTTCTGGATGGTAAACTCCATATCCTGCATATCCCGGTAGTGGCGCTCTAACTTCTCGGCGATTTCCTTAAGTTGCCGATACACCTCGGGCATGCTTTCCGCCAGCTGGGAAATCTTCTGGGGCGTGCGGATGCCCGCCACCACGTCTTCTCCCTGAGCGTTGATCAGGTATTCGCCGTACAGCTCTTTTTCCCCGGTGGCGGGATTGCGGGTGAAGGCCACTCCGGTGCCGGAATCCTCACCCATGTTGCCGTATACCATGCTCTGCACGTTCACCGCCGTGCCCCACTCCTCGGGAATGCGATGAATCTTGCGGTACACAATCGCCCGCTCGTTGTTCCAGGAGCCGAATACCGCTCCGATGGCGCCCCACAACTGATCCCGGGGATCTTCGGGGAAATCCCTGCCGGTGCGTTCCTTGATCACCGCCTTGAATTCCGCCACCAGTTCCTGCAAATCTTCGGTGGTCAGTTCCGTATCCAGCGACACCCCCCGGGCCCGTTTTTTCCGTTCGATCAGTTCCTCGAAGGGATCGATCTCATCTTCCGATTGGGGTTTAATGCCCAGCACCACGTCGCCGTACATGGACACAAACCGGCGATAGGAATCATAGGCGAAGCGGGGGTTGTCGGTCTGTTTAATCAGGCCCTGTACGGTAACATCATTCAGCCCCAGGTTGAGCACCGTATCCATCATCCCCGGCATGGACACCCGGGCGCCGGAACGCACCGACACCAGCAGGGGATTTTCCGGGTCGCCGAATTTGGCCCCCATCACCTGCTCCACGCGGGCCAGGGCCTCGTTTACCTGATCTTCCAGCCCCGGGGGATAGGTGTGGTTGTGCTGATAATAATACGTACACACTTCCGTGGAAATGGTAAATCCGGCGGGCACGGGGATGCCCAGGTGGGTCATTTCCGCCAGGTTGGCACCTTTGCCACCCAGCAGGTCTTTCATATCCGCTCGACCTTCGGCGGTACCATCACCGAAAAAATAGACGTACTTCGTACTCATGGCTCGGTCTCCTTCATCCGTCAGTTCATCCAACATTCGTCTGTTCCACCGTTACACTGAATAAAAACGCAAAAATGTAAGAAAATAACCGCCATGAACCCACCTAAAATTTATACAAAAATTCCCCGGATATCTGCAGAAGTCTTTTCGGGTATCTCGTTCCTTCACGGAATATCCGGGAAAGAACCTTCAACCGGCTTGCGAAAGATCGGTATGGCAATGCATGACTCGGGTATATCGAATATTCCCGCTTCGAGAGGGAAAACTGCAGAGCGTGGGAGCGGCATATGAGCAATCAAGTTCAGTAAAATTAGGGACTAACCGGTTCTGTGTATCGTCTTCCGGCGGCAAAACTTTACCTCATGCAGGGGGGATACCGGGGGTGGAATACCTCTGCGACCTCACCAACTCCCTGTTGCCCTCTTTCCAAAGAACATCACCAAGCTTCTATATATGGCAGATTTCCCGGCTCAAAACTGTGATTGATAAAACCATTTGGGAATCGAAGTTTTAAAAAATATTGATGTTAACGGGTAACTATTCAGGGGCACCGGCGGTAGCCTGTTAGACTGTCGGATGCATTACATTACCTCCGGGAATTTCACGGAAACCGCTCCGCAATCAGCGCCTATCGGTGTGACACGGCAAACAGCGTATTGCGTATTGCGTAACAGGCCCGAATACGCAATACAAGAACGCACTACTGC
>CAYQGB010000084.1:0-14574 GCA_964416895.1 uncultured Calditrichaceae bacterium
GAAGGGGAGGGCCGGGGTGGGGATGGGTGAGGGTGGATTAATCTGACATTGTCGAGATATGGCGTCTAAGAACTATCCACTCCTATGAGATTTCCCTGATGAAACGGGGAACCGGAGAACCGGAGAAAAAGTGCGCCGAGGTTTGGAATGTTTAAGACGCTTTCTTGCCGGTGCGGAATCGAATAGTTCCCCGCTTCTCCCCTTCCCCGTTTCTCCGTTTCACCGGAATAAACTCACCGAAGTTGACAATTCTCAGATGTTCCGTGATAGTACACCTCTCGCCTCATAATCTATCCCAGTCCCAGATGGCATACCGGGCCTTCTTGTCCAGCGGGTGCCCGCATTGTTTTAGCGTCAGCAGGATGTTGCCCCGGTGATGGCTTTCGTGGGAAATGAGGTATCCCACGAAAGGAATGATCCCTTTCTTGAAGCAGCGGTACTGTTGAGAACCGGTGACACATCCCTCGATAAACGCCTCTATGCGCTCCCCGGAAGCGATCAAACACGCTTTCAATTTTGCCTTATCCGGTTCCTCTGCAGTTTGAAATTTGTACAGTCCCTCGCTCAGTTCCCCGGCCCGACTTTCCAACTGCCACAGGCGCACATTATGGAGATGGGCAAATTGGCGGGCTACATTTCGGCCACCCCGTTTGGAGAGGGTGCATTTCATCCCCGCTTCACTGATCTGATCGATCAAAAACAGGTTGACGCGATTGTTGGTGCGCCAGGTTTCCAGCAGTTGTTCCAGCAGAATGTCCATGATTTCCTTTCCCTCACCTTACCCCTCCCGTCTTCGACAGCTCGAAAATGACGGGTTTTTCATTTTCGGAGTATTGGTGGAATTTCCCGGAATCCATTGTGAACCGAGAGAGCCTGTCGGAGGCATCCTTCCCTCCCCACGCCTGCGGGGAAGGGGAGGGCCGGGATGGGGATAAGGTCGGTATTTCTCCCGTGGCGATGGTGTATTCAGTTTCGTTGATTATCCGGGCCGAAGTTCTCAAACTCATCCCGGGGAGTACGGGTCAGTTTGATCAACCGCTCCCAATCGGGGTTGCTGATCTCTTTGCTGTAGGTGGAATGGATTAAGTCGTAATCGCCGAAAGAACCCATATCGGCGAACACGAAGATGCTTCCGCTTTCCAGTTCGTTGTAGTACCAGATTTCGTACGGCCGGGTTTCCTGCCGGGAGGGATGGCGTTCGATTTCGTCGGGGGCGCCGTAGGTCAGCAACACCCGCCCCCGGTCGGTCTGCCAGCCGGCGCGAAATTTGGTGCGAAATTTCTGGTTGGCGTATTCCAGCAGTTGGAAGTAGCGAATTTTGTATTCGTTCTCCGGAGTGTCCGGATCGGGATCCCGCCGAGTCCAGAATTCCGTCAGAAACTTGGCCTTGCCCTCCCGATTCAGAGAGGGGAAAACATTTTTTTCCTCATTGCTGGCGATGTATTTCACCTTCTCAAACTCCTCATCCAGTTGGGCTTCGGGAAGGCGCAAATACTGATTGAGCATCAAATCGGCATGTTGAGAGCGAACCTGTTGAATCTGAGCCAGCTGCTCCCGGGTGGGTTTGAACATGGTGAATCGTTTGGTGCGCTCCACGGTTTGCCCGGTCTCCTCGTCGGTAAACCGTAGATTCAGGAAATAGGTGTCGGTGCTCAGGGTAACGATGTTGTGCCCCCCCACCACGACCGTGCTGGTGCCCGGCTTCTGATGCCGACGGGTAGGAAAGGTTTTCACCACCTCCCCGTTCTTATCGGTAATGAACGCTTCCACGGTGTAGGTGCCGGGGTTGTCGGCGGAGAAGGGGATGTTGTACACCTCGGCGTAATAGTACAGCACCGGATGGGTCACGCTGTACATGGATGAGGGGTTGGGGATCACCCGCAGGTGGTTTTTATCGAACCGACTTTGTTGATCGGTGCGGGTGATTTTCACCGCCAGTTCGATATCGCTCATCCGCAACTGATCGGAAGGGATGGTGGGAACCGAGGCATTGAGCAAATACTCCCCCCGGGCGCCGGTGTTCAGATCCCGCAGGGTTACCAGTACCTCGTAGTCGCCGGAGGGGAGGCGAAAGGGGAACACATGGCGCATTTCCAGAGCCAGGCGGGTCTTTTCCTCGGTGGGAACGATGTTCAGGAATTTTTCCGTGCGGGAATCCACCACTCCCTGATCTCCCCGAATTTCCACCGTGATGGAAAATTTGCCCACATAGCCGCTGTCGGTGGGTTCATACTGAAATGAATTCTGCAAACAGGAGAGATAAAATTCCACAAAAACATCTTCTTCCACGGGATAGAAAACGGCATAATCCACATTCAGGGGCAGAAATTGGGGTTGCTGGCCGAACAGCAGCGATACCAGCATCACCGCAACGATCCCCACGAGGGATGCTGAAGATGTAGGCTTCATGGATAAAATCCCCCAAATTTATCGGCTATGGTTTGCATTCTGGCGACTTTGCCACTGCATACTTAATTTTGAGAATTCCATTCCAAAAGGCAAGAACAGTTTTGGGTGGACAGCCGGGGCGGGTACAATTCCCCGGGAGGTGAGAATTTGAATCCCGTTTTCCCTGAAGGCGAATTTCGTATTGCGTATCGTGTCATAGTCCATTACGGAATACGCACCACGCAATACGCTTAAATCAAACAGCATTCAGTATGTCATCAGGTCGGGAAAGTTCCCCTACTCCAGGCGCACGGAAACCACTTTGGAAACCCCGGGTTCTTCCATGGTAATGCCATAGAGAGTATCGGCCGCTTCCATGGTTTTTTTGTTGTGGGTGACCAGAATGAACTGGGTATCCCGGGCGAACTGGGTCAGGGCGTGGGTAAACCGGGCGATGTTCACATCATCCAGAGGGGCATCCACTTCATCCAGGATGCAGAAGGGGCTGGGTTTCACCAGATAAATGGCAAACAGTAGCGAGATGGCGGTGAGGGTTTTTTCTCCGGCGGAGAGCAGCGCCAGGGTGTTGATCTTTTTGCCCTTGTGCGATACCACGATGTCGATGTTCGCTTCCAGAGGATCGTTGCTCTCCACCAGCACCAACTCCGCGGTTCCTCCGTCGAAGAACTCCTTAAACACCCGCTGAAAATTCCCCTGAATCTTGCGGAAGGTTTCCATGAACTGCTTCCGGGCGGTGGCGTTCAGTTTCCGGATGGTTTCCAGCAACTGCTCCCGGGCGGTGAGCAGATCTTCCCGCTGGGCCAGCAAAAATTCCAGCCGTTCCTTTTCCTTCTCATACTCCTTGACGGCAAACGGATTGACTTCCCCCAATCGCTCCAGCTTCTGGCGCAGGGTTTCGATTTCCCCCTGCACATCTCCCAGCGACAGGGTGGCGTCTATCTGATGGATATCCAGCTGGAGAGCATCGCGGCCGTACTTTTCGGTGATTTGCTCCCGCACCGTATCCAGCTTAATCTCCAGTTCCCGGATGCGCATTTCAATTTCCTGCAACCGTTCCCGGGCCTGCACCAGCAGGCGCTGCTTTTTCTTCAACTCCGTTTCTTTGTGCTGAATGGCGGCGCGGAACTCTTCCACCTTCCGCTCCAGATCATCCTTCTGCTGGGCCAGGGCATCCCGTTCCCGATACCCGGCCTCCAGTTCGGTTTGCAGAGCGGCGCACTCTGCCTCCAGCGCGGCGATCTCCCGGTGAGCCTCCTCGATACGCTGCCGCCGATTGGCCATAAAGGCTTCGGATTCTTTCAGGCTCTCTTCGGTAAACTGCACCTTTTGCAGCAATTCTTTTTCCCGGGAGACCAGATCCAGATAGACCATTTGGTGCTGCCGGGTCTGTTCATCCAGTTCCTGCAGGCGGGTTTCCGCTTTTTGCTGGGCCTGCCGCAATTCCTGTTCTCGAAGTTGATAGGTGCGGGCCTGTTCTTCCAGGCGGGTCATTTCAGGTAGCAACTGCTGCTCCTGCGCTTCCAGTTCCTGCAGCCGCTGCCGGTGGTCGGCTACCTGTTCGGCCAGCTCTTCGGCGGTCTCCTGCAACCGGCCGATTTCGTACTGTTGTCGGCCAATGCGTTGCTCCAGTTCCATCAACTGCTGTTGCACCGATTGATGCAGTTGCCGGAACTCTTCTAATTTTTTCTCCCGGGCTTCCAGGGTAGTGGTGGCCTGCTCCAGCTTTTCTTGAAGGGCCGTGAGGTGGGCTTCTTTTTCACCGATAAGCTGCTCCACCCGGCGAAATTCCTCCTTTCGCCCGATCAGCCCCACCCCGTTGGCCGCCGCGCCGCCGGTAAGATTCCCCCATTGATGGAGCACTTCGCCTTCCCGGGTCACATAGGTCACCTCCGGATAATCCCGGCGCAGGGCGATGGCGGTTTCCAGATCATCCACCAGATACACGGCGTCGAACAGGGCATGGAAGAGGTTGGCGTAACTCTGGGGGAAGGTGACCACCTGCTTCAGGGGCAATCCCTGAGCGCCTTCTCCGGGAAGCTCGTCGGCGCCGGGGCGGTGATTGGGCCGGAGCAGCGGCAGGGGCACCACCGTCAGCCGCCCCTTACCCCGGTGTCGCAGTTGATGGAGAATTTTGCGGGCGGTTTCCACCTCTTCCACCACCAGATAGTTGGCCACCTCCGCCAGATAGCTTTCCAGCGCCGGGCGATATTCCGGCGGGCAATCCACCAGATTGGCCAGGGTATCCACAATCCCGGTAAACTCCTGCCGGTGGGTCATCACATACTGCACGCTCTCGGAAAAGCCCTCGTAGTTGCGGATCAAATTTTCCAGAAACGAGCGCCGGTTGCGCAGCTTCTCCAGTTCCCCCTCCACCCGGTTCAACTGCTGCCGCAACGCTTCCTGCCCCTGCTTCGACTCCTGGATGCGTTCCTGCAAAAGCTGTTGTTCCTGCGCATACAGGGCCAGGTCCTCCGCCAGAGCCGCGCGGGTGGCTTCGTCGGCGTCCAGGGTTTCCTGGCGGTTCCGGGCTTCGGCGAGGAACCGTTCCTGGGTTTCCTGAAGTCGGGTGAGATTGGTCTGCACGTTTTCTTTCTCCACCCGAATCCGCTGAAACTGCTCCTTGTGGCTTTCCGAGGCCTGAAGCGCTTCCACGTTGCTCTTGATAAAGTTTTGATAGGCCTCCCGGCACTGCTCGTAGGCTTCCCGGGCTTCCAGCTGGCGGTTGGCGGTTTGCCGATACCGTTCCTGGGCCTCGCTCATCTGCTGCCGCAATTGCCCCAGGGATGTCTCCAGTTCCGCTTTTTCTGCTTCCAGATGGGTTTTCTTCTGTTGCTGGGCGGTCAGTTCCTGCTCATACGCGGTGATGGTTTCCTGCAAAGATCGGATGCGTTGCTGCCGCAGTTGCCTTCGGTTTTGCTTCTCTTTCAGGGCCTCATCCTGCCTGTACACCTCTGCGGCGATCCGGCGGTATTGGTGCTCCATCTCCACCAGCCGACGGCGCTGTTCCTCCAGGTCGGCCTCCTGCAGGTGCACCTCTTTGGCCAGCATCTCCCGGGTTTTGCCCACCTGTTCCTGCTCGGTGCGCAGGGGCTGAAGTTCCTGTTCAAAGGCGGTGATCTTCAGGCAGGCCAGCAGGATTTCCTTTTCCTTCAGCTGCTGCTTGATCTCGTGGTATCGGCGGGCCTTGCCCACCTGCCGGGAGAGGGAGTTGACCGTCTTCTGCACCTCGGCGATGATGTCATCCACCCGGGTCAATTCCTGTTCGGTGGTTTCCAGCTTTAGCAGGGCCGAGCGTCGCCGGGCTTTATACCGCTTGATGCCCGCCGCCTCCTCAAACAACCTCCGCCGCTCCTGGGCGTTGTCGCTGAGAATCTGCTCCACCATCTTCAGTTCGATGACCGAATAAGCATCGGCGCCCATGCCCGTGTCGGCAAACAGATTGACAATATCCATCAGGCGGGCGGTCTGGTTGTTGATCAGATATTCGCTTTCCCCGGAGCGATACAGCCGGCGGGTAATTTTGATCTCGGTATATTCGGAGGGGAGGATGTTGCGGGTGTTTTCGATGTAAATGGACACTTCCACCATATTCAGGGGCTTGCGGGTGGCGGTGCCGTTGAAGATCAGGTTCTCCATGCGCTCGCAGCGCAACACCGAGGGGCGCTGCTCTCCTAACACCCATCGCACCGCATCCACGATGTTGCTCTTGCCGCACCCGTTCGGCCCAATGATGGCGGTCAATCCGTCGGCAAACTGGAATACCGTTTTCTGGGCGAAGGATTTAAACCCGAATATCTCTAATTTGGAAAGGTACATCTACTGCCACAGAGCTGGTTACCATTGGTGCAGTTGATAAACCAACCGCAGGTGTTCTCGAACATGGAACTGATGATCATACCAGTAGCCTCCCCCGACAATCAGGGCTACCAGAAGGATCGTGAACAGGAGAAACACCCGGGAATACAGCCGATCGGTCAGTACCCGGATGCCGTTGATCCAGCGAAAATAGCTCCAAACGTGAAAATATAACAGCACCCCCACCAGAATCCAATACGATTTCAGCCCCATCAAAATGCTATACATAAAGATGCCCAGGGGCAACAGGAAGACGAACGGCGCCGCCGACCAGATGCTCACCGCCAGGGCCTGATTGAAGAATACCCGGCTTTCTCCGAACAGGGAAAACAATTTGATGATCAGCGCCAGCCCGTAGAAGAACACAATGATGGTCAAAGCCGCCACGATGAGAAACAGGGGCTGATGCCAGATGAGGTAGGCCAGCCCGTATTTCAATTCCGGGGAGCGGGTGATCACAGACAGCAGATAATCGAACAGAAAATTGTTCCGGTAGTAATAGCCGGCGGCGCTGAACACCAGAGCCCCGTTTACCGCAATGGTGAACAGCAGAAACAGCGATTCTTTGGTGGGGATGATAATCCGCTCCTGAAGATTTACAAAAAAGCCGTGGGGTTTTTTGATGCTGTATTGAAGATTCTGGCGGAAGATTCGGTAGCGCTGATAAGAGATCAGGAACAGGAACAGATTGATGAACCCGATCAGGATGTAGAGATAGGCATCCATGGGGTGGTGTTGAGGGAGTTCCCCGGAGGATGCATCCGGGGAGTTTTCTGAAGCGGTCTTCGCGGAAGAGGGGGAAAATTGAACCCGGCGCTGCAAGTTGACCAACCCCACGGGATTCCGAAACGGCTCCGAACTCAATGCCTGAGAAAGCAGGGGAAAGTGCAAGAAGTGATCGTTGTACGTGAATACAAAATGCCCCTGAAGGTTGCCCGGAAATTCGTTCCGGTTCAGTCCTTCGTACAGGGTCAGCAGGCGTCGAAACTCCATCTGCCGGCGCAGGGAATCGTCGGGCGCCGTCGGATGAAGGAAGTCGGGAGAAAATCCTCCCGGAAAATAGAGCTGATCTCCCAGCAGCCGATACAGCTTCTGAAATTCATCCTCCGCCTGCCCTCGCTTGATCACGTCGATGATCTGAAAGTCGATCTCCGGGACCGCGGTTTTCAGGGGAAGCAGGGTGGAGACGTACCGGGGAATGCCGGGAGGGGATTGGGTTTCCAGGAACGCCTTCAGCTGCCGCTGCTGGGTAGGGGAGGCGCCGTTCATGTAATAGGCCACCCCCATCGCCGACAGACAACTGTACCGCTCCGCCAGCCGGGCAATATGCTGGTAGTACTCCTGCCACCGGCGGAACAGAGGGGCGTATTGGTGGATCTCTGCCCCGCCGGGCAACACGAAGGGCAAATCCTGAAAGCAGAGCAGCCCCACTTCGTCACAAATCCGATAAAAGACCTCCGGGAGGGGATGCATAATCACCCGCACGGCATTGAACCCCTGCTGCTTGATGGTTTGCAGGTCTTTTCGGATCAGATCCGGGTAGAACAACTCCGAACCGTCGATGTTCTGATACACGTAATTGACCCCCTGCACCGAAATCCGCCGGCGATTCAGCAGCAGGGTGTGTTGTTGCACCGCAACCGTGCGGAAGGCCACCGGCTGCCGGCGCACATCCACCGGTTTGCCGGCGCTATCCAGGGAAACCTCTATCCAGTACCGGTGGGGCGCCTCCGGAGACCAGGTGGGAGGGGATTCGGCCGTCCAGTAAGAAAAGGTCACTTCTCTGAAAGGCTCCTTTTCCGGAGAGAAGATTTCCCGATAGATGGTCTGTTCGGGCGACTGCACGCTGACGATCACCCGGTAGCCCCGGGTCGGAGGCAGCATCCGGTTGAGGGTCACCTGCCCTTCCAAATGGATCAGCGAATCGTAGTCGGTGAAGCGCAACTGGGTGTCTTCCACGAAAAAAGCAGGGCAAATTTCCAGATAGACCGGCTGTAACAACCCCGAATCCACCCGGGGGAGGTTGACCGGTTGAAATCCGGGGATGCTCCGGGATGTGCGGGCATCCGGGCGCAGCTCCACCCGCAAGATGTTGGTGCCTTTGCTCATCTGTTCCGGGGTCAGCGCCAGGGTGAGGGGGAGGTAGTTGTGTTCCCCTGCGTAAATGACCACATCGTTCAGAGAAATGGTGACCGCGCCGTTGATTTGCCCGAAATGGAGAAAGTAAACCTCATCGGGATGCGTTTGCAGGGGGAAGGATTTTTCCAGCAGGATGACCGGTTCATCCCGGAACGCGCAGGGGATGTTGATCCGGTGCAGCACGGCCCCGTCGGGGCTTTTGATCTCCCAATCCCGGGTGAGCAGCAGCCATCGTCGGTGGGGAATCTGCTCGGTGAGCATCTGATTCTGGAACTGTTCCACCCGTTCGGTTTCCCGTTCGGAGTAGGAAACGATTTCCGCCACCGCTCCGACGGCAAAGAACTGCATCCACAACATCGCTCCCACAAAAAAGGTAAGTCCGCTTCTGGCAACCCCCATGGATATCCTCCGATTTGGCGAAGAAAATACGGAAATAACCCCGGAAAAGCAAACCGCCAGCCGGTTGCCCAAACCATCGGTTTTTGGAATTACACCTTGATTTCTATTGGCCGAATGGTATATTGTAATGGTTTCATTTTTGGAATTCGATAGGAGACCGAACGACAACATTAACCCCTTACGGAATATGCGATTGCTTCCGATTCTGAAAATGTTGTTTTTACTGGGGCTTATTCTCACCGATTCTTAGCACCTGCTGGAAAGCCTGAACTATTTTGTTCAGGCTTTTTTTATTCCCGGAGAACCGGAGGAACATCGTAATCCACGGAAAAAGATCATCATAATAAGGAGACCTTTATGGACATTACTTATTTTCCCGGCGCCAAGAAGTACTGGCACAATGGAAAGCTGTATGATTGGGATACCCGGCTGGTGCATGTCATGGCCCATGTGCTGCATTATGGCAGTTCCGTATTTGAGGGTATCCGGGCTTATGACACCCCTAAAGGGCCGGCCATCTTCCGCTTGCAGGATCATATCCGGCGCTTCTTTCGCTCCGCCCATACCCTGAATATGGAGGTACCTTATTCGGCGGAGGAGATCATAGAGACCTGCCGTCTGGTGGTGCGGGAGAATCGCCTGCGCAGCGCCTACATTCGCCCCAACTTGTTTTTCGGATACGGCAACCTGGGGCTGACTCCCAAAGCCTGCCCCATCGAGCTGACCGTGGGATGCTGGGAGTGGGGAGCCTATCTGGGCGATGAGGGTCTGATCAATGGGGTGCATGTATTGCTGCTGCCCTGGAAGCGGTTCCATCCCTCTCAAATTGATGCCTCGGTGAAATTGGGCGGTTTGTATGTCCAATCCAACATCTACGCCACCTATGCCCGTCGCCTGGGATTTGATGAAGGGGTCTTCCTCAATCTGGAAAACCGCGTCGCCGAAGGCCCCGGGGAAAATATTCTTATCCTCAAAGACGGGGTATTGATTACCAACGATAAGAGCGAATCCATCCTGGAAGGGATTACCCGCACCACGATTCTGGAACTGGCTCAAGATCTGGGCTATTCCACCGAAATACGCCCCATCACCGTGGAGGATTTTCTGAACGCCGATGAGGCCTTCTTCACCGGCACCGCCGCCGAGGTGACCCCGATTACCCGGATAACCGACGGGCGGGATAGGTCTCAAAGCCAGGAGGATTGGCCGGTTTATACCATTGGCAACGGCAAGCCCGGGGAGCATACCCGAAAATTTGCTCAATTATATCAGGAAGTGGTCACCGGTCAACATCCCCGGTACGAACAGTGGTTAACTTATGTGTATGATTCTCCGGAAGAGGCTCAGGCGGCCCTGAACGGTGTACCCGCCGAAGCCGAAAAACCCCGGTTAACCAAATTTTAAAAGGAGGTACAGGAAATCATGCCCCATCTGTCTCAACGCGCCCGGCGAATGCCCGCCTCGCCCATTCGGAAACTGGTTCCCTACGCCGAGGAGGCCAAACGACGGGGGATCAAGGTGTTCCATCTCAACATCGGCCAGCCGGACATTCCCACTCCCAAAGTCATGCTGGATGCCTATCGAAACCACAACCTCACCGTGCTGGAATACAGCCATTCCGCCGGTACCTGGGAATATCGAGAAGGGCTGGCCCGGTATTATCAGAGCTACGACATCCCGGTGACCAAAGAAGAGATTATCGTGACCACCGCCGGGAGCGAGGCGCTGATTTTTGCCATGATGGCGGTGATGGACCCCGGCGATGAAATCATCGTTCCCGAACCGTTTTACACCAACTATAACGGATTTGCCGTGGAGGCCGGCGCCACGGTGGTCCCGGTAACCTGCCGGGCCGAAGAGGATTTCCGATTGCCACCCGATGCGGCGATTGAGGCCAGAATCACCGAACGCACCCGGGCCATCTTGATTTGCAACCCCAACAATCCCACCGGCTACCTGTACAGTCTGGCGGAACTGGAGCGCATCCGGGATCTGGCGGTGAAGCACGATCTGTTTATCATCTCCGATGAGGTGTATCGGGAGATCGTCTTTGACGGAGAGAAACATCACTCCCTGCTGCACCTGAAGGGGATCGAGGATCGGGTCATTGTGGTGGATAGCATCTCCAAGCGCTACAGCGCCTGCGGGGCGCGGGTGGGATGCCTGGTGAGCAAGAATCCCCAGGTGCTGGAGACCGCGTTGCGATTCGGGCAGGCGCGCTTGAGTCCCCCGACGATGGAGCAATTGGCGGCGTTGGCGGCGCTGGAGACGCCGGCGAGCTATTTTGAAGAGGTGGTGCAGGAATATCAACGGCGGCGGGATGTGGTCTATGAAGCCCTCTCCCGCATTCCCGGTGTGGTGGGGCCAAAGCCCCGGGGCGCCTTCTACACCATCGTGAAGCTGCCGGTGGATAATGCGGAAAAATTCTGCACCTGGCTGCTCAGTGAATTCCAGGACAACGGAGAAACGGTGATGCTGGCCCCGGCCAACGGCTTCTACGCCACTCCGGGACTGGGGGAAGATGAAGTGCGCATCGCCTTCGTGCTCAACACCACCGCCATGAAGCGGTGCATGGAAATTCTGGAAAAGGCGCTCCAGGTCTATCCGGGACGCAGGTAGTAATCGCTTGATTTTTTCTATCCTTCTTTGTTTACTTCCTTTCCTGCGGCGTGCAATCTGGCGCGCCGCTTTGTTTTGTGCCGGTCATGGGTTATTTTCTTGCACCATCCTGGGAGGCAATGAAGGGGATCATTAGAGTATCGGTTAACGTATGGTTAGAATTGGCTCGCTTCAAATGAGGAGGATGGATTGACAAACCAGATTGGGTTTTATATCTTCGAACAGAACCTTTGGTGGTGAGGAATATCATGGAAAAACAATATGTTGAAAAGCGAGATAATGGCTATTGGATTGCCGGAACTCGCGTTTCACTCGATTCGGTGGTGTATGCTTTTTTAGAAGGCCTCTCTCCTGAAACGATTGTTGCAGAATGCTTTCCTGTTTTGTCGCTTGAGCAGGTGTACGGTGCTATTGCTTATTATTTGAGTCATCGGGATGAAATCGATGCTTATCTTAAGCAAGCCGAAGCGGAGTTTGATGCTTTTCGGCAAACGATAAATGAACCGGCCTTCTCGAAGAAAATGGCTCAGGCGCGCAGACAAAGGCAAATGTCCCTCCCATGAAAGTTCGTTTCCAGGCAGACGCCGATTTGAATCAAATTATTGTTAAAGCGACTTTGCGTCGCGAACCCAGAATAGATTTCAAGACTGCTCAGGCGGCCGGGCTTTCCGGTTTGAAAGACGAAGATGTATTAGCGATAGCTGCCAGGGAAAGGCGGATTTTAGTGACACATGATCGGAGAACGATACCTCACCACTTTGCTAATTTTATATTATCGCAGGAGAGTCCGGAGGTTCTGATAGTTCCACAAAAACTGCCAGTAGCCAACGTTGTAGAAGAACTGATTTTGATATGGTATGCAAGTGAAGCGGAAGAATGGAAAAATAGAATTCACTCCTTGCCTCTATAAGCCTCGGCTATGTTTAATTTCCGGATAATCTCCATCGCCCGTAAGGAATTTTTGCACATCCTTCACGATCCCCGCACCCTGCTGATCATTTTCGCCATGCCGGTGATTCAGCTGGTCATGTTCGGGTATGCCCTGAATCTGGAGATCCAGCGGGTGGATCTGGCGGTGGTGGATTATGCCCGTTCCCCGGCTTCGGAGCGGCTGGTGGATCAGTTTCGGGGAAGCCGTTTTTTTGAGGTGTTTCCCTATCGGGGATCACTGGATCAGGTGGAAGCGCTGTTTCTGGAGCGCCGGGCCAGAGTGGTGTTGATCATTCCCGCAGATTTTGGAGAACAACTCTCCCGCAACCCCCTCACCCCGGTACAAATTCTGATCGATGCCGTGGACCCCAACGCCGCGGTGAGCATTCAACGCTATTGCGATCAGGTGATCCGTCGGTTCAATCAGCAGTATGGGAGCCGGGTGCCTCTGCCGTTTCGGGTCGAGCCGACCATCTGGTACAATCCGGATTTGAAAAGCTCCCACTTCTTTGTGCCGGGAATTCTGGCCCTGCTCCTGATGATGATCGCCGCCTTACTCACCAGCATCACCATCACCCGGGAAAAGGAGATGGGCACCCTGGAGCAAATTCTGGTCTCTCCCATCCGACCCCATGAGGTTATCATCGGGAAGGTGCTGCCGTATATCCTGCTGGCCTTCCTGGACGGGGCGCTGATTCTGAGCATCGGTGTTTTTCTGTTCCAGGTGCCCTTTGTGGGGAGCCTGGGGTTGCTGGCGTTGCTAACCACCCTGTACCTGATCACCGCCCTCAGCCTGGGACTGATGATCTCTACCCTGGTGGATACGCAGCAGGTGGCCATGATGCTGGCCATGATCTCCACCCTGTTGCCCACGATCATCCTTTCCGGGTTCATCTTTCCCATTCCTTCCATGCCCCGGATTCTGCAATACATTTCCTATTTGATTCCCGCCAGGTATTTTCTGGTCATCGTGCGGGGCATCATGCTGAAAGGGAATTCCTTTGGGCAGTTGATCGGCCCCACGGCTTTTCTGGCCCTGACGGCTTCCGTGCTGCTGTTCATCGCCTGGCGAAAATTCCGCCTGAATCTGGAGCGCTAACCCATGCGACCGGTGCTGTATCTCATCCGCAAAGAATTCTGGCAAATTCTCCGCACCCGGGAGATGCTGGCGATCCTGTTCATCGCTCCCATTATTCAAACCGTGGTGCTGGGCTTTGCCATTACTAACGAAGTCAAACATGTGCGGCTGATTATCGCCGATCAGGACAACACGGCCATCAGCCGGGAAGTGGCCGCGGCCTTTACCCATACCGATCGGTTTGACGTGGTGGGCTACTCCACCGATATGCGCCGGATCAAGGAGGCCATTCACCGGTGGGAAGCGCAGATGGCGGTGGTTATTCCCCGGCATTTCCAGCGAGACCTCCGGCGCAATCGGCAACCGGCGGTACAGGTGATTGTGGATGGCCTGGACGGCAATACCGCCGGGGTTGCCCTGGGATATGCTCAGGGCATTCTCAACCGGGTGGCCCGGGATCACCTCGGCGATGTGCAGTTCCGGGAAGTGTTGCAGCAGGTGCACCTGGTGGAAATGCAGGAGCGGATGTGGTATAACCTGGATCTGTACAGCCCTCAATATATGGTGCCGGGGATCGTGGTGGTGCTGCTGACGGTGATCACCATGTTGCTGGCGTCCATGGGGCTGGTGCGGGAAAAGGAGATCGGCACCCTGGAGCAGCTGATGGTCACTCCGCTGAAGAAACACCAGTTGCTGTTGGGCAAACTCGTCCCGTTTATCATCCTGGGATTTCTGGAATTGGCCGTGGTGCTGACCGCGGCGCAGTGGATATTCGGCATCCGCTTGCAGGGAAGTTACCTGCTGCTGGCAGGACTGGCGCTGTTATACCTGTTCACCACTCAGGGGTTGGGAGTGTTCATTTCCACCATCACCTCTTCGCAGCAGCAGGCGCTGTTCGTTTCCTGGTTCTTCATGGTGTTTATGCTGCTGATGAGCGGGCTGTTTATCCCCATCGAAAACATGCCCGTGGTGCTGCAAAAGATCACCTACCTGAACCCCATGCGATATTTCATGTACATCATCCGGGAAATTTTTCAGAAAGGGGCCTCCCTCCAGCACCTGTGGGAAGATGTAATCCCCATGACCGTGTTGGGGCTGATGATTTTTACGTTCAGTATCCTCAAGTTTCATAAACGGATTGAGTA
>CAYQGB010000085.1:0-14486 GCA_964416895.1 uncultured Calditrichaceae bacterium
TCCGCCCTGGCGGAATCAGTATGACAAAACAATACTCTCAATAGCAACAACACTCCAAAGGGAGACTACCTATTTTTAGCGAATGCCTCATAGATTTGACTTCCGAAAGGCTCTATTTGATTACCCCCCCTTTACATTCATACATTCACATTCCAGAAGATTTGATTGCCTTCCGCTACATTTTTATTAAATTTTTTGAAGTATATGATACATGAGAATGGAAACCCAAAACTTTTAGCGAACATCATGAAAGAAAATCTGGATTTTCTTCAAAGAATTTCGTCTGATCCGGATATTTGTCATGGAAAACCGGTGATCAAGGGAACTCGCATTCCTGTATATTTGATTGTTTCCTTAATCGCCGAGGGAGAAAGCATGGAATCCATCCTGCGGGACTATCCTTCCCTGACTCCGGAAGACATTAAAGCTGCCCTCAAGTATGCGGCCAAACTTTGTGAATATGAGGCATATGCTCTATGAGTATTGAATTTCTTCTGGATGAAAATATACCATATGCTCTAATTGATTTTCTGGAGAAGAAAGGGTTTCGTGTAAATCACCTGAAGAAGATGGGAAAAGCCGGTATTAAAAATGGAGAAGTGTATCAAATTGCGGAGCAACGGAATGCGTGGATCCTTACCAGGGACACAGATTTTGAAAGTTATTACAAATTCGCCATCCACGAGGTTGGTGGTATTATTTTGTTGAAACTAAGCGAAACAAGAACGCACCATCTTATACAAACAATGAAGAAATTCTTGGATACTCATGAAGACAAACTTTCAACGAAACATCTCATCATCATCGAAGACCAAGAAATAAAAATTTACACGTAGCCTTGAGAAAGGGGATTTCCCATATCACCTTCACTACTTTCGATACCGATCATTCAGTCCTTTTCCCGCTAAAATCAGGGGGATAATCTTTTCCAGCCGTTTCTGCCGGGTCTCTTCCCGTTTGGCTTCGGCAATATATTCGGCGTACTCCCGCTGCCTGGATCGGGAAAGGGCCTCGAAACACCGTTTCAGTTCTCCATCTCCGGCCAGGGAAGACGCCAGCGGTTCGGGAATGATCAGAGGCTTATCTCGCCGCGGTTTAATCTCTCGCCCCTCCCGTTGATTGGTAATGGCCTCCTCCACATAAGCCCGGATCGTTTCGGCCTGCTCCCGAATCTCGTCCACCGATTGAAACCGCCACTGGCGCATGGCCCGGGTTTTACCTTCCTGGGCATTGATCAGCTTCTGCTGCTCATCCTTTAGCAAAGCGCCCTGAAAAAACCACATCCCCACGTAGGACTTAAAGGCGCCCAATCCCACCACGTTTTTGCCCTCCAGCGTATATGTCGGCGCTCCCCACTTGAGGGTCTCTTCCAGGCCGGTGGAGCGGATGATCTCCCGCAAAACCTTCAACGCCTCTGACCAGCGTTCGTGCTTGCGAATATATTCCTCTACGGTGGATTTACCGGACATCTCTCCTCCTATCGTTTGATATTTTCTTCATAAACGGCAATCCATTCCTCCGGAGAAATTTTTTGCATCAGCATGCCGATCAACTGGAAAGGGATGTGCTCCGGCTTCTTGAACCGCACACAACTTTTGCCCATATCCAGTTTGTAAGCGCTATGGCGGGGATATTCCTCCACAAACCAGTTCAGCAACTCCGGGATGGCATACAATCCCATGTGGTACAGGGCGATGAAATTTTTCTGGGAAGCGATGCTGGCGAAGGGCAGAGGCTGATCCGGCGCGCAGTGATACCCCGCGGGATATCGACTCAGGGGGACTACATACCCGATCATCCCGTAACTCATCTGCTCCTCAAAGCCTTCCGGTAGATTTTCCAGAATAGTTTCCCGGAGGCGCTCAAAATGTTCCCGGCGTTCCCGGGGAACTTCCTGAAGATACTCTTCCACAGTTCTGGCACTCGATTGCATGATCACTCCATCGTGCTTAAAATTCACAAAGTGAACTCTATGTTTTCGATAAATTTACATCTAAACCGGGTGATTCATAACCCTTTTGTACAAAAAAGCTGTGTTCCACCATAGAGCGGAACACAGCTGATCAGAATCCACAACCGGGATATAATCGAAACGGAAACAAGGGTTAATGTACCGCCGTTTCCCGGGAAATTTGGGGAGTGCCGGGGGCGGCGGGAATGTGCATGTACTCTTCCTGCGTAAAGGAATCCACCTGCACCACATCGTCGCGGGCGGCTTCGGCTTTTACCAGCAGTTCCGCTTCCTCGGACGTGATGATTCCTTTCTCCACCGCTTCCCGGGCCATCTGTTCCGCATCGGCGCGCTGGATGTCGCCTTTTCGGATCGCCTTGCGAATCTTGCCCCAGATCGGCTCCGCCTGATACACCAGACGAAAGGCATTTTCCAGACGCCCCATGGCTTCGTGCACATCTCTGGAAATGTAGATGCCTTCGGTGAGGCGATCTCGCTGTTCACCGGGAGTGGTGAGGATTCGGGCAATCTGCTGCCCCAGGCGGTCGGAAGGAGGCGTGCTCAAGGGATTCAACCGCGACCACACCGCTATGGGCCAGCGGAAAATGCCTCCCATATTCTGGAAAATCCCGTCAAAAGCTTCCTGAATCCGGTTTAAGGCATATTGCATCGACCAGTGCAACAGGGGAAGGTCTTCCTTCCGCCGACCTTCCGCTTCAAAACGGCGCAAGGTAGCGGTGGCCAGATACAGCCAGGAGAACACATCGGCGAAGCGCCCGGTAAGCTCCTCCATGCGCTTGAGGTTTCCGCCATATCGCCCCATGGCAACGTCGGCCATCAGGGCAAAGGTGGCCGAGGCCCAGGCGATTTTACGGAAATAGGGCGCCGCGGGGCCGCCGACAGGCGATCTGGCCAGCCGCCCCCGGGTCAGGCTCAGCAAGACGGAGCGAAACAGATTCCGCACCACATGACCGATGTGCGGCCAGAAAGCGGCATCGAATCCGGCCACATCGCCGTTCATCAGGGCGGAAATCTCTTTGTAGGCATAGGGATGGCAGCGGATCGCCCCCTGCCCGAAGATCATCAGCGTGCGGGTAAGGATGTTGGCCCCCTCCACGGTGATGTTGATGGGCACGGCAAAATATCCGTGGGCCAGCAGGTTGCGGGGTCCCCGGGAGATTCCCGCGCCGCCCAGCACATCCATGCCGTCGTTGACCGCCTTGCGCATGATCTCGGTAAAATTGTATTTGGCGATGGCGGTGATCACGGAAGGTTTTTCTCCCCGGTTCAATCCGCCGCAGGTATAGCGCCGGGCTGCCTCTAACAGATAGGCCCAGCCGCCCACCCGCGCCAGAGGTTCCTGGATGCCTCCGAACTTTCCGATGGACATGCCGAATTGCTTCCGCACCGTGGTGTAAGCCCCTAAAATCCGGGCCACATATTTGACCCCACCGGTGCCGGAAGCGGGCAGAGAAATTCCCCGACCGGCGGCCAGAGATTCCACCAGCATCCGCCAGCCGTTACCGGCCTGCTCCGGCCCGCCGATAATCGCATCCACCGGCACCACCACATCTTCCCCTTCGATGGGGCAATTGTAAAAGGGCACCCCCAGAGGATCGTGTCGGCGACCGGTGTTTACGCCGGGCGTGTCGGCGGGGATCAATGCGCAGGTGATACCGGGATGGGGTCCTTTGCCCAGAAGGTTTTCCGGATCGTGCAGTTTGAAGGCCAGCCCGATGAGCGTGGCAACTCCTGCCAGGGTGATATACCGCTTCCGGAAATTCAAGCGAAGGTAGAGCTTACCGTCCTCCCCCCGGAACACCACTCCGGTGGACTGGATTCCCCCGGCATCGGAGCCGGCGTGGGGTTCGGTGAGGGCGAAGCAGGGAATTTCTTCTCCCCGGGCCAGACGGGGAAGGTAGTATTTTTTTTGCTCTTCGGTACCGTAGTGCAACAACAGCTCTGCCGGCCCCAGGGAGTTGGGCACCATCACAGTGGTGGACAACGGGCCGCAGCGGGTTACCAGTTTTACCACCACGGCGCTGTTGGCCAGCGGGGAAAAGCCCAACCCGCCATATTCTTTGGGAATGATCAATCCCAGAAAACGATGCTTTTTGATAAAATCCCACACCTCCGGGGGCAGGTCTTTGCGTTGAAATACTTCCCAATCATTGGTCATTCGGCAGACCTCTTCCACCGGCCCCTCCAGGAAAGCCCGCTCTTCTTCGGTTAAATCGGGGTAGGCTTCCCGGAGAATGCGCTCGAAATCGGGCTTGCCGGAGAAAAGTTCCCCGTCCACCCACACATTTCCGGCTTCGATGGCGGTGCGTTCGGTATCCGAGATGGTGGGCAGAAAATTCAGCTTCTTCAGCAGGCCTACCAGGGGAGCGGTGATCAGGTGGCGCCGAATCGGGGGAACGCCGAACAGCAGGGCGATCAGGGCCAGAAGCCCCCACAATCCCGGCTGTGCGCCGTAGCCAAACAGGGTTACCGCGGCTGCTGCAATCCACAGCCAGAAAGAAGCGCCGGTGTAGCCCAGAATCAATACTACCAGCACAATACCGGCGATCACCGCCGCTTCCGGAAGACCGGTAAAACCACCATATAATGCTGCGATGGCTTCCATAACAACTCCTTCGTTTAAGTAAACGTTGTTGAGCAAATTCGGTGCTTCACGGATTTGCCGAGTTGATATTTCCCATGCGGATATTTATGGTCGCCCCCTTTCTGACATGATACGACAAAAATATAACGATTTTTGAACACTGTTCAAAAATTTTTGTAAAGAAACAGGATTTTGGCTTGTTTGACCGGTCTTTCCTGAAAGATTTGGGGATTTGCTGGCAATTTCTGCGGAAGGAGTTACCTGTCGTGATACGTGAAACGTGATCCGTGACTTCTTTTTACGTTTCACGTTTCACGCATGACGAGAAACCGGGCAAGCTGATGGAACAGGAAGTCTCTACAATCTCCATGATCAGAGATTGAACTATTTGCGGAATAGCACCACCCGATTGGTATTGGTGCCCTTGCGATTGTTCTGTACTCCCCAGATGTTGGAGGTTTTGGTGAATTGCTGACGGTTGATCACAATGGCCTGGCATCGAAATCCGGCCTTTTCTCCGATGGGGGCAACGTGCTCATCCAGGCGAACCCGACCGTTGCGCACCTCCCCCACCTCAAAGGCTATCCATCCCCCCGGTTTCACAATCCGATAGAATTCCCGAAAGCAGGCCTCCATGATCTCCAGCCATTCCTCCAACCGGCTCACCTGGGTGATACGGCGGGCCACTTCTTCTGCGTCGATGTGATTAAACCAGCAGCGCAGCCAGTTATCGGCGGCGTATTGCACCACATTCAGAAAGGGGGGCGAGGTGACGATCAGATCCACCGATTGAGAGGGGATTTCCGGGGTGGAACGGGCATCGGTGGTGAGGAACCGGGCCGATGCTCCCAGCGCGTGCAACTGCCGACGCAACGACTCGTCGATGTGTCGGAGCAGTGACCGGGATTTCCGGAGAATCAGCGCCCGGGTATCCCGATAGGGCGGCTGTTGATTCCGGCGGGCATTGATCAGCCGCTGGCGTTCCGGGGAAACGGCCTGATTGGGAGGCAGGGTGTACACGGAAAAAAATCCCGGGGAATGCCCGGTAAGGCGATTGGTAGCCACCATACGAATCCAGGCATCCACCGCATCCTCGTTGTCGGTCAGACGGCGCCGGTGAAGATAGCGGCGCAAAGAAACGATTTCCGCCTCGGTTCGAGGGTGATAGAACATGGATAGATCCCTGTCGGCGGTGGCCTGAGAATCCACGGGAATCTCGCTCAACCGGGTTTCAATCTCCGATAATCGGGGGATAAACAACCGGGGGCGGCAGAGGATTTCGCTCAGGGGATTGATGTCATTGGCGATAACCCGGCGATTCAGCAGCGCCGCCTCGATGATGGTAGTGCCTCGCCCGCTGAAAGGATCGAACACCACATCTCCGGGGGAAGTCAGCAATCGGATGAAAAAACGGGGCAACTGAGCCTTAAAACAGGCGCGATAGGCGATCTCGTGCAGGGAGGAACTCTGCCGCTGTCGGGAGGTCCAGTATTCGTTGATCAACCGGGGATAGCGCCGCCCATCAACCTCCACCCACTCTACTTCGGTTTGACGGGGTGCTTCGGAAGCATCACCCGGGGAATGAGAAGGCTCCAGAGTAAACGCTTTCAGGAACTCCACTATGTTCATCACATCGCTACCCGGATTGAACGGTTAGAGCACTGAATTTCAGGAACGAATATACGCAACCTCCTCCGGGCAAAAAAGCTTTTGATCTTCTCATGGGGATGGTATATCTTGAACGGTATGTTTGAATGTGGGAACATTCCCTTCCGGTTGCAGTATGGGAATCGTATTCCAAATTCCCCTGTTTCATTTTATCAGGAGACAATTATGCGCACTGTTGTCCTGATGTTTCTGACAGTGGGGTTGTTTTATGCCTGTGGCATCGGCCCCCGGGAGCCGCGAGATTTGCGCAAAGCGGAAACCACGGTGATTGTTCAGAACCGCTATTTCCTGGACATGACCATTTATGTGGTTCGGGGAAACCATCGGGTACGCCTGGGAACCGTGCCGGCCTCCAGCACCCGGGAACTGCTCATCCCTCGCTATATTGTGGCCGGAACCCAAAGCTTGCGGTTTCAGGCCGATCCGGTGGGGGAACAGGCCACGCCGGTGACCGAAGAAGTTTCCGTGGTGCCCGGAGAACAATTGGAACTGATCCTTATGCCCGGAATTGGAGAAGGCATGCCGGACAGGGAGCGGTAGAGAAGGCCCTTTTCGAGGGGCACCGGGGACCACCGCTTACAGGTTTTCGATGGTTATCGGTTCAACCGTCTCCGATAAAGGCAACTTAAACACCCTGCCGTAAAAGTACAACTCATTTTCCAGCGCCCGCCGAATGGTATCCGCTTTCCGAAACCCGTGCCCCTCGCCGGGAAACATCACGCAGGCTACCGGCATACCTTTTCGCTTCAATGCTTCTACCATCATTTCCATTTGCTCCGGAGGCACCACCGGGTCGTCGCTTCCCTGAAAGAAGATCACCGGGCAATTTAACCGATCGGTAAAGTGAATCGGTGAGCGCCGGCGATAGCGTTCTTTTTGCGCCGGATAGGGGCCGATCAGGCGGTCGAAATAGCGGGATTCGAATTTATGGTTATGCTGCACCAGTCGCTCCAGATCGGCAATGCCGTAGTAGCAGGCTCCGGCGCGAAACAGATCGTGAAACGTGAGTGCCGCCAGAACGGTGTAACCTCCCGCGCTGCTTCCCCGGATAATCAACTGCTCCGGATTTACCCGTCCCTGTTGCACCAGAAAGCGAGCACCGTTTATACAATCCTCCACATCCACCACTCCCCAGTTGCCGTTCAGCCGTTCCCGATACGCCCGGCCATATCCGGTGCTGCCACGATAGTTCACATCCAGCACGGCAAAGCCCCGGCCGGTCCAGAACTGGGTTTTCAGGTTTAACCGGGTGTCGGTAGCTCCGGTGGGGCCGCTGTGCCCGAGGACAATCAGCGGGGGCCGGGTTCCTGAAGGCGGAGTATAATCGGGATTGGTGGGGGGATAGAAGAAAGCGTGGGCCTGCTCCCCGTCGCCGGTGGGAAAGGTAATCGATTCCGGAAGGGAGATATAGCGGGAATCGAGGGAAGCGGTAACGGATGTGCGAATGATCTCAAAATTTCCGGTGTGAGTATCCGCCACCACCAGCGACAGCGGTTGAGCAGGCGAAGCAGCAAAAAAAGCCGCTCTCCCCTCCCCTACCCGCACCTGCTCGATGTAGGTGAAGGGCATCTCCCATCGGGTCAGCCGCCCGCCGGTCACATCAATCCGCCCCAGGCGCCATATCCCGCCCTCGCTGAAAGCAGCGATGATCTCTTCCGCCGAGGCAAACCCGTAGGTGGACATCCCGAACACCCATTGAGGCAGGCCGAACTCCGCTTCCATGGGCAACACCGGGTGAACCGTGCCATCGTCGGTCAACCGGTAGAGATTCCACCATCCGCTCCGGTCGGAGACAAAATAGAGCGTGCCCTCCGGCGACCATTGGGGTTGAAAAATCGACTCATGTGCTCCTCCGGCAATGCGGCGGGGATGGATCCGTTGCCCGTCCTCACTCAGTTCCGCCAGCCATAACTCGGTGCCGTCCCAGGGCATGTTGGGGTGATTCCAGGCCAGGTAAGCCAGACGGCGACCATCGGGGCTGAGGGCCGGGGAAGCGTAGAAGTCATGGCCGGAGACCAGCACCTGAGGGGAACCGCCTTCCAATGGGATGGCCGCCAGGGTATTTTCCGGTTCCGGTCCTTCGCGGGTGTGATCTTCCTGCACCACAATCAGCCGCCGACGGGGGCCATCTACAACGGGATTGGCGAAGCGCAGGCCCGGCCGGCGGGTCAGCGGAAGCGGGGAGCGCCCCGGCTCCATTCGATAGATCTGCTTATCTTCTCCGTTAGAGAAGAACAGGGCGCCCTGCCAGGCCACAAACGCCCCGCCGCCGTATTCGTGCACCCGGCTACGGGCGCTGTACGGTGAGGGCAACCGTTCTTCCGGCGACCCCTGTCCGGTGTAGCGCATGATGGTGTTGCGCCCCTTTTCCGCCGGGCGGCTTTCCAGCCAGTACAGATCGTTACCGTCCCATTGCAGATCGCCGAATCGCACGCTACCGGCGGCGATCATCTCTGCGGTGAAGGGGGATTTCCAGGTGCCGTAAAGTTGAACCATAGACGAAGGATTTTAGGGAAATGGATGTTTGAATCCTATACTTTGAAGAAGTGTAAATAGTTTATGAGTTGAGGGTGATATTGACGACAGAATTCTTCTACTTCCTTTTTGGATTTCCCTACCGCGACAATCACATTTCGGTAGATGGCATAGTGGAATCCTTTGATCCCGTATTCTTTCAAATCCTTTTTGATAGAACGGGCATAGATTTTTCCCACTTCCTGTTCATAGAAAATGCGATTGGCTTGATTTTTACGAGCCAGTTCCCAGGCTTCATCCCAGTACAGTTCCCGATTGGCCTCGTTTTTCAAATAGAAACGGATTAAGCGTTGATCCGGGGTCAAATTGGAGGTGGTTTCATATATCGGTTTGCCGCTGGCAAATCCGATGATAACCCCGTATCTCGCCTGTGTTTCTTCCACTTCCGTTTTCAAGGAACGCTGGATACCGCCGCCAAATAAGATCGGGTAAACCCGTACCAGACCGTCGTACACCAACCTGTCTTTGAATGGGAGTACCACCATTTCTGCCATCAACGGCAATGTCTGTTTGGGAAAAACTTGTTCCAGAGGATCGCCTAACCCCCAAATACCGTATAGCCGCTCTTTTTCCCCGGAGAAAACCAGAGTATAGGCTTTCAGGTGTTTGTATATGGTAAACTGCCCTGTGACGGCATGCTTCCACCCTTTTGCCAGTTTCAGGTCTTCCGGAGAAAGATTTGGGGGATTTTTTTGAATAAACTCATCGACGATTTTCGGATGAGCAAATAAGTAATCTCGCACCGGTAGGACGATCTCATGAAGTTGTTCTTGAGAGAATGCGCCCAGGTGGTTGGAGAAATCCAACGGAGCACTAATGTTGTACCGGTCATTGGTATATTGGAGCAGTGCAAAATGGATACGGTAAAACTGAGCTACTTCAGATTTGGACAGACAGGGCATAATTATCCCCTCCGAAATGCTTCAATTGCCTTAGTGGTAAATTCCGAGAGCACCAGCCGCCCGCTGATTTCTGCCCGTTCTTCCAACAGTTGATCCCAGTGTTCCGTGCCCTGCCAGAAGACGGCTTTCAGCCGGGCCATGGCTTCCGGGCTGCTGTCGGCCAGTTTCCGCGCCAGGGCTTCTACGGCCTGATCCAGCTCTTCGATGCTTTCGTATACTTCCGCATATAATCCGTGGGCTTTTGCCCAGGCGGCATCGCGCCAGTCGGTGTCGATGGACAACGCCTGGAACGGGCCGGGGCCGATTTTCCGCTCCACCGCCGGGCCGACGACAAACGGGCCGATGCCCAGGGCCAGTTCGCTGAGCTTAATGGCGGCGCGCCCCGTTGCCAGGGCATAATCGGAAGCCGAAACCACTCCCACGCCGCCGCCCACGACTTTTCCCTGCACCCGGGTGAGAATAAATTTGGGCGTTTTTTTCATGGCCAGTATCAGCCGGGCAAAGCCCATGAAGAACTCCTTGCCTCGCTCAAAGCTGTCGATGGCCAGCAGTTCGTCGAAGGAAGCCCCGGCGCAGAAGGGACCATCCCCGGCGCTGCGCAGCAGGATCACCCGGGCGGCAGTATGTTTTCCCGCGGCACGAACGGCTTCGGCCAGCTCTTTTAGCAATGCTCCGGGCAGAGCATTCTTTTTGGGATGAAAGAACTCAATCCTGGCAATGCCCTCGTTTACTTCCATTTTCACGTAGCCGTCGGACATGTTTTTCCTCATTTGTTATTGCTACCCGCTTCACAGAGAATTTCAGACCTACAGGAACATATAGCTGCTTTTCCGGGATGGCAGCGCCTCGCCGGGGGCTAAACCCCCCGGCTCTTCCCCCCAAGCGTCCTCAAGGGACGCTCAAGCCCCACGTTCAGGGGTTTTCTTCCCGGGTTAACCACGGGCGAAGGGTTTGATCCGTGTACGGCGGCGCCCCCAGCTCAAAAAAGCGTTCCGCCGCCAGCTGCCCGTTGACAAAATAGTCGAACATCTCCACGGGATCGAATTCCAGGGAAGCCCCCATTTTGTAGTAGGGGTAAATCAGATACAGTCGGGGCAGGGTCAGCCCGGCGGGATCGGCTTCCGGGGGCAACTCCAGCAGTTCCTCCAAACGTTCCTCCGGCACTCCCAGATGGCGGGCTTTCTCCCGGATGATCTCTCTGGCTCTGGCCCAGCGCAGGTAGAGATCGGCGCGAAAGCGGTCGCCCCGGGCAACTTCATCCACCAGCATCTTGAGCGTCCAGCCCAGCGCCTTCAGGGGATTAACCTTTTTCGGAGGTGTCCCTTTACCCCACCCGGTCTCCTCTTCTCTCAGTGGATGGGTGGACACGGCCCAGATTTCCGTGGCGCCCTGGAGCACCGCCTCTTCCAGGGGGATAAACTCCCGCACGCCTCCGTCGTAGAACAGGTCGCTGCGGTAAGGGGATTGGGATTCGGTCTCATACATGCACACCGGTCGGGTAAACACCGGCTGCACCGAAGACCCCAAAATTGCCCGCACAAACGTTTCCGGAGCGATTTCCCCTGTTTTCACCGCCTCACTGGAACAGTAATGAAGTTTGCCGGTGCGTACATTCACCGTGGTAACCACCAGGGTTTTTCCGGAAGCGAGCAACTGATCCAGTTTTCCCCGGGTCAGGTAATACTCCTTCAGCATTTGATGCAGGGGGGATAAATCGGCCTGAAAGGGTCCGGAGAGCAGGCCAAGTCGGTTGAGCAACCAGCCCAGAACAGAATTTTTGTAGATGTCCCGATTCCGCACTCCGGTATACACGTTTCCCAGATAATTGTAGTCGCCTAACAGCGCCGGGCCGCCGATCAGGGAGCCGGTGGAAGTACCCACGGCCAGATCGAAACTCATGCCCCGATCCCGGAGCAGATACTTGACCACCCCGGCGGTAAAAGCGCCTTTGGCGCCTCCACCGGACAACACCAGCGCGCGCACTTCAATAGCCCTCCCGCTTCAACTTTTCTTCCACCACCTGGATGGCGTGGCGGAATCCACACAGGATAAGCCTGGCCCTGTCCTGCCCTCGCACCGGGGCTTCCTGTTCGGCAAATTCGTGATCCACAGCGTAGCGGGCCTCGAAGCCCGGAAGCAACTCCCGGGTCCGGTCGCTGTAGATTTCCGTCTCAATGCACTCCACCGACTCGCAAAACTTGATCCGATCATACAGCTTTTTGATTCGCTCCAGCCGATCCCGACGCTCCGCCGGATCCCGGGAAACGTTGATGTACTTCCCCACTGCATCCCGATGATTGTTGCAGTAAGTGGCTTCTGCACTCTCCTGAGAAAACCTGGTGCAGCATAACTTTCCGGAACTGCATCCCATGATCAAAACTCCCATGAGCAACATACACGATAACAGAACCTGAGTTGAACTGGATACTCTCATGGCGCTCCAACAAAATAGTGAAACTGGTCGGCTACGGGATAATGCGGAGAATGGAGAATCTGAATACCCGGGCACAGAACGATTCCCCTCGTGGGAAATCGAGGGCTAATTTACAACACGTGCTCCAAAAAAGAGTACGAATTTTCAAGAAGGGGCACTTTAGCGCCCTGCTTCAGGGCGCTTGTCTGGGAAATAGCCTGCCGCTTTCAGCGGCAGGCGGGGTCGGCGTCTTCAGGTCAACGCAGATACAGCGCTTTACGAGTGATCGTATGGCTTCCCACTCGCAGGCGGTAAAAATACACTCCGGAATCCACCCCCTGCGGCTGCCAGCGCACCGAATGCCATCCGGCAGATTGCATGCCTTGCACCAGAACGGCCACCCGCTTCCCGGAAAGATCAAACACCGCCAATTCCACCTCCACTCGATCAGGCAACCGATAGCGGATGATCGTTTGAGGATTGAACGGATTAGGATAATTCTGTTCCAGCACAAACCCCTGCGGCAACACATCGTCGGAGAAGGGTAATCCGGTGGTGCCCTGCCCCTCCACCAGCACCTGCTGCCGATCCACTGCCGGAGCACCGAAATTCTCTCGCCGCCCTCCGGGCCAGCTTACCACCACGGAGTCGATAGCGCCAATGCTACCCAGACCGAAATGCTGGCGCAGGGTATTTTGCGAGGCATACCCATTCCCGGCAGCCACAAAAGACATTTGGACCCCATCGGAAGTGTACAACCGTACCACTGCGCCCACGGCACTGCGATTGGCCGTGACGCCCCGGAGGAGAAATTGAATCCAGTGGTGATTGTTCTGAGAATCGTTGCGGAAGAGGATCAGGCTACCTGCCGGAGAAGGATGCCCCGCCAGGAAAATATCCAGATCGCCGTCGTTATCCAGGTCGGCGAAAGCGGCGCCGATGCCGTCATTGGTGCTGGCCAGACCGCTGGCGACGCTCAGGTCGGCAAAGGTGCCGTCATGCCGATTGCGGAAGAAAGAATTGGGCACCTGACCGAATCCGGTTTGGTTGTTGTTATAAATATCCGGCCACCCGTCGTTATCGGCGTCAAAGAAAAATGTTCCCCACCCCATGCTCAGGGGGGCATCCCCCACCCCGGCCGCCTGAGTAACATCTTCAAAAGTACCGTCACCTCGATTCCGAAACAGAGTGTTTTCGTCCAGGTTGGTGGTGTATACATCCGGCCACCCATCGCGATTGTAATCGCCGATGGCCACTCCCATCCCCTGCACCGGCACCACCACACCTGCGGCGGCGCTCACATCGGTAAACACTCCGGAGCTTTCCATCCGCAGAAGCACGTTGCCCAACTGCCCATCCTGGGGCATGAACAGATCTTCATCGCCGTCGCCGTCGTAGTCGAAAAATCCTGCGCTCATCACCAGACCGGGGGAAACCGGACCGGCGGCGTTCAGGGCCGTGGTCACATCGGTAAAAGTGAGGTCGCCGTTGTTACGATAAAAAGCGTTGGGCGTCTGAAGGTTGGTGACATACAGGTCCACCCACCCATCCTGATCAATATCGCACCAGGCGATGCCCCGCACATCCTGGGCCGCCTGCAAACCGGCAGTCCCGGTAATATCGGTAAACGTGCCGTCGCCGTTGTTCAGAAACAGGCGGCAGGAGTCGTTCACCACTCCGATAGCCACGTCCAGATCACCATCGTTGTCGATGTCCGCCGCCGCAGCGGAGCGATTCTGCCCCGGATGGGCCAGCCCGGCGCTACCTGCCACTTCCTGGAAAGCAAGATTACCCAGATTCCGGTACAGCAAATTGGCCCCGTTCAGGTTCAGCACCAGGATGTCTTCCCATCCATCGTTGTCATAATCAAAGATGCATACCCCTTCCCCGGCGATAGAATGGGTAATTCCCGCCGCCGCGGAAACATCGGTAAATTGCACCTGAGCAAAAAGGGGTAGTACCAGCCCCAGAAAACACAATAACCCAGACGCAATGAGCCATCTCGTAGCTGTCATAGGATGCTCCTGAATAAGGTTTACTTGTCTTTCGGAACCAAAGGGCAACGCCCTGGAAATCGGGAGATTCTTGAAATCATATTTCACCCCAACGGAGTGAAAAAATAAAGATTATGGCCATAGATATTTTCCCGGTGCTTCACACCAGGCTATTCTCTCGAGCGCCTTTGGCGCTCATCGTAGTCGTCTCAAACTCACAAGATCGAAAACTCAGCGAAATTTATCGCACTAACGAAAAAATGAGCGAACCGCGGGGTACAACTCTACTTTTTTCACTCCCCGGTTCTCCGATTCTCCGTTTCCCCGTTTCAACCGGGTCACACGCCGGGGTTCATCATGCACCAATGCCGCAGATACTACCGATCAAGCCCTACCGCAGCAACACCATCCGGCGACT
>CAYQGB010000086.1:0-10686 GCA_964416895.1 uncultured Calditrichaceae bacterium
GTATGACAAAACCCCGAAATAGTTGTCACCCTTCGACAAGCTCAGGGTGACACAAGACAGCTAAAACATGAGCAACACTTATCAAGGAAACTACCAAAAACATCAGGAGACTTTTTTGATGAAGAAGGCATTCCTCCGGTATTCCCTTCTCGGATTACTGCTGATGCATCTGTTCATTGGATGCAGCCAGGATTCGGATGCGCCCGACAATACCACCCAACCCCCGGCGGCGGATACGGAAGCGCCCATCGTGGCCATCACTGCGCCGGCCCAATTCGAGTTTGTGGGCGATACGGTGGAGATCAAAGTAGAAGTGCTGGATGACAGCCCCATCCGGGAGGTGGTGTTGCTCATCGACGGCGACAGCGTGGCCGCGGATCAGAGCGCCCCTTACCGATTTCAATGGATTTTCACCGATGAAAACGATGCCCACACCCTTTTCGCCCGGGCGGTGGACGCAGAGGGAAATCAGGGACTGTCCCAGCTCATCACCGTGTACAGCATCCTGGATGTGACCGCTCCGGTGGTATTCATCACCTACCCGGCGGATGACAGCTTCGTCTCCGGCGATGTGCTCATCCGGGCCGAAGCCGGCGACAACCTGGGGGTGGCGCGGGTGACCTTTTTCGTGGATGGAGACTCCCTGGCTACCGACACCGAAGCCCCCTACGAAGTGCTCTGGTCGGTCGATCCCACCGAAGAGGCGCACACCCTGTATGCCACGGCGGAAGACGGGCAGGGCAATGTCGGGGTGTCCCAGCTGGTAACGGTGTATAGCGACTCGCTGGATCTCAGCCCGCCGGTGGTGGTGATTACCGCTCCCATCAATCTGGCCACCGTGTCGGATACCGTGCAGGTGATGACCCAGGCGGTGGATAATCGGGAGGTGACCCGGGTGGAATTTTTTGTGGATGGAGAGCTTTCCGCCACGGTTACCACTGCTCCCTTCAACTGGCAGTGGGATACCACCGGCGAGGATAACGGCTTCCATACCCTGCTGGCCAAAGCCTACGATGCCGCCGGCAACGCGGGAATTTCCCAGTTGGTGAACGTGAATGTGCAGAACTAACCCCTCTGTTGGGGAAATTTTTCAGAGGTTGAATGTAGATTGTTTTAAGACCCGGAAGGAAAAGCCTGCCTCGGCGGTGCTCAGAAGAATTTGGAATATTCCCATATTTCGACTATCTTCTTCCGCCCCGGAATGACCTTGTGATGGTTGCTTATTTACCCGGGCCTTTTTGAGGAAACGGAACCCAATCGTACGGCTGTCTGGCCGGGCGTTGTTTGACCTACCTGTTTTCTCATTTCCCATTTATTTACCACATCTAATCATTCAAGAGGAGAGCAAGATGGTGCATAGTAATAAAGCGGGACATTCCCGGTGGAATGTTGTGCTGATCCTGGCAGGAATGTGGATTCTGCTGGCCGTGCAGTTGGGGTGCCAGCTTCAAACTCAGGAGAAACGCATTGTGGTGGAAGGTCGATTGGAAGGGCAGGATGGCGCTTTCCAGCCGGTTGATCCCACGGTGCTCAGGTTAACTCATCAGCAGGATGAAGTGCGCCCTCGTCTGGTTTTCCTGGAGGGGGGTGGAATGCAGCATCTTCAGAAGTTGACTTTAGAAGCGGTGGAAAGCACCGGTCTGCCCTTTGCCGAGGAGTTCTTTCTGGTAAGCCTGTCCCGTGCCGCCAATCGGCCGGGGGTTCCGGAACCGTTTCAATACCGTACTAACCGCCCGGGGTGGTTACTGAATCATGTGGGTGATCTGGCGGTGTTGCCCATTCGCAAGGATGATGTTTCTCTGCCCACGAACGAGTTCAACGATTTTCCGGCGGCACAGTTGCGCCCGGCCGGGGGCACTTACCTGGCCCGCATTGAAAACGATGACCGCCACTTTCCCTGGTTCATTTCTACCGCAGATAGCGCTCGTTGTGTGAATTTGCCCCTGAACCTGACCCTGATGGCTCCCCCTAACGGGGAGGCCACTGATTGCTTTGACATGCAGACCCTGTGTGGCATGTTTTTAACCAACTTTGCGGTGGCGACAACCGTCGCCGTGACCGATTTGAATCTCCCTCTGGTTCAGGTATCGGTGGGAAATCATCGTTTGTACGTGGTGCCCCACATGACTTTTGGCCCGGACAGCACCGTCGGCTTCGGGATGATTTATGCAGTAAACGTGGCTGGGAATCTGGGAGCCAATCTGGCCCGGGCGGTGGTTTACGTGCCGATCTCTCTGCATTTCCGCATCGGGGCCAGCACCACCGAATTTGATATCTTTGTCGATCCTCTCAGCGGATTGGGGAGTACCCCCTCCGAAAACATCAACCGGGTGACTATTGCCTACAACGGGGTATTTGGCGGAATCATGGCGGAAAATCTTCAGTCGGCCATTACCAGTACCTTGAGTTCGTTCACGCTTCCACCGACAGCGATTGGCTCTACGGAGGAGGTGCTGGCGCTGGGCTTTTCCTTAGCCGCGCCTTCCCCAGGCTCCATTCCATTGAACGACCACAGCGTGATTGCCAGGCCGGTGCAACGGAGCACGGTGGGGCAGACTATTTCCAATCTGGCGTTAAATTTACCCGGGGTGACGGTGACCAATCTTCCCGGTACCCCGGCGCCCATTGCTCCTTCTGTTCTTGCCGATGGCAGTGTCACATTGCGTCAGAATTTTGGGGGCACGATGCGGGATATAACCATCGCTCCGGTTCAGACGGCCAACGAGTTTGAGGTGTATTTTCTGTATTGATCTGCTTTGACTCCGGGTATTATGAAAATACCATTTTCATAATACCCGGGTTTGTGAAAACGAGATTTTCAATAGGGGCTTTATGGCATAGGGGAGATAATATTTCTGGAAGATTGAAGTATACCGGGAGAAAGTGACCTGAGTTCACCAGAATATATTTCAACCAAAAGTGTCTATCAAAGCCAGGAAATAGGGAACCGGGATGGCGGCGACGTTTTCTTTGGGGAAGAATTCCAGATGATCCCGGGTCAGTAAAAGCCCGCCGCCGTTTTGCACCAGTCCCCGGGCATTTTGCGGCTGGATTCGAGAGCGATATTTCACCTCAACCAGTAAAAACCGTTTCCCTTCCCGAAACACCACGAAATCGATTTCCTGACCGTTGCGCCAGTAGAAAACAAGTTCCCCAAAGTATCGGCGCAGGTGGGCTGCGACGATGTTTTCTACCAGGTAGCCCCAATGAGTGGGATCGGCCAGAAATTCCCGGGTAGCCCGCCAGGAATTGTCATAACCGAATACCCAGCTGCGAAAGGCATGAAAGCAAAAAGGATCCAGGAAATAGACCCGGCGTGCCGAGCGAGAAGCTCTCAGCGATGAGCCTAAGTTTTGGGGGCGATACAACACATACCAGAGAAACGCCGCTTCGGCATCCTCCACGTATTCTCGAACCGTGGGATGAGTTCCCAGTTGAGTCTCCCGGGCAATATGGCTCCAATCGAAGGGATTTTCCCGTCGATTGATGATCCATTGGATCAGTTCTCTGAGAAGGTTTTCTCGCCGGCCAATGCGCACCAGGTCGCCGATAAATCCATTCCGATATAAAAGGTAAATATCCTCTTTAACCCGCCCAAATTCCGCTTCATCACGAATGCTGCGGGGGAATCCCCCGGTGTGCACATAGATGGAAAACAGGGGAACAATCTGATCTGCCAGCAAACTGATCTCAACCGCCGCCTGATATAACTGTTTCAAATCCCATTCTTCGATGGAAACGAGCTTATCGGTCAGGTGAGGCTTTCGGGCCAGAAGGAATCGGCGAAAATCCAGGGGGAGCATCAGCAAATCCAGTTTTGCCCCACGCCCCCGTCGTCCGGGAAGCCGTTCACCCCCTCTGCGCAAACCTGCTGCATGCGACCCGGTGGCAAAGAGGGTAACGTTTCGCAATTGCCCTTCATCGGCCAGAATTTTGATGCTTCTTTCCCAGTCCTTTAAGTAGGTCGCTTCATCAAGGAATATATAGCATCGATCTTCCGAGCCGGTGCGCACCCAGAGCAGATAGTCTCTCACCGTTTCGGCCAGTTCCTGGGGGCGAAGAGCGCCAAGCGCTTCACAGTTTACATACAGAATGTTTCGGGGGGCAATGGACTTCTCTTCTATAAGTCGCTGGATGAAGAGCTTGAAAAAAGTGGTTTTCCCTACCTGTCGTGGTCCATAAATGAGATATACGCAATCCCGGTTCACTTCCAGCGAGGAAAAATAAGGCGGCTCCCACTTGATCGCTGCCTGATGGTATTCTTCAATGTGGGGGTCTTCGTGTAAAGCGGTAATATCGCTCCACCAGGGATTTTGACGGCTCAGGATGGGGATGGTCATGGGGCCTCCCGGTATATTTTGCTTGCCCACCAATTAATGAAAATGCCATTTTCATAAAAACCCGAATAACGAAAGTGCCATTTTCATAATGTGCAAATATACGCTCCCAACCCCCGGAATCCAAAAATTTACCGAAAAGCCCCTGAGTTCCGGATTACATCAGCAACCCCGGCCAGAGCACGGAGATGGCCAGAAAGATCGCCGACAGCAGCATCAGTTGCAGAAATAACGGCACCATGAACTTCAGCCATTTCTGATACGGGATTTTTGCTAAACTGAGCATGGCCATCAGTACGCCGGAAGTGGGAATAATGCTGTTGGAGAATCCGTCGCCGCAGGTGAAGGCAAACACGGCGGTCTGGCGGGTGAGGCCCAGCACGTCGGAGAGGGGAGCCATCAGGGGCATGGTCACCGCCGCCTGACCGGAGCCGGAGGGGATCAGCAGGTTCAGGCAGGTTTGAAAGACCAGCATCCCTTCTGCGGCCACAATGTTATGGAATTGCTGCAGGGCGCTGGCCGCCCAGTAGATCAGCGTGTCCAGAATCTGACCGTCCCGCAGCACGACCTCAATGCCTTTGGCAAAACCCACCACCATGGCCGCCACCACCATCTCTTCCATCCCTTTCACGAACGCTTTTACGGCCTCTTCTAAAGGGAGCCGGGCCAGGAAAATGGCAATAAATCCCATCAGCAAAAATCCCCCGCTCAACTCCGCCATCCACCAGCCCAGTTTGGCCACCCCGTAGAGCACCAGCCCGAAAATCGCCAGACAGGCCAGCAGCGTGATGGCATGGGTTCGGGTAAAGGTCTGTTCCACAAAAGCGTGCTCCTCGGACTCATGAAAATCATCCCCGGCCATGATCGACGCCGAGGGATCCCGTTTGATCCGCGCCCCGTAACGCAACACGTAAATCAGAGTAACCGCCAGGCAGGCGGCGGCAAAGACGGTTCGGAAACCGATGTCGCCGTACAGGGGAATTTCGGCAATGCCCTGGGCAATGGCCACAGTAAAGGGGTTGGTAGTGGCGGCGGCAAAGCCCACATCGGCGGCCACCATCACCAGCGCCAGCCCGTAGATGCGATCGTAGCCCAGTTCCCGGGAGACCATCAAAAACAGCGGCACCAGGGGGATCAGCTCTTCGCCCATCCCCAGCGTTGACCCGCCGATGGCAATGGCAATCATGATAAAAATGGTCAGCGCCGGGCCGGAGCCGCGAAACAGCCGCAGCAGCTCCTGCAACGCCGCAGTGATGACCCCAATCCGCTGCAAAATGCCGAACACTCCCCCGATGATAAAGATGAAAAAGATGATGTCGGCCCGATCTTCCAGCCCCCGGGGGATGGCGGAGAGAAACTGCAACAAACCCACCGGGCTGGCGTGACCCTCCTGTGCATCGCCGATGAGCAGCCCCTTCAGGGAGAAGTGCTTGGGAAGTTGCCGGTAGGTGCCGGGAATGACCACCGTGCGTTTCATCCCGTCAAACTGCTTTTCGGTGCGCTGGTATTGGCCGGAAGGAATGACATACGTCAGGATGCTGCACAGCAGCACAGCCCCGGTCAACAGGGTAAACACATGGGGGATGCGGATGCGCTCCCAGAACGATTGCTTCGCCACGATCTCTCCTCTCTTCTCAAGTGGTTTGGAAACAATATCTTTGTTTGAAGTTGCGGTGAAGCATCCGATGACCACAGGCCATCGGCAGGATAAAGAGAGCAAAGCTAACACCCACCGATAAAAATGTCAATGCCCAAGACGGATTGACGAGGCCGCATCGGCCCGGGTTCGGCCATGTCAAAATAGTGAACATTTGTATATTTTTCTCTTGACAAACCGGATTTTTCGATATATACTTCAGGTGAATCTTTGTTCACTATTTCTGGCACAGGCCGGGTGGCCGCCCGGTGGCACGAAACCGCATCGACCCGCCGTTGAACAGCAGGGGCGGCCAATATCGGAACAAAATTTTTCACAAAACCACAGGAGTATCCCATGACCCCGTTCCCCATTCAGAGTTCGCAGCATCTGGCGGAGAGGATGGTTCGACGCCTTAATGAGGGCGATAGACCGCCGGCGGTATCCCGCGAGGTGCTGCATGTGGTCACCGGCGCGGAATTGCTCATTCTGCTGGGACTTCGCCGGCCCCGGTTTGCTTGCAGGTCTCTGCTGCGCCCGCCGGTGCATCCTCCGCCCAAATCGCCGGATTCCGGAGAGAAGCCGATCTCCGGAACCGAAAAATCGGGCCGGAACAGCCTTTCCCCCGATTCGCCCAAACCCAAGTCCAATCCCAAAAACCGAGGAACCCAAAATTCGGGAGGCACCGATCATGGAACTGAGGAGTAAATTTCGGGAAATGGTCAAGTACCGGGCCGGGGCCCTGTGCTTGATCGGGATTCTGGCGGCCACGTATCTTCACACCACCGCGTTTATGAGCCAGTTTTTTTATCACAGCATTGTGCTGGGAGCTATCGCCGCTCTGGCCATCGACGCGGGAATTGTGGCCATGTCCATTTTTAAGGACGAACTGCTCAAAAGCGGCGAGCTGGCCTGGATGGTGCGCATCGTTACCAGTATTGTGTTGTTTGCTTCGGGTATCGCCAACATGTCCGAGGGGTTTAAATCCGCTTACGGCATTACCTTGAATTACGACACCCTGATGTCGCTGGATTTATTGACCGTGGTGCAGTGGCTGGCGGGCACGATCATCTTTCCCATTCTGGCGTATGTGATGGCCGATACCATCGGCACCCGCAATCTCATGGAACTGCGCCGACAGGAAGCCCTGGCCCAGGGGCGATTGCCCGCCGTCGCGAACGGTAAAAGCCGAAAGACCGGTTCCCGGAAACCGGATCTCTCCGCCGCCAATACCCAGATTCAGCGCAACAAGGCGCAGCGGATGCAGATGCTGGAGGAGTACATCGCCGAGAATCCCGACGCCACCCTCACGGAAATGGCCGAAGCCATCGGGGTCTCTTCCCGGGAAACCGTACGGAAGTATCTCAAAGATCTGGGACGCCTGAAAGCGTTGTCCCCCAACGGGCATGGCCTGAGCAAAATCAGCCAGAACTGAACCCTTATGCACAGGAAAGGAGGTTTCTCTCATGTTTGACGTCATTCGGGAGTACAAAGCATACCTGGAGCAGAGCTGCCGCTATCCCCGGGAAATGATTGTGAACTATCTGGGGAATCTTCCCTTGATTCTGGATCAATTGCAGGTGAATTCGGTGGAAGAACTGGATGCGGAAAAGGTTTCCCGGGCCTGGCGGGAGTTCCGCTGGCAAAAAACGGAAGACGGCATCGAAATGCCCGAAGAAACCGAGCGGGGGTATCTGGCGGCGCTGAAGGAATTTTTGCGCTATCTGGAAGACCGGGGGTACGTTTCCCAGAAAGGGATGGCCGACATCATTCAGGTAAACCCTCCCCGCCCGCCGGTGATCAACGGATTGCGGCCGTTTGAACAGGAAGCCCTGCGAAAGTATCTGGTATTCAATGTGCAGAACGATGCCCGTCGCCGGGAAACCGCCCTGATCTTTCTTTTGATGCATACCGGATGCAGTCTGTCCCAGGCTCTGGCGCTGCGGGTGCACCGGGATGGGGTGATTTACACCGAGCCGCCCCGAACCCGTTCGGGCGATTTTGAGGTGGAATCCACCGGACAACTGCTGGTGAATTTTCGCACTCTGGAAGGAGAAACGGTGCGGATTCCCCTGAACGAGCAGACGGTGCACTTTCTGAATTTTTATCTGGAGAATCGCCATTGTCGCAGTGCGATCCTGTTCCTGAACAATGCCCGGAAAGCCCCTCTCACCGAGAAATCCGCCCGAAAACTGATCGCCCGGGTGTTGAAGAAAGCCGGTCTGAACATTCGGGAAGGGCACGAGGTAGAGGCGCTGCGCAACAGTTCTCCCTACGCCGGGCTGCTGAAACCCCGACCCGTTCTGCAAATTTATACCCTGCCCGCGGCGGAAATCGGGGAGACTGCCGTTGCCTCAAATTCCTTTACGGAAGTTCGGGGATACGGTCGGCGGGTGGCTTAACGTGGAAGTGGAACCAGCTTATGAGGCTTCCCAATGAATCGCTTTGCTTAGGTGTGGCAATCGGGCAGGTTGCCGGGTTGCCACACCGCTGGTGTCAGAATCGGGAGTGTTTTCCCGAACAGTTCTTTCTTTCCCCCGCCCCCCAATCGAGTACATCTTCCGCGAGTGTTTCCAATCATCACAGTAACATCTTCCAATCTTCCAGCCCCACCGGTGGTTCGGTAGGATCATCATATTTTAACATCGAACCGGCCATTTCCTGTTGGATTTCTTTCCAGGCGGTTTCGTTACTATTCAGGTTTGCTTCCAGAGCATTGTTTGTTTTTTGCCGGGTCACCCTGATTCCGCCCCGGCGGAATCAGGGTGACAGGCAGTTATTGGCTTTGCTGAATAGTTACGGGAAAACAAAATTCCCCGTTCCTGGCTGTGCCCCCCGGAGGAACTTTGGAGAGGTTCCATTATTGTAGTGAGTATCCTGATAGACAGAGTTACCGAACGCTCTCATAAACATCCTGATTCACCAGAAGAGGATGATTTCCATTTTGTTTCCCCTCCCGGAATATGTATTTTGAGGCCTTCGGGTACAGGAAAACGACAGCGCATAAAACCGATAATCCGCCATGGAAACGCCCCTTTCAAACCCCGGCGGTACTACCGGGAACTTCTGGTTATGGGATGGGAATCGCCCATATTGGGGAACCCGAACAGACCTCACCGGATGGAGTGGGCTGCTCCTGCTGTTGCTGGTGTTTTCCCCGATCCTCCCTGCTCAGGAAAGAACCCCCTGGGCGTTCGGGTTTGGGGTGGGAGTGGTATTTCCCCCTTCGGAAGAGTGGTTTGCTCACGAAACGCCCAACGGGTTGAACCTGAATGCCAGCCTGGTGCGTTTTTACCGGAAATGGTTGACCGTGCAGGGGCGGGCGCATCTGGATTATTTTAGCGACGAGCGCCGCCGGGATTTTCAGCCCTACATCGGTTTGCTGAGCCTGACCTTAGAGCCGCGCCTGCATCTCCTGTCGTTTCGGGGGGTATTCTCGCCCTATCTCTTTGGCGGGGCCGCGCTCACCCTGTATCGGGTGGCCGAGCCGGGGCAGCAGACCTCCACCCCCGGCGGGGTGCTCCGGGAAGAGCGGGTAACCCGATGGAATGCCGGATACGCCCTGGAGGCCGGCGCCGGCGTGGGCATAAAGCTCTCCGGCAATACCCAGCTTTCCCTGGAATGGCGACGCAACCGTTTCCGAAAATTCGGTTCCCGGCCGGCCATCTCCTACAACACCGTCCTGTTGAGCTTTCTGTTCGACGTGGACTGGAAGTTGTGAACGAAATCGTACCTGTTCGGGTTCACCGCCAGGCACCGAAGGCGATGTTGTAACCTCGGGGCTTCGGGGGGGAACGGAAGGGGGCTTGAGGGGAAAGCCGGTCCCGCACCTCACCCTTCAGGAAAGCGCCGAGAACTGCCGGCCGGGGAATTATTTTTGATCTTGACTCCCCCGGGGTTGCCGTGTACATTCCGCCGCTCAAAATGCGAATCACAGCAAACGGTTGAAGGGGAAATGTTCATGTATGCGATTGTGGAGATTGCCGGTAAGCAATTCCGGGTGGAAAAGGAGATGACCGTCAAAGTGCCCCTGCTGCATAAAGAGGTGGGCGAAACGGTGGAATTTGACCGGGTGTTGCTGGTAAACGACGGCGAGGCGGTGCAGATCGGCCGGCCGGTGGTGGAAGGGGCCAGAGTGGCCGCCACCGTGGTGGAGCACGGTCGGGATAAAAAAATCATCGTGTTCAAGAAAAAGCGCCGCAAAGGCTACCGGGTGAAGAAAGGCCATCGCCAGCACTTTACCCGGATTCAGGTAAACGACATCAGCGTGGCTTAATCGCGGAGGTTCTCATGGCTCATAAAAAAGGCGTCGGTAGTTCCCGGAACGGTCGGGACAGCCACTCCAAGCGGTTGGGGGTGAAGGCCTTCGGCGGGCAGTTCGTCACCGCCGGGAGCATCATTGTCCGGCAGCGGGGAACCCGGTGGCATCCGGGGAATAACGTCGGTCGGGGAGGAGACGATACCTTGTTCGCCCTGATCGATGGGGTGGTCAAATTTGAACGCAAAGATCGACGGCGCACGCAGGTCAGCGTGTATCCCGCCGAATAAGCGCACAACCGAAGTTTTCCCACCCCGCTTGCGGGATGGGAAGGGTTGCCTTGCCTTTTGGGAATAACCCCTGGCATCGGTCAGGGGTTTATTTTTTTCTGGCAGGAAGTGGGATACCGATTTAGTAACTGATTGCTAAACTTTTTGAACACATTCCATTCACGT
>CAYQGB010000086.1:10786-14433 GCA_964416895.1 uncultured Calditrichaceae bacterium
GCTACGGTTTCCCGGAATTGGTGGTGGGCAGATACTCCAGATTCTCGTTAAACGCGTATTCTTTGAGATACAGGTGGTATCCCTGGGTGATGATCTCCCCGGTCTTGCGGCTGCGGGACTGCTCCATGATCCGGAACTCGATGGGCAGGAGATGCTCCTGAATCCGGGCCAACTGAGCCCGCACGGCCATCCCGCTGCTCACCTCTCCTGCCACATAGTACTGGGTATCCCATCCCACACAGACCCACCTGTTTTCCACTTCTTCATACAGGGGATAGACGGTGATTTTCTTGTTCCCGCTTTCCCAGATCACCCGCCCCAATTGCCCTCCCCGGGTAAAGGTCTGGTGAATCCCGATGGTTTGCCCTTTTTCCGTCAGGGAATATTCCACCTGCACCGTGTCCCCGGCCAGGGAAAAGGTCGCATCTTCAGGCACCTGGGACAGGGGGGGAAGGATTCCGAAATCCTCCCAGTCGTTCACCACGCTATCGAGGATATTCTTGAGGGCCTGAATTCTCCGGAGCATCTCCCGATGCAGCGAATCGCTTAGCTGAGGAAAGGGTTGAAGAATATAGTGCTTCCCCCCTTCCCGGGTCCACAAAAACTTCAGGGGATAAAAATAGGTGCTGTCCGCCTTATCTTTGATAAACTGGACGTAGAAATCGCTGGAGATTTTACAGGAGAAATTGCGGACTTCTTCCGTTCCCAGGAAGTGGTAGTAGGACTGAATGCGCTCCCGAAACGAGGTCAGGGTTTCCGATGTCCCCGGGGGAGAGGCTTCTCCCTGCGCCGGCGTAGCGGTGGTCCCTCCCAGAATCCCTGCCAGAATCAAACTCAGGAACCAGCGAGTCATATTTTTTCCTTTTCTTTGAACAGCGCTTTGAGGATGGCGTACTTCTCCGAAATATCATCCACGTAATCGATGGTCTCTTCGTATCCGTAAAAGTAGCCGTAATTGGGGGTTCCCTGGGGCCACACTTCCAGGTGCAGCTTCCAGTGGTCGGTGGTCAACAGGGGCAGGCACTGCTTGACCGCCGCCCAGGTGTTGGGATCCAGCCGTTTATACCGGGCGATGTCCTGGGCGTCGAAGATGCGCGCCGGGCCGCAGTTGTAGGCCGCCAGGGCCAGTTTGATCCGCTCTTCCGGCCTGGCCTCGGAAAAATACTGCAATTGCTTGTACATGTGATAGATGCCCGCGGTGATGTTCTCCCGGGGATCTTTGATGATGTACTCGATGTCCAGCTCCCGGGTGATCTCCCGGGCGGTTCCGGGCATGATCTGCATCAGGCCCATCGCTCCCTTGTGGCTGCGGGCGTTCTCCTTAAACCGGGATTCCTTGAGAATCTGGGCCACGATCAGACGCCAGTCCAGACCGTAGCGCTTGGAGTATTTCCGGATGATGGGATAATACTCCCGGATCTTCTGGAACACCTCCGTGGTCAGGTAGCGGCGGCGAAATACCTCCACCTTCTGCTGGAATTCTCGCTTGCGGGCAATTTCCTGTTCAATCATCTGCACCAGCGAGTCGGGTTGGGACACCGAAGCCAGAGCCGGTTCCGGCGCCCGACTGCAACTGCTCAGAAAAAGAAACAGGGCCAGCGATACGCCGCCCACATGTCGGTGAATCTCCCTCATACCTCCACATCAGTTCAGGCTCATTCCGATGATCAGGCCCACAATCAGCCCGATCATAACAAAAATACCGCATACCACCACACCCACCGCCAGGTTCCCCTTCTCCAGCTCCGTGGGAATGTGGAAATGGGTAACCTTGCTGAACAACCGATAGGTGACCATGGCCGCAATAATCCCCAGGGTCACCCCACCGATGGCGTACAGGGTGTTCTTGATCAGCGGTATGTCATACCAGACGTCATGCATGCGCACCCCCTTTCTGGCACTTTTACTATCGGATCGTTACCGGATACGTTTATAGTCGCTCGGTTTTTCGGTTATGGAAGACCGATTTCCCGGTACCCTGCTTTGGGCGAGGTAAGTATAACCTGCACGATTTAGGGAGTCAAACGCTTTTCAAATTTGGTGGGCAAACCCGGTGGGCGCTCCGGCCAGGGCCTCCAGCACCCCCTGCTGGAAAAACCCCCGCCGGGCCACCGCCCGGCGCAACCGATCTCCGGATACCAGATGCTGCAACCGGCGGGTGACCGAATCGTCTTCGGCGCCGGGGAAGGCCTCGTACAACCCCTCGATATACTGCTGGAATCCCCAGTGCCCGCAGCGCTCCGCCCACAGGGAAAACAGGGGCAGCAGGGCGTTGATCAAAAACTGACGGATGCGGGTATGCCCCAGCCGGTCGGTGGGCAGGCGCTTCCACCCATACAGCACCCGGAGGGCTTCCCGGAGGGCCCTTTCGGGGAGAACCCGCAAACAGGCCGCCCATCGGGGCAGGGCCCGGGAGAGGGGCAGGCGCTCCCGGGCCACCTCCAGCAGCCGGGCGAACAGCACCCCCGGCGGGTGATGATAGAGCAGTTCCGCCAGCAACGCCAGGCGGAGCGCGGGATGGTTGGCCGGCCGTACCCCGCCCCGGTGCCAGTCGGTCAGGGAGAACCGGGGCGCCCACCCCCGACGGCTGAGCGCCTCATACCACCGGAGCAACCCCTCCAGGGCGGGAGGCGATGCTCCCCCAAAGCCCCCCAACCGATGGGGTTCCAGCAACCCCCCGCTCCAGGCCAGGGCCACCCAGTAGGCCAGAGGAGAACGCTGACCGGGGGCAAAGGCCTCCACCACCCCGGAGGGGGTAAGGTCCCACAACAGTTGCCGGAGGATGTCCCGGTTGTGCCGGTATCCCAGGGTTTCGGCCAGGGCCAGATACAGGACCTCCTCCGGAGGAAAGTAGCGGCTCCACTCCCGCAGGCGCTCCCGCTTGCGTTGAAACCGCCGCCAGGCCAGCCGGGTCACCACCGCTTCGGTGAGCCGGCCCGGCGTCGGCGCGGCGAACGCCGGGCCTCCCCGGTCGTCCAGACGACGCATCCGGGCCAGCCATTCCCCTTCGGGCAGACGCAGCTGAGAACGCACAATGACCTGGTGACAGCGTCGGGCCAGCGCCGGAGGAATCCCCCGGGGGGCTTCCCAGACCAGGTGCACCAGCACGTTCCGATACCGGGCATCTTCCTGATGCCCGTGGCGGAACCACTCTTCCGGGGTAAGGTGGATTTCCACATCTCCCCGCTGACGGATACCCTCCACCTCGATGAGGGCATGCAGGAAATCCGGCCCCTCCCGGGGATTGAAGGTTCCCGGCTCCAGGATGCGGAGAAGCCGCCCCTCGGTGGTGCGCAGGGACGGGGGGAGCAGGTGCCCGTCCAGGTAGGTGTGGTACAGCCAGTGTTCGGGGATCCGGAGCATTGATTCTCCTTGACGCCGACCGACCCATAGGGTATATTTTGTTTGTAATATAACAATTGTAATGGGGGTTTTCAAGAAGGGATTTCGTATTTTGTATTGCGTATTTCGTATTGCGTAATTGAGTATCGGACACTTCTTGCTTCTACGGGAATCGACAGATCCCGTGTAACTATTCAGGTTTTTCCAAAGTGTCAACCTGCTCTTTGCGGTTTTCCCCCTCACCCCGTTCCGCCAGGGCGGAACACCCCTCTCCCGGCGGGAGAGGGGGTGGGGGTGAGGGGGAA
>CAYQGB010000087.1:0-14323 GCA_964416895.1 uncultured Calditrichaceae bacterium
GGCTGGTCGCTCTGTGGGCGGCAGATCGGAAGGTGAATAGCAAGGCGTAGTGCATTCCGGCAGAGATAGTCCGTCACTCTTCGACCACCGATAGTTCAGCGTTTTTGCCCTCACCCTACCCCTCCCGCCCCGACAGCCTGAAAATGCCAGAGTTCTTTCGCCTCCCGGGGGTCGTGTTGAGTCGTAAGCATCGCTTTTGAACCGAATGGGCTGTCGGGGCACCCTCCCCTTCCCTCTCCCGCAGCTGCGGGAGAGGGAAGGGGAGGGCCGGGGTGGGGATGGGTGAGGGTGGATTAATCTGACATTGTCGAAATGGCTACGAATGCTGAATAGTAACGAAAAATGAAAAGATGAGATGAAAGAGGGTGCTCAATGAGCGCTTGCAAAACCTATAACCTTCCGCCCACAGCCTTCAGCCTGTAACCGATAGCCTATACACCGGCGACAGATTCCAATCGTGGCAATGCACGCAATTCAGAACAAACAGGCCGCCTATTATTTTTACCGGTTTTTATCCCGCTTCTATGATCATTACGTCAATCCTTTTTTCTGGACCGAGCGGATGCGCCGGGAAGCGCTGGCATTGCTCGATCTCGATACCCCGGATTTACGGATCGTGGATGTGGGCGCGGGTACCGGCTTTACCACCCTGGGGCTGGTGGAGCACGTGCCCGCCGGGAACATCGTATGCGTGGATCAAAGCCCCCACCAGCTCGCGCGGGCGCGGAGCAAACCGGCATTGAAAGAGTGCCGGTTCCTCATCGCCGATGCCGAGAACCTTCCTTTTGCCGCAAACTCTTTTGACCGCTATGTCTCCGCCGGGAGCATTGAGTACTGGCCGGATCCCCGGCGGGGCATCGCCGAGGCCTTCCGGGTGCTCAAGCCCGGCGGTCAGGCTCTGATCATGGGGCCGTTGCGGCCTCGCCATCCCCTGGCCCGGTTCCTGGCCGACGTGTGGATGCTGTTTCCCGAAGAAGAAGACTACCGCCGTTGGTTTGATGAAGCCGGTTTCGCCGGGGTGCAGGTGTGTTATCTGGCTCCCTGGTGGGTACGCCGGGAGCGGTATGGGCTGGCCATCTGCGGGGGGAAACCGGTGGAGGTGGCGAGAGAGGTGTGGGAAGCGCCGACGGCGCCGGTGGAAGTCGCCCGCCCATCCGGTGTTTACCACCACTTCCTGCTAATGGCCCGAGTGCTGCTGGGATCGCTGGCGGGATTTCTGTTCATTCCCATGGCTGTGGCCGGGCATATCCGCTATCGGTTCCGGCGACTGATAGGCAAAATCCCCCCGGAAAAGGAGACTTCTGATCGGCTAACGCCCCGGCAGGTAATCGCACTGGCGCTGATTGCCCTGGCGTTGCTGGCCATAATCCTGTGGTGGAGCATGGGAATCGGTGGGTAAATGACAAAGGAACCTCTGTACCATCGTATTCAGCGTTTTTACGACCGGGCGACTCCGCTATGGGAAGCGGTGTGGGGGGAGCATCTGCATCACGGATTCTACGGCCCGGATGGCCGGCGGCGTACCGATCCCTACCGGGCGCAGGTGGATTTGATCGAAGCATTGCTCCGCTGGGCGGAGGTTGCCCCGGCGCAGCGAATTCTGGATGTGGGCTGCGGCGTGGGCGGCAGTGCTCTGTATTTGCTGAAGCACCTGAACGCACAGCAGGTGGTGGGGGTGACTCTCAGCCCGGTGCAGGCCCGGCGGGCACAGCAGCGGGCTGCAGAAGCCGGGGCAGGGGAGCGGGCGCATTTTCTGGTGGCGGATGCCCTGGCGCCGCCGCTGGCGCCGGAGCAGTTCGATCTGGTATGGGCGCTGGAAAGCGGAGAGCACATGCCCGACAAGCGCCGGTTCATTCAGGCCTGCGTGGATATGCTCGCTCCCGGCGGCGTTCTGGTGGTGGCGACCTGGTGTCATCGCCCGGTGCCCCCGCCCCTCACCTCCGCCGAAAAAGGGCTGCTGCAACGCCTGTATCGGCGCTATCACCTGCCGGGAATTATCTCCCTGCCGGAGTATGCCCATCTGGCGGAAGCGGCGGGGTTGTCGCGCATTCGCATCGCCGACTGGAGTGCCGCCGTGGCTCCTTTCTGGAAAGAGGTGCTGCGCTCGGCATTGCGCTGGAAAAGCCTGATCGGATTGTGGCGCGCCGGATGGGAAACCGTTCGAGGTGCTCTGGCCATCCCCCTGATGATCCGGGGCTACCGCACCGGCCTGATTCGCTACGGCGTGCTACGAGGAGAAAAACGATGAGCAAAATGGCTGCCTTTATCCGTTACAGCCGCCCCCATACCGTCATCGGTACCACGCTCAGCGTGCTGGGCGTATATGCCATCGCTGTGCGGGAGGCTCCCGGCGGAGGGGTTTCCTGGGCGCTCCCCGCGCTGACCCTGCTCAGTTGTCTGGGGGCCAACATCTACATCGTGGGGTTAAACCAGATCATCGATGTGCCCATCGACCGGATCAATAAGCCCCATCTGCCGGTGGCGGCGGGGGTGTTCAGCATTCCCCTGGCCTGGGGCATCAATCTAACCGCGCTGGTGGTTGCCCTGGCGATAGCGGTTTCTCTGGGGCGGTACCTGCTGCTCACCGTGGGGATCAGCCTGATTCTGGGGACCCTGTATTCGACGCCGCCCATCCGCCTGAAACGGTTTCACTTCTGGGCCGCGGCGTGCATCTTTACCGTGCGCGGGCTGGTGGTAAATCTGTTCCTGTATCTGCATTTTCGGCATTATCTATCCGGCGAAGCGGTGCTATCTCCTGCGATTGTTTCCCTTACGCTGTTTATGGTGGGGCTGAGCCTGGTGATTGCCTGGTTCAAAGACCTTCCGGATATGGAGGGAGATCGCTCCTACCGCATTATGACCCTGACGCTGCGGGTGGGACCTGAGCGGGTATTTCGCATCGGCATGGCCGTGCTAACGGTATGCTACGGGGGGATCCTCATTGCGGCGGGGATGGGGATTCCGGGAGTTAACCGGGAGGTAGCGGTTGCCGGTCATGGGCTGGCGTTGCTGGGGCTGTGGCTCCGGGCGGCGAGGGTCGATCCGGTGGATAAGCAGGCCACCGGCCGGTTTTATCAATTTGTGTGGCGACTGTTTTTTCTGGAATATCTGCTGTTTCCCCTGGCCTGCTGGTGGGGGTAAGGCGGTACGGGGAATCCCGGTGGAATTTAAATTTGCAAACCGGAGGAGAAAGGGTTAATTTTTTAGCTATGCACAACTCTAAAAAATAACCGGGCTTTCAGGGGGAGAGGCAACGATGCGTAAACCCATTCTCTCGGCAGATCATACCCATCCAAACGCGGAAACACCTGAAGGCGGCCCATCCCCGGAGGGGGGCGGCATCATCCCGTATTTGCGGCAACCGTCCCTCTCTTCTGACGGTCGTCAGATTGCCTTTTGCTTCGGCGGAGACATCTGGGTTGTGGGGGCGCAGGGAGGAGACGCCCGCCGGATTACCGCCCACCCCAGCTACGATGAACAGGCCATCTTTTCTCCCGATGATGCCACCCTTGCCTTCGGTTCCCAGCGCACCGGAGGCGGCAACATCTATCTCATCTCCTTAATCGGAAACGGGCGCCCCAAACGATTGACTTTCCACCGGGGTTCCAGCCCCCCGTACTGCTGGTCGCCGGACGGGCAGTGGATTTACTTCTGTTCCCGACACGATGGGATTTCCCGGGCCATCTACAAAGTGCATGTGGAGGGGGGTACGCCCATCCGAATTGCCGGGGAACCCCATGAGGAGTACTACAACGTGGCCATCTCCCCGGACGGCAAACGACTGGCGTTTAACAACAACGGCGATCCCTGGTGGCGCCGGGGACCGAATCCCGCAGGGCATGCGGAAATCTGGGTGGTGAGTGAAAAGCCCGGGGCAAAAGATTATCGTCTGCTTACCCGTTACCGGGGGCGGAATACCTATCCCATGTGGAGCGAAGATGGGGAGGGGCTGTATTTCCTCTCCGATCGGGATGGGGTGGAAAACATCTGGTATATGCCCCTTCGAGGAGGGGATCGGAAGGCACGGCAGGTGACCTTTTTCAAGGAAGGGCGACTATTGCGCCCGGCCATTTCCCGGGATGGCCGGTGGATCGTATTCGAGCGGGATTTCCGGCTGTGGATACTGGAGGTGGCCTCCGGGGAGGCCCATCCGGTGGATATTCGGGTGTATGTGGATGAAAAGCACAACCCCGTGCGGCATCACACCTTCCCCGGCTTCATCGACGAGTTTGCCCTGGCGCCCGATGGGAAGAAGGTGGCTTTCATCGTTCACGGCACCGTGTTTGCCGATCTGGCGAACAAATCGGATGCCGGCGTCCGCCGGGCCAACTCCTACCGGGTGACCGAAGGGGCTTCCCGGGAGTCTGCGGTAACCTGGGAACCGGGCAGCACCCGCATCGCCTACCTTTCCGACCGAACCGGGCACAACGAGATTTTTCTGTACGATTTCAAAACCCGCCAGGAAAAACAACTGACCGATTCTCCGGAATCCAAATACCTCCCCCGGTTTTCACCGGATGGAAAATGGCTGGCCTACATCCAGGGGCATTCGGAAATCTGGCTGATGGATACTCAGACGGAGGAGAAGCGTCCTTTTATCACCGGCCAGACCTTCGTGGGGGTGTTGCGCCCTACCGAATTCGTGTGGTCGCCGGACAGCAAATGGATCGCCTTCATCGGCACCGACTCCAACTTTTTCTCCAACATTTATGTGCAACATCTCGAGGAGGATTCGCCCCGGCAGATCACCTTCCTCAGCAACGTGGACGCCTACAATCTTCTGTGGGCACCCAACGGAAAGTTCATCATCTTCAATACCGGGCACTATCGGAAAGAGCATCAGATCGCCCGGGTGGATCTGGTGCCCATACCGCCCAAATTCCGGGAGGAGGAGTTTGATAAGCTCTTTCAGGAAGAGTCCTCCGATTCCTCCAAACCGGCTTCGGAACCGGAAAAGCCCCCAGAGACGCCGGCAGGCGAAGCCCGTTTAGAGGCCAAATCGAATAAATCCGGTGAAGCGACCGCCGAAAAGAAAGAGGATAAATCCGCCAAAGGGGAAGAGAAGAAAAAGGTTGAGCCGGTGGAGATCGAATTCTCCGGAATCAAGCAGCGCCTGCGGTTTCTCACCGACTATCGGTTGAACGCCAAAGCCCGGTGCATTCATCCCAACAGCAAGGTGCTGATCTTCAAGGCGACCATGCTGGATGAACCCGGCCTGTGGAGCCTTTCCCTGGAAGACGATGAGAGCTGGGAGATGCCCCGCCAGTTAACCACTCTGAGCTACTGGAACGGTCACGCCGAGTTTCACCATGAGGGGAAGAAGCTTTATTATCTGAATGCCGGTCGCCTGGAAATCATGGAAATGTATGACGATGGTTCCCGAAAGGGGTATGGCAAAACCCTTTCCACCCGCGCGGAACTGGAGATCAACTTCCATCAGCAGAAGATCCAGGCGTTTAACGAGGCCTGGCGGGTAATTCGGGATTATTTCTACGATCCGGATTATCACGGGTGCAACTGGGATGAGATCTACCACCGGTTTCGTCCCATTGTCGAGGGGGTGCAAACCTCCCGGGATTTTCGGGAGCTGCTGAATCTGATGGTGGGAGAGTTGAACGCCTCCCATCTGGGCGCGTACGCATATGGTAGCGGCGCCGCCGATAGCTTTCTGGGAGTGGATTTCGACCGAAAACTTCTGGAAACCCGGGGGCAGTACAAGATCGTTCACATCATTCCCGAATCGCCCCTCACCCTGCCCAAAGAACCGGCCAGAGTGGGGGAATATCTGGTGGCGGTCAACGACGTGGTGCTGGATGGGCGCACCAATCTGGATGAACTGTTGCAGTATAAGCGGGGCAAGCGCCTGGTGCTGAAACTGAACAAGCGCCCCACCCTCAAAGGGGCCCGGGAGATTACCGTTCAGCCCATCGGGGGCTATCGCTACGAAGACCTCCGGTATGAAGAATGGGTAGTGCGGAACAGCGATTATGTGCATCGCCGGAGCGAAGGGCGGTTAGGGTATGTGCACATCCCCGGAATGGACTACGAGGATTATCTGAAATTTCTGGCCGATCTGGATGCGGAGACCCACCGCAAGGAAGGAGTGATTATTGATGTGCGGTACAATCCTGGAGGGCATGTGGCGCCCTTCATTCTGGATGTGCTTTCCCGGCGGGCTTATGCTCACTCTACCTTTCGGGGGCTGTTGACCACGGCGGATTCCAATATCGCCGGCAGCCGGATTCTGGGCAAGCCGGTGATTCTGGTGACCAATGAGCATACCGCCAGCGATGCGGAACTGTTTGCGGAAGGGTTTCGGCGGTTGGGTCTGGGGAAAATTGTGGGAACCCCCACTGCCGGAGCGGTGATCTGGACCAACAGTATCCACCTGCTGGATGGCACTCAGTTTCGCCTGCCCTGGCTGAAGGTGATTACGCTGGAAGGGGAGAACATCGAAGGAAAGCCCCGCCCGGTAGATATATACGTGGAGCGGAAGTTAGGCGAATCGGATCGGGGAATCGATTCCCAATTAGATGCGGCGGTGCGGGAGCTGTTGCGGCAAATTGATGGAGCCTGAATAACACTTTGACGGGCTGGAAGCCCATCCCACACTCCGCTTTCACGCATCACGTTTCACGCAAGAAAGGCCACGCCTCCGGAGAGGACGTGGCCTTCTTTAGTTGCAGAATACTCTCCCGGTACGGGATTATTTGATGTCCCCGATCAGCTTTTTCTGAATGATACGGGCAAACAGGAGAAAGACCAGCCCGGAACCGGCGGAGATGGCCGCCACCGAACCGAATAGACTGGGCAGGGGCAGGGTTTCGAATTGCCCGGCTACCAGCCCGGCGATCAGGTTGCCCAGGGCTGCCCCCATGAACCAGATCCCCATCATCTGACCCACGTAGCGATGAGGAGAAAGTTTGGTCACACTGCTTAGCCCTACCGGGCTGAGGCACAACTCACCGGTGGTTTGGAGGAAGTAGGTAACGATCAGCCACATGGGGCTGACTTTGGAAGTTTCGCTGGCAAACGAGGACCCCCAGGCCAGCACCAGAAAGGCCACTCCCAGTTGCAACAGCCCCAGGCCGAACTTGGCCGGGATGGAAGGCTCTTTGCCCGCCCGATCCAGCGCCACCCACAGGGAGCCGAACACCGGAGCCAGCAAAATAATAAACAGAGGGTTGACCGATTGAAACCAGCTGGCCGGGGCTTCAAAGCCGAAAACCACGCGATCGGTAAGGCGTTCGGCGAACAGGTTCATGGACGAACCGGCCTGCTCAAACCCGGACCAGAACAGCGCCGCGCCCACAAACAGCAGAAAAATCACGAAAATGCGCTTCATCTCTATCGGTTCTAACTGCTTCCGAATGGCGCCATCCACCAGAAGCACGTAGATGAAATATAGTATGGCCAATCCGCTGATGATAATACCGGTAGCGTGAGCAACGCCGGTGAGAGTGATGTGAATTACCTGAAAGTTATGAGCCAGGGTCAGCAGCAACACGATGGCGACCACCACTCCAATTCCCAGGAACAACTGCCGCTTTGCCTGACCGACCTGATCCTCGGTTTTGCCCCGGAGCAGACCGGCGTTTTCCAGGAACTTCCATCCGTATTTATACTGAATTAGCCCCAATACCATTCCTACCCCGGCGGCGCTGAATCCCAGATGCCAGTCGATTTTTTCTCCCAGGAATCCGCACACCATGGGGCCGAACAGCGCCCCCAGGTTGATGCCCATGTAAAAGATGGAAAATCCGGCATCCCGTTTGGCCCCGGCTTCCTGGGGATACAGGTCGCCGACAATGGCGCTGACGTTGGGTTTCAGCAATCCCGTACCGATGATGATCAGGATCATGCCCATGAAAAAGGTAAACTTGGTGGGAATCGCCATACTGAAGTGCCCGGCGGCAATGATGATCCCGCCCAGAAACACCGCCTGCCGCTGCCCCAGGATGTTGTCGGCAATCCAGCCGCCGGGAAGGGCCACCAGATAGACCATGGCGGTATACAACCCGTAAATCGCCGAGGCCGTTTCCGTATCCATGCCGTATCCGCCGTTGGCCACCGTCGCGGTCATAAACAGGATCAGAATGCCGCGCATGCCGTAGTAGCTGAAGCGTTCCCACATCTCGGTGAAAAACAGGGTCATCAATCCGCGGGGATGCTCTCTAAACATAGATCCTCCTTACCGTAATGGTGAAATCAATGGTTGTTGTACCACCCGCTATGATCCAATGTATACCCATGTACCGGCCAATCCGTAAGCCGGTTAACTCCATAAAGGAGCGGAATATACCGAAAGGGGAAATTTTATCAAAATTTAAAAAGAAAACGACTCCCCGTAGCAGTATTCCACCACCCGATGGGCCAGAATATCCAGGGGATCGAACAGAGGGAGGTTTACAGAGGCGCCTTCCAGGGCCAGGGCAATTTCGGTGCATCCGGCCACCACCGCCTGAGGTCGGGGAGCCGTCAGCCGTTTCAGCGCCCGGAGCAGCTTTTCCCGATTGAGAGCCATATCCCCGTGGGCTTTTACGCCTTCCGGCCCGTAAATCGCTTCCATGATCAGCGATTCCTGAATATCCGACGGGGGAATGATCAGGTGAAATCGGGATAGATAATTCTGGAACAGATTTGCCCGGATGGAGCCGGTAGTGGCGAACAGGGCCACGGGAGTGTCGGGCGGAAGTTGGTGTTCCATCTCCCGGGCGAGAAATTGGAGCATGTCCAGCAGGGGGATGGACACCGCGGCCTGCACTTCCCGGATAAAATGGTGGGCGGTATTGCAGGGCATGGCCAGAACCTCTGCGCCCCATTGTTCCAGCAAACGGGCGGAATCCTGCAAATAGGGCAGGGGAGAGGGGCCTTTTCCCAGAATGGCCGCGGTGCGGTCGGGTATCTCCGGGCGATTATCCACCAGCATCCGCAGGTGCTCCTGTTCCCCGGTGACCGGGGAATATCGAATGACCTTCTCCATAAACTTCACCGTGGATAGCGGCCCCATCCCTCCCAGGATGCCGAGGATTTTAGGCATGGCAAGGCACCTCCGTGGTACGAGATCTACCGATTTCGTAACAGAGTGTTTATGCAATACGCATTACGCAATACGTTTCCTGATGATTAGCACGCGTTCCCCGGTTCCTCCCGGGTATGAAACGCCCCACTCAGGATAGCCATTCCAGTGGCGAGGTTCCCGGCAGGCGAAAGACCAGTTCTTTATCCATCAGGCGGGAGGGGGTGATGCTCCCCGGATCGGGGGTGTGTTGCAGCAGGAATTTGACCACCTCAATGGCGCCGTATCGGGTAACCTCATATCCATTGGCGGTAACAAAGCGGGCGGCTTTTATTGCTCCGGCGGGGTTGCGTACTTCTCCCCACACATACACGTTCGCTTTTCGGCGTTCTTCTTCATCGGGGCCGGAGAATTTCTTTTCCGCCTGCCGCTTGAGAAACGCCTGGATCGGGGAAAGTTTCAGCAGCGGTTGAAACATCCGCAGCCGCCTGATCCGGGAAATGGCTCTGGGAGAGAGGGGGATATACACCTCAATGTTGGGAATCCCGGTGGTGTAGTAGGCGGTGGAAACGTCTCCCCAGGGAATGGTGGTGGCGGTCTTTTCCCCGTTGCCAAAGTCGATGCGCCGGACGGCATACGCCAGGGGAACGGAGACAATTTTTCCCTCCCGCCGTACCCGCCCGCCCAGCGCGATGCCCTCGATAGACGTTTTGGCCGTGCCGGCGCTGGGTGTGGAGCGGGAATCGAATCCCAGGGCCAGATGGGTGGCCTCCGGCAACGCTTCTTTCAAGATGGCGGCCAGGCAATCGGTGGGAATGACATCGAAGCCCACGCCGGGGCACAAGATCACCCCTGCCTCCCGGGCCTGCTTATCCAGCCCATGCACCCACTCGAACACCGGGATTTCTCCGGTGATGTCCAGGTAATGGGTGTGGGTATCCAGACAGGCCTCTACCATCGGTCGGGCCGTGGCGGAAAAGGGACCGGCGCAGTGGAGCACTACATCCACCTCCGCCAGGTGGCGCCGGATTTCTCCGGGATCATCCAGAGAAAATACCCGGTAGGGGAGGTTCAATTTCTCCGCCAGAGGGGCCAGCTTGCCCTCGTTTCGCCCGGCCAGCACGGGACGTAGTCCCTGATGGACGGCTTCTTCGGCGATCAGAGTTCCGGTATATCCGGTAGCTCCGTAGATCATCCATTGGCGGCTCATTCCCGATCTCCTGCTTCCTCAAATTTCAGGGCCACGGAATTGATGCAATACCGCATTCCCGTGGGCGGCGGCCCGTCGGGAAAGACGTGCCCCAGGTGGGCATCGCAACGGGCACAGAGCACCTCCGTGCGCACCATGCCATGACGGGTATCGGTAGCCGTGGTAATGCTCTCCGGAGATAGCGGTTCCCGGAAGCTGGGCCAGCCGGAGCCGGAGTCGTATTTGGCTGCCGAACTGAACAGGGGATTCCCGCAGCACACACACCGGTAGATTCCCCTGCCGGTAAACCGATAATATTCTCCGCTAAAAGGCGGTTCGGTGCCTTTCTGGCGGGTGACGGCGTACTGCTCCGGAGTTAATTCTCTGCGCCACTCTTCATCGGATTTGTGGATTTTTTGCGACATGCGACGAGTACTCCTTGTTTGGTGACGAAGGAAGGTAATGTACGGCATTTCTGCTGAATAGCAGCAAAAGTTTATAACTATTCCCTCTGCGCGATACAGGAGATGTGAGAATTTCGCGGGATGTGTTCCGGAATCGGTGTCAAACGGTAGAAAACGTATTGCGTAATGCGTATTGCGCAAAAGACTATTACGAAGTACGCAATACGAAAACTATCACGAAATAGACAGGCCATGAGTTATTCAGGAGACTCTCTCGGCGATTCCTGACTTGATTTTGGACTTAAGTGTCTGTATTATTTAACCGCTACCGGAAATCTTTCACAGGAGGTGCTGCTTCCATGCCCGCGAAATTGATTGTTACCCGGACATCCGATCCCCAATGGCGGATGGAACAGGAATTTGAACAGGAGTTGATCACCATCGGGCGCCACGAAACCAATCTGCTGGTGCTGGAGGATCCCGAAAAGATTGTCTCCCGACATCATGCGCAGGTGAAGATGAAACCGGATGGCTATTATCTGATCGACTGCGAGAGCGTGAACGCCACGTTCTTGAATGATCAGAAGCTGGTTCCCGGTGAGCCTTACCTGCTGAAAAGCGGAGATCGTATCAAGATCGGGGAGTATCAGATCGAATTTGTGGAAGTAAAAGACGTTTCCGAACCCACCGTGGCCTATGTAAACCCCTTTGTGGCCGAACTGGAAGGATTGAAAGCGGCGCTACAACAACTCCAGGATAAATATGCGGGAGAGCATGCCCACCTGCGCCGAGAAGCGTTGAAGGACGGTTTGCGACAGATACTGGGAGAACTGAACGGGGCCGAAGCGGAGGAAGTGAACGCCGCACTGGCAGAAGTGCTCGGAGAAATATCCGCCCGGCCGGGAGGGGAGGCCATGCCCGATTTTACTCCCCCGGGCACGCCTTCCGGAAATGAAAAAGCGACCCCGGCAATGGCCTCGCCTGCAGAACCCCGGGTGGCTGCATCGCCCCGAACCGACCGGGTGCTGAATCTGTTTCTGGAGACCGTGCTGGCATTGGGGAAAGAGGCGGTCAAATTTCGAGGAGATTTTATCGGGATTGCCGAGCTTCCCCGGGAGCATCCCCTGCACGAGATGAGCCTGGCCGATCTCAAATCCTTTTTGCTGGATGCCGGATTAACCGAAGCGGATGCGGAAGCGCATTTAAATGACATTTCCCAGCAGCTGGAAGAGTTGCGGCATCACTACGAGGCTCTGCTGGATGGGTATCGCGCCTGCATTAAAGACGGCTCGGCCCGGCTGTTGAAAAATGTCAATCCGGTAAGCCTGGAAAAGTATTTCGGGAAGCAGGAAATGAAATTGCTGCTGTTCAAGTTGCCCTATCGGGTGTTCCCCTTTCTGGTGCGCCACAAGGCTTATCAGGCGTTAAAACAAATGATCGCGGAAATGATGGCCGAGGGCGCCCGCAGTCTGGATCGAAACATGTTTCGCCCGGCGTTTATCAACGCATACATGGAAACCATGGCCGGATACCGGCATGAATTTACCGATTCAGGGCAATTCTGGAAGCCCGAATCCAGCTAATCGTTTTGCCGGCGATGTAGCTTGTCGGCGATGGATTTCTCCCTCGACCGGCGACAACCCCGTCTCCGCTTACCCACCCGGAAAATGTACTTGCAGCCCGTTCCGTTTGGGGGGAGGGATTCTCCATAATGTGGTGGAGAGGCACTAATACCTTTCCTGATTTGGGCGATTCTACATCAGCAGGGATAATCACGGAGGGTCTTTAAAATGGAAAACGGGCGTTCCCTGTCGGAAAGGGGTGGGCGTCCCCGGGTGATAGTGATCGCCAATCCCAAAGGCGGGGTCGGTAAAACCACCACGGCCATCAACCTGGCCGCCTGTCTGGCAATCGCCGAGCAACGGGTGCTGATCATCGACGTGGATCCCTCCGATGCGGTGGGAAAAGGGCTGGGGATGGAGCCGGAAAATATCCACGGAGGTGTTTTCAATCTGTATCTGGGGAATGCCCTGTTTTCGGAGACGCTTCATCCTCTGGAGGGATTGCCGGTCGATTTAATTCCCTGCAACATTCGCTCCACGGAAGAAGAGCACCGCTTAATGGAGATGGCCCGGAACCGTATCCGCCTGAAACGGCAGTTGAGCCGCTTTCTGGGCACCGGGAAATGGGAGTATGACTTTGTGCTTATCGATACTCCCCCGGCGCTGAATGATTTGACCATTGGGGCGCTACTGGCGGGCGACTCGGTGCTCATTCCCCTGCAATGCGGCTATTTTGCCCTTCAGGCGGTGGAGCGATTGATGCACATGGTCAATCGCCTGCAAAGCAGCGCCAACCCCGGCTTGCAGATCGAAGGAATTCTTCTGAATTTTTACGAAAAGGGCACCCGGGCCTCCATTCGGGGGCTTCAGGTGGCCCGGGAAGCTTTCGGGGATCTTCTCTTTCACACGATCATTCCCAAGAACGCCGCCATCGGATTTGCCGCCTTCTGTCGTAAGCCAATACCTCTGGTGGATATCTCTTCTCCCGGCGCCAGAGCGTACCTCCGTCTGGCCCGGGAAATTCTGGATCGAAGACAACTCGAAGCCGTGGAAATTACCGAGAGCGTGGAACAGCCCTTCACTCCCTTGCTAAACTCTTCTTCCTGATCCCTGCACTTCCCTGTAGATACCCGGTGTTCGTGGTCGCATTTTTCATTTGAAATTCTCCCCTGTTCATCCCTATTTTTGCCCCGCCGGATAAAGTCAGGGAAACGATTAAAGATTAACGATCAAAGATTAAAGATAAAGGCAGAACGCCCGGGGCGTTCCGTAATGCAGCCCGGTGCGAAGCGCCGGGGAAAAGATGAAGGAAACACCGGGTTTCCCAAACAACGAAAAAGAGGAGGTCGCCGATGCGTAGCGTCTGGTTTCCCCTGGTGTTGATGGCTGTGGTGCTGATGATGGGGTGTCAGGATCGGGAAAAGCTGGAACAGTTGACCCGGGAAAATCTTAAGCTGAAGGAAGAGAATGCCACATTGCGATCCGACATGCGCAAGCTGCAAAAAGATTTCAGCCGTCTGCGGTTCCTGGCCCGCCAGCTCAAGGGCGTAAAAGCCCGTATCAAAACCAACTACGGGGATATTGAACTGGAACTATTTCCCGATAAAGCGCCCCTGCATTGCTTTGCCTTTGTGACCCGTGCGGAAAGCGGATTTTATGACAACACCCAGTTTCATCGAGTGATCCCCGGTTTTATGATTCAGGGTGGTGACCCCAACTCCAGAGATAAAGATCCGTACAACGACGGTATGGGCGGGCCGCTGGTGAACATTCCCCATGAGTTCAACGATACCAAACACGTGCCCGGCGTGCTGTCCACCGCCCGGGTGAGTGATCCCGGCGTTGGCGCAGGATGCCAGTTCTTCATCATGCACGGGGAAGCTCCCCACCTGGACGGCCAATACACCGCCTTCGGGCGGGTCACGAAGGGGATGGAGGTGGTGGATCGGATTGCCAATGTGCAAACGTATCGGAAATCAGGCCGCCCGTTGCAAGGGCGGGAAAAGGCTCTGGCGGATCACCCGGTGAAACCGGTAATCATTAAAACCATCGAAGTTTATCGGGAAACGGATTAAATTATCTCTGTTTTAAGCTGAGTTGATCGCGGAACAGATTACCTGCAACAGTTGATGGCGAATGGTGCAACAAT
>CAYQGB010000088.1:0-14182 GCA_964416895.1 uncultured Calditrichaceae bacterium
GATTGCGGATTGGGGATTGCAGATTGGAGATTGCGGATTGGGGATTGCAGATTGGGGATTGGAGATTGCGGATTGAGGATTGGGGATTGCAGATTGGGGATGGGGGATTGCGGATTGCAGATTGGGGATGGGGGATGGGGGGATTGCATATCCCGTCGCTACCAGGTAGGTATACGCCTAACCGTGGTCGAGCGGTTTGGGGTAGCTACTCGTTCCCAACGTTCCTTTGGGAACGAGATAATTGGCGAAACTCCAGTTTCGCGTTCTCAAAATTGCACCGTTTTCTGTCGTCGATCCCGACGTTTCGGGATCGATACTTTTCTTGTTCCCAAACAGGAGTTTGGGAACAAGAAGGCCTTGAGAACCTGGTAATTCGCATTGAAAAAGAACAGAAGGGATAATGAAGAATTTCCCACATTAGCCGGAAATATCACAAAGTTATACACTTCCCGATGGTAAAATTGCAATATTGCGACGGTGCTAACAACGAGGGGGTGTATGCTGAAGGATCTGGTGGTGCTGGAATTGGCCGGCGTTCTGGCAGGGCCGGCAGTGGGAATGTTTTTTGCCGAACTGGGTGCAACGGTCATCAAAGTGGAAAATCCCGAAACTCTGGGAGATGTTACCCGAAGCTGGAAACTCCCTTCGGAGAAGCGGGACAGCGATATTTCCGCCTATTTTTCGGCGGTAAACTGGGGTAAGCGCTCTATCGCGGTCAACGCCCGGTTGCCGGAAGGGCGGGGGGTGCTCCACGATCTGGTGCGCCGGGCGGACCTGGTTATCGCCAGCTACAAGCCCGGCGATGCCGAGAAGCTGCACATGGACTATGCCACCCTGTCGTCTCTCAATCCCGGACTGATTTACGGGCACATCACCGGTTTTGGGGAAGAAGATTCCCGGATGGCCTACGACGCCATCCTTCAGGCGGTTACCGGATTCATGTATATGAACGGCTCCCCGGATGGCCCTCCCACCAAGATGCCCGTGGCGCTGATCGACGTTCTGGCGGCGCACCAACTGAAAGAGGGGTTGCTGCTGGCGCTGCTAAGGCGGGAACGCACCGGAGAGGGCAGTTATGTGCATGTTTCCCTGTTTGATGCCGGGGTGGCTTCGCTGGCCAATCAAGCGGCCAATTATCTGGTGGCGGGCGAAATTCCCCGGCGGATGGGATCAGAGCATCCCAACATCGCGCCCTACGGAAGCATTTTCACCACCCGAGACGGCAAGCCCGTGGTGCTGGCGGTGGGTACGGATTCGCAGTTTCGTAGCCTCTGTGAGGTGCTGGGGCGCCCGGAACTGGCTGCCCTTCCCATGTATTCCACCAATCCCCGGCGAGTGCAAAATCGGGAAAAGCTATCCCGCCTTTTAGGGGAACGGATCGAATTGTTTGATCGGGAAAGTTTATTGAAGCAACTCCATGCCCGGGGGGTTCCCGCGGCCGCGGTGCTGGATATGCGGGAAGTATTTGAACAGCCTGCGGCTCAGGCGCTTTTGGTGGAGGCTTCTCATAATCAAGATAAACCTCTGAGGGGCGTTCGCACGGCAATTTTTCGCAGCCCCCAGCTGGGCAATCCCCTTCCCCTCGCTCCCCCACCCCATCTCAATCAGCACAGCGAGGAGATTCTCCGGGATCTTCTCCAATACCGCGAGCCGCATATCACGGATTTAAAACGCCAGGGGGCGCTGCTGTGGATTTGAAAGCGTATTGCGTATTGCGTATTGCGTATTGCGTACTGCATAGCCGATCCATTACGCAATACGCAATACGTTTTTTGGATACTTTATGCCGATGGGCACCGACTGTTGAGTGACTTCTGCGAATTTCTCAGAGGTAACGTGATAGTACATTCCCCTGTTCCAAACCGGAATTATAATGTGTATATTTCGAGCTATGCCCATGACCGGGAAATGCCCGGCTTAAGAGCACACAGGAAAGGTAGTGCTCTTTCAAAGTTTGAATAACGGGTTGTTATCCTGGATGCAATTCATAAGGTCAGAGATTCTTCTCCCGTCTCGACGGGATCAGAATGACAGAGAAACCCGTCACTTTAAGCTTGAAAGAACAATAGCGTATTTCGTAATGCGTGGTAGCGCATTACGAAATAGGCAATACGCATTACGCTGACCGGCGATTCGCGCCGATTCTTAAATTCATCTTACGAAATTCGCATATGTCACAGTATCAGGAAGAGAGGGAAGTTATGGCACAGGATTTTGGTTTTGAGTTGCAGCGAGAGGAAAATATCGGGGAAATCAATGCCCTGGCACGAGTCTATCGTCATCGGAAGACCGGGGCGCGGCTACTGTCCATGATTTCCGAGGATGAGAATAAATCGTTTGGCATTACGTTTCGCACTCCGCCGCCGGATTCTACCGGCGTGGCCCACATTCTGGAACATTCTGTGCTGTGCGGTTCGCGGAAGTATCCGGTGAAAGAGCCGTTCGTGGAGTTGATGAAAAGCTCCCTGAACACTTTTCTCAACGCCCTTACTTATCCCGACAAAACGGTGTATCCGGTGGCCAGCACCAATCTGAAGGATTTTTACAATCTGGTGGATGTGTATCTGGATGCGGTGTTTTTTCCCCGGATAACCCCGGAGATTTTCCAGCAGGAAGGATGGCACTACGAACTGGAAAAGCCGGAAGATCCGCTGATTTACAAAGGGGTGGTGTACAATGAAATGAAGGGGGCTTATTCCACTCCCCGGCGGTTGATTTCCCAGTACTCCCGGCAATCGCTATTCCCCAACCACGTCTATGGGCGGGACTCCGGAGGAAATCCCCGGGAGATTCCCCGCCTGACCTATGAGCAGTTCCGCCGGTTTCATCAGACCTACTACCATCCTTCCAACGCCTACATATTTTTCTACGGGGACGATGATCCGGAGAAACGCCTGGAGATTCTGGATGCCTATCTCCGGGAGTTCGATCCTATTGAGGTGCCTTCGGAAATCCCTCCTCAGCCGCGGTTGGCCGAACATCGCAGAATCCGCAAGCCCTACTATCCCGGTAGTGCTCCGGAAGCGGCCCACAAAGGTATGGCCACGGTGAACTGGCTGTTGGGTGAATATCCCCGGGAGAAGGATCAATTGCTTATCGAACTGCTGGATCAGGTGCTGGTGGGGACGCCGGCGGCTCCCCTGTGGAAGGCGCTGATCGACTCCGGTCTGGGGGAAGATTTGTGCGCTTTCGGCCTGGGCGGAGATTTACGTCAGATGATTTTTTCCGTGGGGTTGTTAGGGGTGGCGGTGGAAAATCTGGAAAAGGTCGAGCCGCTGGTGTTTGAGACCCTGGAGCGGCTGTCGAAGGAAGGTATCTCCCGCAATACGGTGGAAGCGGCGCTGAATACTATCGAGTTTCATCTGCGGGAAAACAACACCGGTTCTTTTCCCCGGGGGCTGGCCTACATGCTTCGGGCGCTGTCCAACTGGATTTACGGTCGGGATCCCCTGGCGCCGCTGGCGTTCGAAAAACCCCTGGAGGCGTTGAAACAGGAACTGAAGCAAAATCCCCGGGTGCTGGAAGATCTGATCCGGGAACTGTTCCTGGAAAATCTTCATCGCACCACGGTGATCCTGGAGCCGGATGAGCATCTGGGAGAGGCAGAGGAACGCGCCGAGCAGGAACGCCTGGCCCGGATCAAGGCCTCGCTAAAAGCAGATGAGCTTCAGAAGATCATCGAGAATACCCGGCGATTGCGGGAATTTCAGAATCAGCCCGATCCCCCGGAGGCACTGGCAACCCTGCCCCGGCTGCATCGGGAAGATCTGGAGCGAATGCATAAGCCGCTGCCCATCGAGGTCTTGCCCGCCCGGGAAGGAGAAATTTTATATCACGATCTGTTCACCAACGGTATTTTATACTTAGAGGTGGGATTTAACCTGCGCCGGGTGCCTCAACGCCTGCTTCCCTACATCCGGCTGTTCGGGCGGGCCCTGCTGGAGATGGGCACGGAGAAGGAGGATTTCGTCTCCCTCACCGAACGCATCGGCCGGGAAACCGGAGGAATTTCTCCATCTACATTCATCAGCACAAAGGCGAACGGCAAGGACGCCGCAACCTGGTTTTTCCTGAACGGCAAGGCGATGGTGGGACAAACGGAAAAGCTGCTGAACATTCTGGAAGAGGTGCTGCTCTCTCCCCGACTGGAAGATCAAGAGCGCTTTCGCCAGATTGTGTTAGACGCTAAAGCGGGCAAGGAGCAAAGTCTGGCAGCGCATGGAACGGGATATGTGCAGAATCGGCTAAGCGCCTGCTTTACCGAAGCGGGATGGTTGAACGAATTGCTGGGGGGAGTTTCTTCGCTGTTTTTTGTGCGGGAACTGCTTCAACGCATCGAGCAGGATTGGGAAGGGGTGCTGGCGGATTTACGGGAATTGCACCACCGCCTGATCAATCGCCGGGGAATGATTGTCAACGTGACGGTGGATGGCCCAAACTGGCAGCGCATTCGCCCGCAGGTGGAGCAGTTTCTGGGAGCGCTCCCGGCGGCGGAGGCTTCCCCGCAGGAGTGGCATCCGGAACTGTTCTCCGGGTCTGAAGGGCTGGCGATTCCCGCTCAGGTGAATTTTGTGGGCAAAGCGGCCAACCTGTATGATCTGGGATACCGGTTCCACGGCTCGGCACTGGTGATCCAGAATTTCCTCAAGACGGCTTATCTGTGGAATCGGGTGCGGGTGCAGGGAGGCGCCTATGGCGCTTATTGCAGTTTCAATCACCGCTCGGGTATTTTCGGCTTTCTGTCCTACCGGGATCCCAATATTCTCCCCACTCTGGCCGCCTACGATCAGGCAGGGGAGTTTTTACGACAGGCAGAACTGGATGAGGATGAATTGACCCGCAATATTATCGGGGTGATCGGGGATCTGGATGCTTATAAGCTGCCCGACGCCAAAGGCTATACGGCAATGGCCCGCTACCTGCTGGGAGAAAGCGACGAGAGCTTGCAACAACTGCGGGATGAGGTGTTTGCCACTACCCCCCGGCATTTTCAGGATTTTGCGGCGGCGCTGGAAGCCCTGCGGCAACATGGCCGGGTGGTGATCGCCGGGCCGGAGGAAAATCTCCAGCGCGCCAATCAGGAGTTGCCCCAAAAGGTGAAGATTACGCCGGTGTTGTAGGTACCCGAGGAGAAGAAGGAGAGTTCAGCCCGCTTAAGCGGGCTTTGGGACGGAAGCGCCCTTAAGGGCGCTTTTCCCCGCCGGTCACTGGAAAAACCGCCGGCAGAACAGTACCCCCGCGGCGGGGTAAACCCCGCCGCTCCTGCCTCCCAAGCCCGCTCAAGGCGGGCTTCCCCTCACAGCGCCTCAATAATCGCCTCCACAAACGCCTCGGTGGTCGCCGTTCCCCCCAGATCCGGCGTCACCGTCTTTCCTTCCCCGATCACCTCATTCACCGCCCGGTAGATGCGCGCCTCCGCCTCCTCCTCATCCAGGTGGCGCAGCATCAGAGCACCGCTGAGGATGAGGGCGGTGGGATTGGCGATTCCCTTCCCGGCGATATCCGGGGCCGATCCGTGCACCGCTTCAAACACCGCGTAGTGATCGCCCACGTTCGCGCTGGGCGCCACGCCCAATCCGCCGATCAGCCCGCTGGTCAAATCCGAAATAATATCCCCGAACAGATTTTCCATCACCAGCACATCGAATTGGGAGGGATCCAGCACCAGCTTCATAGCCGTGGCATCCACAATAGCCTCTTCGTAGTCGATATCCGGATACTGTTGGGCGATCTCCCGGGCCACCTCCAGAAACAGCCCATCGCTCATCTTCAGGATATTGGCCTTATGCACCGCGGTGACCTTCTTCCTGCGGTACTTCCGGGCCACTCGAAACGCCACCTCCACAATGCGCCGGGACCCCTTTTCGGTGATAATCCGCTGGCTTTCCACCACTCCCGGCACCACCTCATGTTCCAGGCCGCTGTACAGCCCCTCGGTATTCTCGCGAATCACGATAATATCCACATTTTCGTAGCGGGTTTTAATTCCCCGAATCGAGCGTGCCGGGCGGAAATTGGCGTACAGATCCAGCCTTTTGCGCAGCTCCACATTCACCGAGCGAAACCCCTTACCGATGGGGGTGGCGATAGGCCCTTTGAGGGCAATCCCATCCCGCCGGATAGACTCCAGGGTCTCCTCCGGCAGGGGTGTTCCGTATTGTTGGATGGCCGTCTCACCGGCGGGATATTCATGCCAGTTGAAAGCAATGCCGGTGGCATCCAGCACCTTTCGGGCTGCCTGCGCCACCTCCGGCCCGATCCCGTCGCCGGGGATCAAAGTAACGTCGTAGGCCATTGAAACTTCTCCTTATGCGAAATATTTAGTTTTGGTGTTCTTATCCAAAGCATACAAATCAGGCAAAACCACGTGAAACGTGATATGTGAAACGTGACGGACAGCGGAGTTACGCATCGCGTTTCACGCCATAAAACCAAAACCTCCGAGTCTTCCGGTATGCTTGAAACGTAGAACCCAACCGTTTCTATCACGCATTACACATCACGAAAATCCTGAACCGACCGGGAAACCCGGCATTATCCCAGCAAATCCCTCAACGCCTCCGAAAGCCGGGGAAAACGAAACGAAAACCCCTCCTCCATCAACCGGCGGGGATACACTTTCTGGCTGACCAGAAGCATCTCCCGGGCCATCTCCCGAAAGATCAATTTGAGCAGAAATTCCGGTTGAGGCGCCCAGCAGGGGCGGTGCAACACCTTCGCCAGTTCCCGGCAAAACGTCTTCATCCGCACCGGGTGAGGGGTCGTAAAATTATACACCCCTTCGGCGGCCTCCTTCCGGAGCAAAAAATCGATGCCCTGCACCACGTCGGCGATGTGTATCCAGGAAAGCCACTGGCGGCCATCGCCGGGATACCCTCCTAAAAACAGACGGAAGGGCAATTCCAGCTTACCCAACATGCCCATCTTTCGGCCCAGCACCACCCCAAAGCGGGTGACCACCCGGCGCACACCCATTTCATCCACCGGAGCGGTAACCGCTTCCCACTGCCGCACCACCCCGGCCAGAAAACCTTCTCCCACCGGAGCCATCTCATCCAGTTCTTCCTCCCCCCGGTGCCCGTAAAAGCCCGTGGCGGAAGCCTGAAGGAACACCCGGGGTCTGGGAGAAGCCCGGCGGATGGCCTCGGCCATCGCGGCGGCGGAATGCACCCGGCTATCCCGAATGCGCTGTTTGAACCCTTTTGTCCAGTAGCGTGCGGCCACATTCTCTCCCGCCAGGTGGATAATCGCATCCACTTCCGCGACCACCTTTCCCCACTCCCCCACCCGGCGACCATCCCAGGCCAGCGTCCGGATTCCTTCCCCCAGCATCTGTTGCGCATGGTGAGGATTTCGGGAAAGAGCCACAACCTCGGCCCCCTGTTCCCGATAAAATGCGCCCAGATGCCGCCCGATGAACCCGGTGGCTCCGGTGATCAGAATCTTCATCGTCAATCGCTCACTTTTTGAACAACAGTTTGAGGTAGGTGAACGGTGAGAGCAATTCCCGCTTGCTCACCGTGCCGGCGATCATCCCGGAGATCCAGTCGGCCACCTCCCGGCTTCGGCTGGCCCGGCGAATCACCAGATTCAACAGGGGGGTGATACGGGCGGTGCGCTGCAATCGGTAGGAGAGATCCAGTTCCGGCCCCAGAGTTTTCCACAGCTTCTGGGCGTATATGTTGAGAGCTTCTGCCCGGTAATTTCCGTTGCGGCAGACCTCGGCCAGCGCTTCGGCGGCGATTTTGGCCGAAGCCATGGCGTTGCCGATCCCCTCTCCGGTAAAAGGATCCACCAGCCCGGCGGCATCCCCCACCAGCAGAAAACCGTCCCCGTGCACCTGTCGCCGATAACTGCCCACCGGGAGATTGGAACCGACGATGTCGCCGATCAGTTCGGCGTTGCGAAACCGCTCCCGAAACTCCGGCGACTCCGTGGCTTCGATATGCGCCTGCTTCAGGCGAATCCCTTTTTTCTTCAACTCGCTGTGCACCATGCCCAGCCCCACGTTGGCCAGCCCATCCTCCAGGGGAAAAATCCAGAAATAGCCCGGCAGCACCGTCTCCACATAATGCAGTTCGATGGCGCTGCCCAATCCGCTCACCCCCCGATAATAAGCCCGGGTCGCCACCAGCCAGTGCTCGGGAATGTGTTTGTAAACCCCGGTCTTCCGGGCCACAATGGAACTGAACCCGTCCGCGCCCACCACCACTCTGGCGGTAAATTCTTTCTCCTCCCCGGTCCGGGTACGCCCCCGCACCCCGATAACCTGCCCCTTATGGCGCAGCAGATCCTGCACCGCAAACCCCTCCAGAGTCTCCACCTTCTTTTGCGCCGCCCGGAACAGAATGTGATCATACACCAGCCGGCGGCACACGTAGCCCTGGGATACATTGTAGGAGGTGGGAATCAGTTTAATGACCACCGAATCGTTACGGGGGGAGGAAAATAGAATGCTATCCACAAAAGCGTGGGGAGCCTTTTCCAGCTCCTCTAACAACCCCAGCTCCCGTAGGTAGATGATGCTTTTGCCGGAAATGGCATCCCCGCAGATTTTATCCCGGGGAAATTCCTTCTTATCCACCAATAGCACGTTCAGCCCCTGCCGGGCGGCATATAGCGCCGTGGTGGAGCCGCCCGGCCCGGCCCCAACGATAATCGCATCGTAGTCGTACGTCATCCCGCTATTCGCCTCCTCGCTAATCGTGGGGCAAAATATACGGGGTAGTGTGACAATTTCCAACGCTGTTTGCAGGTGAACGACGACACGACTTATCGTACCAGAACTACTTTGCGGGTTTGGTGAAATTGGCCGGTAGAGAGCCGGTAGAAGTAAATCCCTGCGGAGACCGCTTTTCCGGCCCCATCGGTGCCATCCCAGGACACTTTATACTCTCCCGGCTCCAGCACTCGATCCAGCAGGGTCACCACCTTCCGCCCGGCTACGTCATATACCGCCAGCGTCACGCGAGCGGTTCGAGGCACCGAAAAGGGAATGATGGTGGAAGGATTGAAAGGATTGAGAGGATTGGGATAATTGGGAAGCAACCGAAATTCCTGGGGGATATCTGACCCCTCATTGGTCCGGGGAATATGCAGTGGAAGGCTGTCGGGAAAGAAGTGATCCAGAAAAACAGCCCGTTGTCGGATTTCGGTGATGCTGTTCAGGGCATCCGTGCCCCGGGCGACCACGTAGGCAAAAACAATATCCTGGGTATCTCCCAGGGCCATATTGAAAGAGCCGGAGTTGACCAAAAACCGCTTATCGGAGGGCACATTATCCCGCCACCCACTGCTGGTGACCGGATCGCCGGAATAAAAGAATTTGGGATTGGTTTGGGGAGTGCCACCAATCCCCCATTGGGTAGGATCAATGGGGTCTCCCCAGGCATCTTTACCTCCCTCTTGATAAAGTCGTGCAGTACTCGCGGTTTCCAGAATCGGGAAAAAGCCATCTCCCCAATATATAAACGAAGTTAGCAACAGATTCTTAGAATGCATCAAAGTGTCCAGGCCACGGCCGGCACCATGAAATATAATAGCGGTATCTCCGGGAGATGGCACCGTCGCTCCCTGCAGAATTTTTACTCCGAACGCCGGAGGATTGGCACCGTACAAAACGTCATCACCATCGTTATAAATATAGGCCAGCTGTAGGGTAGTATCTACACCAACCAGATCATCATCGTATTCCCCCAGATCCGGATCACACCAGACGGAATAGATCAAACTATCCACCGCTCCACTATCCACATTAATAATGCGCATCCAGAAGAAAATAACATCTCCCAACGCACCGCTATCGGCGTAAGCCCAAACGGTCTGTTGGATTTCCAATCCCATAGGATAGGTTCCTAATCGAGGAAACCGCATCGTCATGGAAGTGCCATCATTATACACCGTCCAGACCATTCTATCGCCCAACAGTGGTGGAGAATCCTCCAGAGGATCATACTGACCATCTCCATCGCGGTCGATAAAATCTGCTCCTAATGCTACCGCATCCGCCCATTCTACGTATGCCGAACTCCCCGGGCCATCCTCAGAAGATACCTCATAGAATTTAGCCCGCGAATCTTCGGGATCCATTCCCCATGTCCCCGGTTGCCATTCTAAAATACGCGATGCTTTGGCCATCCATGAAACCCGGAGGTCCTGTTGTATATAGCCACAGATTCCAAATCCTCCGGAAAACAAAAAATTCAATTGACTTCCGGCAGGGTAAAACGCCATTCCTTCTTCAGCAGTGCTACCATCATTGTTTAAGGGCAATTCCACCCGATTAATATCCAGCACCACCACATCGTTCACAACGCTGGAGACTGAGTGCTTTTTCCCTTCTGCTACCCCCAGTGCACTCCACACAAAAAAGGTAGCAGCGATCATAGAAAACACCGGAGGGGTAAAAAGGGTTTTCATAATGCCCTCCAAAACAAGATGGATGAGGCGAAAAGTCAACTGATAGGAATATACCGGAAGGAAAGAGAAATTTCAACGACACTTTTTTCACTGCTCATTGCTACTTTGCGCGGAACCGGCATCCATACTGCCGACTTCCCGCAAGAGAGGATCATCGGGAGGCAAAAACTTGCGGTAGTAACTGCGGCTGATTTCCCAGTATTTGCGGGCTTCCTGAACAAATCCCTGATGGAAAAGCAGATTCCCTCGATACCGATAGATATTCGCCAGAGCCTCATCGGAATGCTCAAAACGCACCAGCATCTCCTCGAACAGCTTTTCCCCGAATACAAAATCCTTATACTGCACACTGTAGGTTTCCAGAAAACGATATCCCTCCTGATCGTAAGGATTGTTCAGGAGCATCTCCCGCATGGTGGCTTCCATATCGCTGAGGAAGCCTTTGGCCTGATAATAGTTCAGCAAATCCAGGTAGGCATACTGGCGGTCGGGAAATAATCGGATGCAGTCGCGGATGTATTCCAGAAATTGAGTCTCCTCACCCAGATAATACAGCGCTAACGCTGCCAGACGAGTGGCCTCATAGCGCAAATCCAACCCCAGCTGCCCATATTGTTGCAGGGCTTTCAGGGCGTAATTATACGTCTGGGTATATTTCTTATCCGCAAAGCAGATCTCCGCCAGATAGTAATACGAGAAAGGATCTTCGGCTCCGCCGTACACATTCTGCTGAAAGTATTGCCGGGCCACGTCCCGTTGATCCTCTACCAGATAGTATTTGCCCAGCCAGAGATTCACTTCCGGAGTGCTGTATTGCAATTCCACCGCCTTGCGGTAATTCTGAAAGATTTCTTCCCGGATTTCCGGGGGAATATCGGCAATTCGGGGATCGGGCATGGCCGGATCTCGATAGGGAAGGAAATAGTAGTCTCCCAGCAGCTTGTACGCCCGACCATATTGGGGATTCCAGCGGATGACCTTTTTCAACCAGCGATCCGGATAGCGAAAGGCCACCAGACGCAAATGGTTATTATTTTCATTGCTTTGATAGCGACGAAACGCTTCCGAATCCGCCAGATAGAACACCCGATAGTCATGCTGGAGCACGAAGTGGCGAAGCACGTTTTCCACCAGATCGCAGATGACATCCGGATGAGGGCCGGTGGTGCGGAGGGCCGAATCCAGGAGGGCATGGGCAGCGGTGTAACGACCGGCCCGGATCAGCTCCTGTGCCTGCTGCAACAGGGCCTCCCGGGAGGTGGAATTTTGCGAGTGACCGTTACCGGCGATGCATAGAACTGCAATGAGAATGAATACAGGTACACGAGATTTCATGGCCTTACACGGCTGCTCCGGTTTTTCCTCGATCCGCGGCGCAGGTATTCCGGGAACGCCGATGATCGGAGTGCGTGAACGTCCCTGTCAAGCAATACCTGTGGAATTTCTGCATCCCTTATGTTATTCCCTTTCGGGATGCGGGCGTAAATATAAGGTTTTTCAGGGGGGTATGCAATGAATGTTTGGTATGGGTGTGAGGGTTTCCTGCCGGAAAGGCTTCATATCTGAACCCCCTGCGCCCCTGAAATCGCTACCATTCCAGAATTTCCATCAACCTGAAGGCATTTTCTGTGGCGGCGCCAGCGGCGGTATTGTTAAAAATGCACCACACCGGGCTGCTGTGTGCCGCCTCCCGCAACTGTTCCGCCAGGGATTGCAGAAAATCCTCCGAATAGGCGGAATAATACATCCGGGGGGAGCCGTGCAGGCGAAAGTAACGGCATCCCCTCCAGGCGCCCGGGCGATCCGCTCCGGGGTGGGGCGCCGGATCGGCGGCTACCCGGGCAACTCGAAAATCCTCCAATACCCCCTCCGCTTCGGGGGTAAACCAGGAAGCATGGCGAGGCTCGCAAACCACCACCCCCTCAAAGCGTTCCCGCAGGGCCTCCAGAAAAACGCCCACCACATCCTCCTGAAAAGGCAACCCGGGAGGAAGCTGCATCAACAGCGGTCCTAACTTTTCTCCCAGACCGGTTACTTCCTCTAAAAACCTTCCCAGCGCCGCCGTGTCTTTCAAACGGCTGTAGTGGGTCACCTGTCGGGGTAGCTTAACGGCAAAGCGAAAGGATTTCGGTACCGAGGCCGCCCACCGCTCGTAGGTCTTTCGTTGATGGGAACGGTAGAAGGAGGAGTTGATTTCTACCGCCGGGAACCGGGCCGCATACCGCTCCAGATGGGTTCCCTCCGGCGGGAAACGGTGCGCCTGATCCTTCCGGATGCTCCACCCCGCCAGCCCGATGAACAACCGCCCGGTAAAAAATGCCCCCTCTCCTCCGGGCATGGCGGAGAAATCCCCCGGAGGAGCAGAAAAACATTCAGGCCAAAAACCCACCACCGATACCTCCCCTGCTTGAATTCCTTCCCCAAATATACATAATCGCAGGACAGGCTTCCAGCCGGTCAATAAACGGGTAGAACAGGCTTCTCTGACTGCCCCGGGGCACTTCTCCGTGTGCGTTTGAGCACGAAAACACCTCCCGGCATTGCAGAAAGGTCAAGCCGGAGGGTAAAAGGGACGATCATCAACAAGGCACGATCGAAAAAGGATCGAAACGGAGAATTGAGGAAAGGAACAGCAAATGCCCCGACATACCGCATGGATACTGGTCTTTCCCTTGCTGATTTCTCCCCTGTATTCCGGGGCGCCGGTGGATACCACCTGCTTTAGAAGCGGAATCGCCGTAAGCCAAACCGATACCCTGATCGGATCGGTAGCGCTGTTTGACCAGACCCTGGCCCGACTGGAATATACCTCCCGGATTCTGGCGGAAAAGACGTTTTCCAACATCCATCTTCAGCAGGACACGGCCATCGGGGGATACGTGGGAAGGCTGGGAATTACCGGGGAATTTCGGGTTCTGGAACACCGGATTGGGGAGGATTCCGGCGAATTTGTGTTGTATGGATCGGGAAAGATCAAATTTTTCTCCGCCCGGATACTGGTGCGATTTGCTTATACGCAGGTTGCCGCCGATCGGGTGCTGAGTCAGGTAACCATTGCCGTGGATCGCCGCTTTCCGCTACTGAGCGGCATAATCCGGGGAGAAGCGAAAAAGACCCTGCGGTTCATGCAAGTGCTGGGAAAAAACCTCTGGGAAGATCAAAAACTGCAACGTCAGTTGAAGGCCATAGCGCCGGATCGGGTGGGAATAACTCCGGTTCAATCCATCGAGTTCGGAGCACTGAACCCACCGGTAAGAAAACCGGCGCATCCTTCGGGCCTCTCCGAAGAAGAAGAGTGATTCCTCACCCTCTGACCGCCGAAACCGGCTTTTTCCATCCTTATCTAAAGGTTCTGGAGCTTATCCGCTTCCGATGTTCCACAGCCACTTTTCACCCCCCTTGCCCTCCAGGGGCCACCTCTCACTTTCACAGGCCATCTGGGAAGTATGTTCGTCACCGGCCTAACCCGCCCAAATCCCATTTTCTCCCGTTTTTTTGATCTTCTTCCTTGAGACTGATTGGCTCATTCCGCCGCCCCCCAACCTCCCTCCCCGGGCCGGTCGGGATTGCGCACATCCGATCCTCAAGGGACATACCATTCCGGTATCTTGACTTCGGAAAGGCGGCAATCCTCCACTACGAGTACAGGGAAGTGCGAGCAGGCGGGATCAATCTTCTCTCACTCACCGGATGTGAGTGTACTCCACCCGGGGCAGAGCACAGGGATGTGACGCTTATATCGGGATTAGTAGCGAGGCGGGAA
>CAYQGB010000089.1:0-14092 GCA_964416895.1 uncultured Calditrichaceae bacterium
CTCCGAAATCTTTACCCTTCCCGTAATTATTCAGGTCGTCGGGGGCGGAAAGCTTTATCCCGGATTTATGTGACCCTTTCAGGGTCAAGGTAACTATCTCGACAATGTCAGATTAATCTACCCTCACCCATCCCCACCCCGGCCCTTCCCTCTCCCGCAGCTGCGGGAGAGGGAAGGGGAGGGTGCCTCGACAGCCCATTCGGTTCAAAAGCAATGCTTACGACTCAACACGACCCCCTGGAAACGGAAAAACTCCAGCATCTTCGGGCTGTCGGGGTGGGAGGGGTAGGGTGAGGGCAAAAACCCCGAGCCGAAGGTTACCGCCCTGATCAACCGAGGCTCTAATAACCGGCTTAGGTTTACCCCTCCCGACGGGCCCCGGCGGAGGGCAGGCCAGCATCGAGCATCGAGCATCCAGCATCGAGCATCCAGAACTACACTTCCTCCACCACCGGCTTGGCCTCTTTCCTCCGGGTCAGGATTTCGTCGATGATCCCGTAATCCAGGGCCATCTGGGCGGTCATAAAGAAGTTGCGATCGGTATCCTGCTCGATCTTTTCCACCTTCTGGCCGGTGCACTCGGCCAGGATTTCATTCAGCCGTTTGCGCAGGGCCAGAATTTCCCGGGCGTGGATATCAATGTCGGCGGCCTGCCCCTCGGCCCCTCCCATGGGTTGATGGATCATAATCCGGGAGTTGGGCAGCGCAAAACGCTTGCCGGGGGTGCCGGCGGCCAACAAAATCGCGGCCATACTCGCCGCCTGACCGATACAGGTGGTTACCACGTCCGGCTTAATATACTGCATGGTATCGTAAATTGCCAGACCGGCGCTGATATACCCGCCGGGGCTGTTGATATACAGGTAAATGTCTTTTTCCGGATCTTCCGCTTCCAGAAACAACAATTGGGCAATGGTCAAACTGGCGATGGTATCATCGATGGGGGTGGTCAGGAAGACGATCCGCTCTTTGAGCAGTCGTGAATAAATGTCGTACGCCCGTTCACCTCGTCCGGTTTGTTCGATGACCATGGGAACCAACGGCATGGACAATCCTCCCTAAAAAAATATGGGTAACTTGCATGAATTCAATGGGTTATGGGGTAATGATTCTGGTGGCTTCTGCCCCTTCTCCCCCCGGAACAATCGGTACCGGGGATTCCTTTCGCGAAACTACTTCCGTGATCTGGGCATGGGATTTTAACACCTCCATCACTTTGCGATGGAGAAGTTGTTCGCGAATCTCATCCCAATGCTGAGTATGTTGTTTCAGATGTTGCTTCTGAGGCCGGGGAATGTTCAGGGCGTCGATATACTCAAGCACCTCTTCATCGGAAACGGTGAGGTTTTCCGCCTCAATAATGGCCTGCCGCAACAGGTACCAGCGCACCATGTGAATGGCCTCGGGGCGATATTTGGTGCGGATCAATTCTTCATCGACCTGCTCGTTGGGATACCGCCGTTTGAAATCCTCCACGATGACCCGGAGATAGTTCTCCACCATCGGTTCAGGAACCTCAAAGGGATTTTCTTTCAGCAGTTCGTCGATCAGGCGCCCTTCCAGGGTCTTTTCCGCCTCCTGTTCCAGTTGCTGAGCGATGCGATCCCGCAGATAGGCTTTCAGTTCATCCAGGGTTTCCACATCCTCCAATCCCAGGTTGATGGCCAGTTCATCGTCGATAGGGGGCAGTTCCCATTCCTCGATGCTCTTGACGGTAACCTGGTAGCGCTCCACGGGAGGGCGATCCGAAGAGGTATCCGGTGAGGCCGGCGACTCATCTTCCACGTACCGGGATTCCCCCACCTTCATACCGATCATCTGGGGTTCCAGGGGGCCGAATTCTCCGGACCCGATCCGGGTGACCGCATCTTCCAGCTTCTTTCCCAGCACGGGAACATTGCCTTCCCCGATCGCCTGAAGATCGAATCGAACCACATAGCCCTCTTTCACCTCGTCGGCGGCTTTCGCCGTGGCGAAACGAAGTTGCAGATCCTGGAGGGCGTACTCGATCATCTCCTCGGTGACTTCCACCTTATCCTTTTCGACCTTCAGTCCCTTATATTTCTTCAATTCCACCTTCGGTTCAACTTCCACTTCAATTTCAAACACCATTCCCTCTTCCACGGAGTCGAACTTCAGGTCGGTAAGTTGGCCGGGGGCGATGGGGCGAAGGTTGGCTTCATCAATGACCTGCCCAAAATACGTGTTGATGGTCTGATCCACCATTTCCGCCTTCAGGGTTTCCCCAAAACGGCGACGGATCAGCGTTTCGGGAATCTTCCCGGGACGGAACCCGGGTAAATGAACTTCTTTGCGCAACTTCTGGATGACCTGCTTCTCAATCTTGCGCAATTCCTCCGTTTCCACCCGAATGGTTAGCTTGCGGGTGGAATCGCTAACCTCCTGAACATCATACTGCATACGTTTTCCTTAGTGTTAAATGAGAAACGTGTATTCCGCTTATTTGAACGGGCAAATATAACATGCCACCACAGGTATTGCAAGCAGGATAAACCCGCCGCACCGGCGCATCCGATCTCTGCCGGGATAGTCGAACAGTTACGCCCATTTCCGGAGGCACATTTTTTCACGGTTGGGAAGATTTCTTCTTGCGCCGGGCCGGCGTCGGCTGCACTTCCGCCAGCAGCCGTTCCACCTGATATTCCGAGGCCGCCTCCGCTTTCAACCATCGGTGAACCAGGCTGTACATCTCTCCGATTTTCCGGGCCACTTCGGAAGGCGGCGAGGGCTGCGCAGCGGTCTCCGGTTCCGGCGGTATATCCGAACTTCCGGGAGGACGTTTCGCCGACGGGGTTGCCGGGGAGCCGTCTCCGGGATGCTCCCGCACGCCCACAGCCACCAGCGCCTCCCCAATCGGCACCGCCGGCGTCTCTTCCATGGCTTCGGCGACATGTTGCCACACGCCCAGCACAAACAGCCATCCCACCGCCAGCTCAAACGCTTCCTTGTTGAACCACAGCACCCCGTCGAATTCATTCACCCCCACAAATTGCTGAAACTCCGGGTCGGCGAACAGTTCCTGCAACAGACGATGGGCGCGCTCTCCGGGTTTTCGGGCATCTTCCCACCAGCGTGAATGTGTCAGCAACAGCTTGATCAGCCCCACCGCCTGTTCGGCGCGCGCTTCATCCAGCCCGGCCTGGAGCAACTCCCGGCGCATCCGTTTGGGCAGCAGCCACTCCTCCATCAAACTGCGGCTGCGCCGGGTGGCATCGGTGGGTGCAGAGGCCTCCTCTTCCGCCAGATCGCCCAAGCGTTCCATCAGGGCATAGCCCAGCAGCACGGCGGCGGCAAAGGGACGGTCGTGCAGCACATCATCCAGGAAGGTCAGGGCCGCCCGGTAGTTCCGGGAACGGGGGAGCGGAAAGTGTTTTTGCAGCCGCGCCCCCTCTAACCGTCGGGCTGCCTCCACCCGGCGCCCCATCTGATCGCTCACCCGGGCGATTTTTTCTTTCGTGGCCTCTCCGGTCAGCCCGGCGGCAACCTGCGAGAATGCCCGGCAGGCCGCTTCCAGTTCCTCCGCCCGGCCATCGGCGGCGTCCACCTCTTCCCGGCGCTGCCACCGCCGGAGGAATTCGCCCACCATCCGGGTGTTCAGGCACCCGTGCAGGGCCTGATGAAGCGGCTGCAGGTGCAATTCCTTCAGCGCCTCTTCGATGTCGGGAACGCCCCGGCCGTTCAGCGAGGCGCTCAGCCGGGCGTAGGAATCCCCGGCTTCGTCCCGCACCTCTCGAAAATCCGTAAATACATGATACTTGTACGCCCCCAGTTCCATATACATCCCCTGCTCCCACAGCGACCGGCAGGGGTGGATGTATTCCAGCCCGGTTACATGATCCCGAAAGATGCAGTATGCATGGGGATCGGCGGACAGCGCCAGCCCCTCCCCCAGAGATTTTTGCACCAGGCGGCGGGCGTTGCCGTCTTCCCCTTTTTCGGTATAGGCCGCCGAAGTGCGAATCCATCCCCGGGTATCATCAAAGGCATTGTGGAACACCACCAGCGCCCGCTCCTCACCGTGGCGGTTGGAATAAGCAAATACGTTCTCGTTGACCGTGCCCCCGGGGGTGTAAAAATCGTACAGCAGGAAATGCTCCACTTCCGCGAACAGGTAGCGCTTTTTCAGCAGGGGGAAGATCTCCCGCTCATGGCGCTCGATGAGGTAGTGGTTGGGCTGCTCATTCAAATACGCCCGGCGGTACTCCATGCCGTACTTCTCCCGAAACCCCTCGATCTGCCCGTGGCCGAACATGGGCAGGCCGGGCATGGTCGCCAGCAGGGTGCATACTCCGAAGTATTTATCCCCGTCGCCAAACTGCTGGATGGCGGTCTCTTCATCGGGATTGTTCATAAAATTGACAAACCGCTTGAGAATCTCGGGATCGAATTCCAGGGTCTTCTTCAGGGTGGCCCGATACTTCTCATTTTCCTCGTTTTTGAGCATGTTCATAAACGCGCTGTTATACACCCGATGCATTCCCAGGGTGCGCACGAAGTAGCCTTCCATCAGCCAGAAGGCCTCTGCCAGCAGCAGGGTATCCAGCCCCTCCTCGGCCACCCGATCCACCACCTCCCGCCAGAATTCCCGGGGCATCCGGGCGTTGAATTCGGCGCGGGTGAGGCCGTATTCCGCGCGGGAGGGGATGTCGCCCCCGCTGCCCGGTTCAGGAAACCACAGCCGGTGGTAGTGCTTTCGGGTGAGGGTCATGGCGGCGTCAAATCGGATGATGGGAAACTCCCGGGCCACATCCAGAATCAGCCCGATCACCGCCTCCCGCACCTCCGGGTTGGTGTAATCCAGCTGGGCGGTGTCGTTCCAGGGGGTGCTGGTGCCGTCGTTGCCGTGGTAGATGTACCGGGTTTCTCCGGTGCGGAAGTTGACCCATTTGAACACCACCGCCGCATCGGTGCGGTCGTAGTAGTGATCTTCCAGGTAGATGCCGATGTCCTCCCGCTCCGACAGGTTGGGGCCGTTGAAGGTGTAGGAGGGAAACGGGGAATAGGGCAACTGGATGAACCAGTTCGGATGTTCATATACCCATCGGGAAACGATGCCCATGTGGTTGGGCACCATGTCGCAGCCCAGGCGGATGCCCCGCTGCCGGCAGCGTTGTTTCAGATTCTCCAGCGCGGCCTCGCCGCCCAGAGCATCGGCGATGCGATAGTCGTAGATGGAGTAGGCCGAAGCTTCCGCCTCTGGATTGCCGCACAACTGCTTGATCTTCTTCGACGCCGGGCTGCGCTCCCAGATGCCGATCAGCCACAGACCGGTGAAGCCCCGCCGGGCCAGGGTATCCAGCTCCTCGTCGGGAATCTGATCCAGGCGGGTGATGGGGCGCCGATACGTTCTGGAAAGTTGATCCAGCCACACCAGGGTATGTTTGGCGATGAGTACCAGCCGGGGCATCCAGTGCAGATCGGGACTGAACTGCTCCGGCTCTTCGTCGGTATATTCCGGCACGTGGGTGGGTGCCGGCCCCGCGCCGGGATGAAAACGCGCTTTCTGCTCCTCGGTGAGAAAATCCACCGCCCGGAGCAGATGGGTGGGCGTGGGCGGCGGGGGAGCGCCCCAGTGTTGGAAAAAAGCCTCTCCTAACAGCAGTTCCCCTTTGACGTACAGGTCGGCGGGCAACAGCGGCGCCCAGCGCCGGCGGATGAACTGCAATTGCTCCACCACCGAATGGGGCGCGGTGAATGCGGGAAGTTGCAACAGCCGGGGCAGGGGAACTTCTTCTCCCGGCGGGCCGAAGGGCGGTTGCTGTTCAAAAAAAGTATCCAGTGCCTCCATCAGGGGGAGATAGGCGGTGTTCTCCCGCAGCGGGGTATCGTCGAACAGTTCGGCATATTTGCCGAAAGCGGGATTGCCGTTCTCCAGCCATAGCAGCAGCATCTCCTCCAGCACTAACTGGCGGTGGGGAATCCCGGCGGTCTCCCCGGCCAGATAGCGCTCCACATCCACCCGATTGAGGTACACATCCAGCGGGGGAAATTCTTCCAGGAAGCGGCGCAGGGCCGTTTCCAGCTCTTCCGGGGAAAGCCGTTCCCGGAGCCATTCCAGGGCTTCGGCGAACACCTCCGGCTTCTTCTCGTTGCGGTAACGGGCGATGAGGCCGTGGAAGATTTCGTGGATCAGCCCCAGGGCGTTGATCTCCGCCGCACTGACCGCCTGCTCCGGGTGGTGCAACAGATCCCGCTGTTCATTGATCTTCTGGGCAAACAGCCGGGCGGCGTGGAGATTGGCAAAGATCACCTCCCCGGTGGTGGTGAACAGGGTCAAGTCGAATTGGTAGGCATCCCGCGCCTTGCGGGAGATGAGCAGTTCGTAGCCGGGGAGCGGTGCCCAGAATAGGTGCAATTGTTTCATAGGCAAAAGTCGGTTTCGCAGGTTTGGTGTCTAAAACTATCCACTCACTCCCGATACTCATCCGCGGCGATCTCCTCCCGGATACGTTTCAGTTCCCGAATAATCTCTTCCGAAGACACCTCCTGCTTTCCTTTCCGGGACACACGCTGGCGGTACATCCGAGAAAGGGCATCCAATGCTTCCAGAAATTGGGCCTGTTTAATTTTTTCCGAAATGGACTCCCCATGCAATTGGGATTTCAGCTTAAGAAAGAGGATAAAATCCAGCACTTCCGGAAGGAGATCTTCCGGAAGAGACTTTAGTTCCCGGGTGATAATTTTCTGATAAGTCATGGCGCTATCTCCACCTGTTATCACGGTTCAACCTGATGCCAATATATCTTTGCCCTTCCCCCTGATCAAGGAAGCATTTTTGAGCAAAACTCGTGGGTGCGATTGCACTTCACCCTACTTTTACGTTGACATGGTTTGTAACACACCCTTTGCAACGGTCAATTTATAGCGATCACCAATTGCCCCCAATTTTAAGGGCAAAGAGAAGGGGAGGCAAGGCGGGAAGAAAGGTTTTTCCGGGGGGAGGAATGCGGATGTTTCCAAGATTGCAGCGCACTTTGGGATATTGATGATGAAAGGGAGCCACAGGGCGTTTCCACGCTTCAGGAATTCGGTCGATGGCAAAATGGCAAAGCGGCCCCACAATCTTTTTCTCAGATGCTATAAATGAGTAAAAAGCAGGGGCACCGCCACGAGGGGTGCCCCTGCCTGTTAGATGGTGCTTATCCCTGCCGCTTATCGCACCAGCATCATCCGCCGGGTTTGCCGAAAGGTTTTGCCGGGATTGGCGAGATCTCTGGCAATCAGGCTGTAGAAATACACTCCGGACGCTACCGGTTGCCTGGCATCGTCCCGACCATCCCAGATCACCGTATGAGAGCCTTCCGGATAACGTTCGGCGATCAGAGTACGAATCAACTGTCCCCGCACGTTATAGATGCGCAGTTGCACTTCACTGGGTCGGGGGAGGAGAAAGCGTATGTAAGTAGAGGGGTTGAAAGGATTGGGAAAGTTGGGCTCCAGTGTATAGGCTGTGGCTAGTTGCTCCCTGCCGACATCACCGGGAACTTGAGGCGTTGTTCCACTCAGTTTGGGTAATCCGCTCACAAATTCATGCTGCATCCAGGCGCTTTCCAGGTGGATCTTCACCCGTTTGGCACAGTCAATATCCCGGGCGATAATTGCCCCGACCAGCTTGGCCTTCTGTCCTAACTTTACCGTACCGTTTGGGGCATACAAATTGGCGAAAAGGAGAGCGCCCTTCTCAAAATTGGCCGCCCGTGGAGTATCGTTCACTCCTCCGCCGCCTCCGTTGGTTCCGGCCACGTAGAGGATAATATCTCTACTACTAATAGAAGCGCCGGCCGAAGCTGAGATGCGGCTGCGAAAGTCAGCATTCAGGCGCTCGGAGATGCGTATTTCTCCGGCATCATCAAAGCGGATCTCTGCTCTCTTGCCCAGGGTCAGATTGCGGATATTGTAAACGCCGCCAGTCATGGTCAACACGGCGCTATCCCCTACAACAATATCCCGATAGTCCCCGGCTGCCAGAGTCTGAGTCGCATGCGCCGGAACGTTGACATCCGCAGTTCCCGGCGTTCCGGTGTGAAACGCGGGGAGAGCAGCGACCACCGGCAGGGAAAGGGGAGTATTCAGGGTGCCGTTGACGACCCCACCAAGACTATTGTCCAGAACATTGTAATAGACATTCCCCTGAACGACCACCCGTTTGTTGAGAAAGATGCGGTTGGCCTTGACTTCCGTCGTCGCCGAGGTGGTTACGGCATCGCCGAGGTATAATTCAAATCCCGGTTCCAGGGTGGGATTCGCTCCGGCGTCGTTGTTTACAATTACATTTCCGGAAAACACTTCGGTGTCATGCCGTAGTTTGATACTGTTGGTCGCCAGGAGCACGGTATTGTCCGGCTCGGGGCAGGCTGCCAGCGGCACGGTACTGAAGGGAACAAAAGTAACGTTGCCTTCAATAACATCGCCGGTGCCGCCGGGATTGCCCGGGTGGGTTGGTCCGGTGGCACTACCCCACCAGTTGGCGGTGGCATCAACCGTGGCACTGGCTAAAGGCCCGTTCTTTACCCCGGCAATTCCATTATCGAAAAGACAGTTATGATTGAGATTCACGGTCACGCCCGCGGGTAGGCTACCAAAATCGCCGGCAATGTTGTCGAAAAGGCCAACTCCAACCTGAAAACCGGAGATGGAATTCTCGGTGATGGTTATCAGATCTCCGGATTGGCCGGTACCCCAGAACCCATCGTTGGTCACGAAATAAATCCCGGAAGTCGGGGGTACTCCGCCGGCATCTCCCACTCCGCCGCCGTTCAGCGTATTGTGGGTGATGGACACATTGGTTAAACTGCCTCGCAGTTTTACGGCATGGGCTGCGGTGGCCGCTCCAGTAAAACTCCCGGTCAAATTCACCTCATTGCCGGTGATGTTCACCGGGGCATGGGTAAAACCGCTCTTCAATCGGATATCGATCTGTGACCAGTTGCCCTGCAGATTCCCCACATCCACGTCAATAGTATTGTTCTCGATAGTTACCGGAAGTCCCAGGAAGGCCAACTGCGAACCGACGAAACCACCGGCCCAGATCTCAATGGCGGCCGTCTGAGAATTCAGGAACTGATTGTTTCGCACGGTGATGTTGCCGGCCGGAACCCCCGCCGTGGTATAAGCCTTAAACAGATAAAATCCCCAGGCATTGTTTTCAAAGAAATTGTCCTCAATAAGCGCATTCCGAATTTCCTCGCCATACACTCCGGCGAAGCTGTTGTTCCGAAATGTACAGCCGGTGACGTGCAGGCCATCCACAAAACCGGTGCTAAAATCGTTGGCCTCATAAAATCCCAATTGGTGATTTTGAAACGTGCTTCCGGTGATGGTAATGTCCAGACCTACCCCGGAGGACGCCAGACGGATTCCTACATTGGGATTGTCGAAAAAGCAGTTGATTACTTGCAGGTTGGAGACCGTGGTGAGATTGTGAATTTCAATGCCCCGGGAAGAGTTGTTCAGGAAGCGCACACCGTTAAACGCCGTGTTACGAATGGTATCGCCGGGCATCTCGAACCGTACCGCCTGAGAAGCTCCCTGAATGGTCATATTCATCAGAGTCACATCATCGGCATCAATATAGTATCCGACGTTCCCTGCTCCCGGTTCAATGGAAACGGTATTGGGGTCCTCTCCTTCGATGGTCACCGGTTTGGTGATGTGGAGGGCAGTCACCGGATAGGTGCCGGCCATCAAATGCACTGTGCTATTGGCCACGTTATCAATGCCACCCTCAACCGTGGAAAAGCCGTTGTATCCAAAAATCTTATCTCCTCCTACTACGGCACCGAGGGAGGAGCCGGCCCAATCGTCATCCACAAACGTCTCCGAAGGAGCCACCGTGCAGATGGCCGTCAGAGCCTCGGCATGTGCTTCCACCCCACCGACGGCGCCGGAGGGCGCTCCCGGATAGGCCAGCAGTTCACCGGTATTCTGCTCCAGGCTCTTGATAAACGCCACTCCCGCGGCGATGCGGTCTTTATAGGTAATGGGATCGTAGGCATGCAGAGCCATTACGGCGAAAGCAGTGGTCTGCAAATCTCCATTGGTGGGATCGGTATTATCCACATCAGAGCGCCACAGCCAGGCACCCGGATTGCCGGCTAACGTCCACCCCAATAAGGTATTCACCAGATCGGCGGTGGAATTTGCCGCCGCATGCATACCGGTGGTGGGATCCAGGTCGATACCGGTAACCCCCGAAGCCCAGATGGCTCCCGCCAACCCTAACACATCCCAGGTAGAAGGCCCGGTAGTGGCTTCCAATCCCGCCAGAAGCTGGGCCATCAGGGCATCTCGGATGGCTGTTTCCCCTGCTATATGGGCCGCAATCACCGTGGCCGATAAATCCCAGGGCGAAAGTTGGGGAATCCCCTGAGCAGTGCGTACCGTTACCACCAGATTACCGAAACCGGTGGCATCCAGATTGTTGTTTTCCCCATAGGTTCCTGAACTCAGTTTGTCCCAGAACCAGGTTTGCAAAAAATCGGCGTATTGGGGATCGCCGGTATAGATGCTCAGTTGTTCCAGAAAAAGCGGAGTATGGGTGTCAAACCGGGGATCACCATCGGAATAAGTAGAGGGGTAAACCGGCACCAGGTAGTTGCCGTTCAGGATAGCCGAATTCAGATAGTCCGGGTTATGAGTGACCTCATAGGCCAGCAACATTCCCCGGGCGGTCGTGCCCTGAGTATTGGGAAAAATTCCGCCGCCGGCCGTCCAGGGAAATCCACCGCCGGGATCTTGTTGGGCCTTGAGGTATTCGGCAGCAGTGGTGATGTACAGCTCATTGGACAGAGCCATCTCCGTAATCACCGGTCCGTTGCCCCCGGTTTCGGCATGGTTTAAAAAAGCAGCGGCTTTTTCTCCTCCGTAGGGAAGAGTGATATTGCGAGGGGTATGCTGTGCCTGCAGGATAGTCACCAGCAGTATCGCAGCCAGCGGAAACAGAGTAACTTTCTTCATAATGCCTCCTTAAGTTGTGGGTTGAAGAGAAGTCAATTCACCTGCCGGAAGCCATACGTTTCCGGTATGGAGTACCAGACCACTGTATGTATTGGGAAGCGCGCCGTTCAAAGACCCGGCATGCGCTGATTGTTGTCAATGAATGATGTCAAGGATAGGGAAGGAGAAAATACAAAATCGGAGAAAAAATGCTGTCGTAGAGTTTGCAAAAAAAATGTGGGATATTGCCACAGTATCGTGGGCCAAGCTTTACTTCGCGTAGAATTTTTCCTACAAAGGTTGGCGCATCGGATTTCGTCATCCGGTTTTTTATGTTGTTTAAGAAAAAGATTTTGGGGCTCCGGAAATGCGCTCCAATACGTGGGGGCGCAATCCCGCCCGGCGAGATGGAGCTACCCGGGATCTTTATCTTAACGCCTATACGTTCAACAGAAGTTCGGGAATTTCCCGGTGAGTGATGGCCGGTTAATCCACCAGGCCGTGTTTAACCGCATAGCGAATCAACTCAGCATTGCTTCTCAAATTCATTTTTTCCAGCGCTCGTGCCCGGTAGGTGCTGACAGCGCTCTTACTAATGGAGAGAATATTGGCAATCTCTTTTGTACTCTTTCCGGAAGCGATCAACCGGATAACTTCATATTCCCGTACCGACAACCTCTGATGGGGTGCACAACCCATTTCGCCCCGAATTTCCCGCACCAGCTGTTGGGCCACATTCGGAGTCACATACATCCGCCCTTCCAGCACCTGGCGAACCGCCGTGACCAGTTCATGATAAACTCCCTGCTTGGTAATATAGCCTGCGGCGCCATTCTTGATGGCTTCCAGAGCGTATTGTTCTTCGGGGTAGGTGCTCAATACCAGAACTCTTGCGGCCAATCCTTTGGTATGAATCTCTTTCAGCACCTCCAATCCACTCATTCCGGGCATGGAAATATCCAGCAGCACCACATCGAATGTTTTCCTAGAGAGCAACTGCAATGCTTCCTGGCCGGTATCGGCTTCTTCAATCGCCACAAGCCCCAGTTCCCCGGACTCGTTCAGCACCTGCCGAACACCGGCACGATAAATGGGATGGTCATCAACAATCAGCATGGTGATCATTTTGATTCTTCCTTTTTCGGGAGTGGAACCATTATTTTGAGGGTAGTGCCCTTCCCGGGTTTCCCCTGAATCTCAAATTCTCCATTCAAACTACGAATCCGTTCCCGAATACCGACCAACCCCAGAGAATCCCGTTTTACCAGGTCTTCGGGAGCAATGCCACAACCATTGTCGGACAGTGACAGAACTATATTTCTTTTCATCTGTTTCAATTGCACAGTGACCGCCGTGGCCTTTGCATGGCGCAACACGTTGGTCAACCCCTCCTGGGCAATGCGAAACAAATTGATGGCAATCTCAGCATTCAGTTCGTGGTCTACCGGAGCCAGGTTACAGGTGCATTTTATACCGGTCCGCTTTTCAAAGTCCCGAATATACCAGTTCAGCGCGGCAGTAAAACCGGCCTTGTCCAGAAGGCCCGGCCGTAGCTGTTGGGAAAGTTGATGAAGCCGTGAACTGACTTCATCAACTCCTCGGGCCATCTGCTCCAGGTGTTGCCTGATCGATGGTTCGACCCGGGGAAGGTGATCCATCAGCCACTCGACCTGCAATTTCAGAAAAGCTAACTGCTGCCCCAACTCATCATGGATTTCTTGAACGATACGTTTGCGCTCTTCTTCCAGAACGGAATCCAAACGCGCGGTGAGTTGGCGAAGTTGAGCGCGGGATTTACGTAAATTCTCTTCCGCTCGCTTTCGCTCCCGGATTTCCCTGCGCAGGGCCTCATTGGTGGATTTCAGTTCCCGGGTTCGCTCTTCGACCAACTCCTCCAACCGTTCCTGATAGCGGGTTAATTCGATTTCCATTTTCCTGCGTTCAGAGATATCCCGCACAATGCCCAGCAGCCGCCCGTCAGAAAGCATTTTGCCGCTTATTTCAACAGTAATGAGGGAACCATCTTTGCGCCGGAGCCGCCGTTCAGTCACAACCGTTTTGCCGGAATACATTTCGGCATAATGAACAGGCTCTCTACGCAATTCCTCCGGAGGCAACAAATCGATGATGTTCATGTTCAGGATTTCCTCTCGAGTATAGCCCAGCATCTGGCAACCGGCGGGATTAACATCCAGATAATCGCCTTCCCGGGAGGATATGAAGATCCCTTCGGAAGCGATCTGGAAGATGGTTTTGTAATCTTCCGTGCTTAACCCCCGGGAACAAGGCTCCGGCAGCTTTGAGGTGAGGGACTCTCCTCTCATTACAAAAATCCCCTTAAGTTCGTTAAGATTAAAAATACCACACCTTTTTGAGAGCTATCCATGTCTCTCTTCTCCGCGGAGCAGATGTGTGAGAATCTAACGACCGCAAAACAATTGTGAATTCGCAAATGCTTACGAATAACACGGAACCCTCGAGAAAGCCACCAACCAGCGAGTATTTTCCCGGGTTTTATAGCAGATTTATACGTTCAAATGATTACTTTTGAAATAGATCGGGTTAGACTTTTCTAATATAACAGCCAAATACGTTTGTATCAACAAATGGAAAAATTAAAAAATGCTATTTGTGAATGGTGAATGGTGAATGGTGAATTGAGAATGGTGCGACATAAACTCCACCAATTGATCTTTACAGCTTTCTGCCATGATAAATGATTCCAAATATCTCAATCCCGTTATAAACCCGCCATCCCACCGCCACAACATGATCTTCCCTTACCGCAATTCCAAACAGATCATCTCTAACGTTGATAAGCTGTGGGTATAGATACCAGCTTTGCCCATTGAAATGCCAGATCCTCCCTTGAAAACCCACCACGAAAAGGTTGTTGGCGGCCGTTCCTCGTATCCACCGGGAAGCCCAATTTTCCCCTTCCCATTGAGCAATTCCTTCCCCTCGGGTCTCTGGGGGACATAAGTAAAGATTGTGCCGGGTCAACACATACAATCGATGAGGGGCATCGGTCCAGACGCTATGGAGGGTTCCCGACAGGGAATCCTGACGGGGAGTAAATAAGTGCTGCTCATCTTCATAGACGACTTCCCAGCTTCCCGAACTCTGCTTTAGCAGC
>CAYQGB010000090.1:0-13969 GCA_964416895.1 uncultured Calditrichaceae bacterium
TGCCGGTATTATGCCGCCCGGTGATTTTTGAGCAGGAGTGGAATGTGCACCGGGTAGAGGAGCTGGGATTGGGGCAATGGTTATCGGGGAACATAAGCCCGCGGGAATTGAAAAAAATCATCGTTTCGTGGCTGGATAAAACCCGAACCGGCCCGTTGATCGAGATGGCCGGCTGGATGCGCGCCTGCCAAAAAAATCAGCCCCGGCAGATTCATGGTCTGCTTGACCGGTTCCTGAAATTGAAAAAAATCAAAAGTTTATCCGAAATCAGCATCACAGAAAGAATGAGATCATGAAAAGCGGGCAAAATCAATTCAAAAAAATCCCGGTCGGCATCAGCACCTGCCTGTTAGGAGAAAAGGTTCGCTTTGACGGCGGGCACAAGGAGGATCGATACCTCACCCGTGTTTTGAGTGAGTATTTTCAATGGGTGCCGGTCTGCCCGGAGGTGGAAATGGGATTGCCGATACCGCGCGAGAATTTGCGCCTGGTAAAGGTTGATGACGAGATTCGTTTAATCGGCGGCAAAACCGGTCAGGATTTTACCGAGCAGATGTTCGCCTGGGCAAAACAACGCCTGACACAATTGCAGGCGGCCGGATTATGTGGATACATCGTAAAGAGAAGCTCCCCTTCCTGCGGAATGGAACGGGTGCGGGTTTACGGAAAAAGTGGAATTCCGGAGAGAAATGGGGTCGGCCTTTATACGGATTTGCTTCTGAAAACCTATCCGCTCCTTCCCGTGGAAGAAGAGGGGCGGCTGAATGACCCGGTGTTGTTGGAGAATTTTATTGAACGGGTCTTCGCCTACCACCGTCTGCAGCAGTTTCTTCAAGCAAAGCCTGGAGTAAGAGATCTCATGCAATTTCATACCCGGCATAAACTGACTCTAATGGCGCATAGCCCCACAAATGCTATCCGATTGGGCCGGATTGTAGCCCGAACCAGACCGGACAATTTTGATGAAATGCTTGAAGAATATATCACCCTGTTCATGCACACCCTTCGCCGGAAAGCGACACCCCAAAAACATGCCAATGTGATGTATCATATCATGGGATATTTCAAAAAGCAGCTGGATACGAATGATAAACAGGAGTGTGTGGAAGCCATCGAAAACTACCGCACCGGCTATTTGCCGCTGGTGGTGCCGCTGACGCTGCTTAAACATCATTTGCGCCGTCATCCGGTGGACTGGTTGACTCAACAGGTGTATTTTAATCCGTATCCGGCGGAATTAATGTTAAGAAATAAGATTTGAGGGAAATGGTGCAACCGAAAGAGTTTGTCTTCAAGGAAACGACCGTTATACCGGCGCCGCTGCAAGAGGTGTTTGCTTTTTTCAGCAAACCGGAAAATTTGCAACGCCTTACCCCGGAATTTCTCAGGTTTCGCATAGTCAGCATTCCGCCGGAAATTAAGCCCGGGGCACGGATTGAATACCGGTTGCGGATCCATCGGTTTCCGGTCAAATGGCTGACCGAAATTACAGTATGGGAGCCGCCCCATCGTTTTGTAGACACCCAGTTGAAAGGGCCTTACAGAAAATGGGTTCATGAGCACCGCTTTGAGGCACTGGATGGTTCCACCCGAATGACCGACACTGTTCAGTATCAACTCCCTCTGGGTATTCTGGGGCATCTGGCTCATCGCCTTTATGTGCGTAAAGATATCGAAACCATTTTTCAATATCGCCGGGAAGTCATTCAAAAATATTTCTCTTCGGAGCGTGGACGGTTATGATCAAAAAGGGATTCACCCAATCCAAAATCGCGATCTTCTGGTTTCGCCGGGATCTCCGTCTGGAGGATAATGCCGGTCTTTTCCATGCGCTGCAATCCGGATACCCGGTGCTTCCTTTATTCATTTTTGATCGGAATATCCTGGATGGCCTTCCTTCCGACGATCTGCGTGTGCAGTTCATTCATCAGACCTTGTCATCCCTTCAGCGGCAACTTCAGAATTCAGGCAGCAGTTTGCGAGTGGAAGTAGGGCATCCCCTGGAGGTATGGCAGAAACTGATGGGAGAATGCCGCATTGCACAGGTTTTTGCCAATCAAGACTACGAGCCCTATGGCCGCCAGCGGGATGCGGAAGTGGGGAAGCTGCTGCAATCAGCCGGGATTCCTTTCTACACGTTCCAGGACCACGTCATTTTTTCGCCGGAAGACATCCGTAAAAAAGACCAGACTCCTTACACCGTTTTTACCCCCTACAAGAATCGCTGGTTGAAGGAATTTTCTCTGGAAAAGACGAAAGCCTACCCGTCGGAGCGGTATTTGAACCGGCTGCTGAAATGGCCGGCTCCTGAGCTGCCGGCTTTGAAAGCGCTCGGTTTCAGGGAAACGCCGTTCTCTTATCCACCGCCGGTGTTAAGGGAAGAACTCATCCGAGATTATCATCGAAATCGGGATTTCCCGGCCAGGAACGGCACCAGCCGCATCGGCCTGCATTTGCGTTTCGGTACCCTCAGCATTCGCCGGGCGGTGGATGCGGCATTCCATTGGAATGAGACCTGGTTGAGCGAACTCATCTGGCGGGAATTTTTCATGATGCTGCTCTACCATTTTCCGCAGACAGTTCAGCAACCGTTCCGGGAAAAATACCGCGGTTTTCAATGGCATGGAGATGAAAAGGCCTTTCAACGCTGGTGCGAGGGGAAAACCGGTTACCCGTTGGTGGATGCCGGCATGCGGGAACTCAATGCCACGGGCTATATGCATAATCGGGTGCGAATGCTAACGGCCAATTTTCTGACCCGATTGCTGTTGATTGACTGGCGATGGGGTGAGGCATATTTTGCACAAAAGCTGCTGGACTATGAGCAGGCTTCCAATGTGGGGAACTGGCAATGGTGTGCCGGCTGTGGCGCCGACGCCGTGCCCTATTTTCGCATCTTTAATCCGGATACCCAGCTCAACAAATTCGACCCGGATTTACGATATGTGAAAAAATGGGTCCCCGAATACGGCACGCCGGATTACCCTATGCCGATTGTCGATTACAGAATGGCGCGGCAGAGGGCATTGCACGTGTACCGTACTTTTTTAGGCAAAGGTAATTTTGATTAATTAGGGTTTCCTGAAAAAGTCTCTTGTTTAGGATGCTCGCGCCGGAGCCTGGCAGACCGTGCACCCGGCTTGCGCTTCTGGGATGCCGGTTGAATGCCATAAGTCTCTCAGAATGGCTCCTATGGCCTTATATAACCGCCCCCAGCTAACCAACCCACACCGCCAAAGCGCAAAAAAATAGGTTTTGAGTGCCAGCACGATATTCATGGCAAAGAAGACGGCCGCCACATAGGTTTCGCTGGTGGGTTTTGTCCTGGTCTTGATCAGGTCTAATCCATAGCCTCGTTTGCCCCGCCCAAAGGCCCCTTCGATCCAACTGCGAATCCGGGCTTCCTGTTTTCGTCTTTTCTGCTCGGCTTTTATCTCGGCGGCATTCTCTTCATTGTTTTTTCATCATAATAAAACTTTTTCAGGAAACCCTAAATAGCATATTACCCGAAATTTTTCTTTGTCAAATTTTACCCGGATGCGTATTATTCCGGCACTTCAGTGAAACCGGAGCCGACACTGGATGAAGCGAAAACGCCGTTCCGGAAAACGTTCCCGAAAAAGCGCCGGTACCTCCGGGCGACGCCCCCGGATTTCCCGCAAAACCGTGCTCTCGGCGGCGGGAATTCTCCTCCTGATCAGCATCGCCTATCTGTATCTCCGCTATGGCGTCGCCAGGCCCACCTTCGATGGCGCCCGGGCCTTCCGGTACCTGCAACTACAGTGCGACTTCGGCCCCCGGGTACCCGGCACGGAAGCCCACCGCCGGTGCGGCGACTTCCTGGTCTCCGAGCTTCGGAAATATGCCCATCGGGTGAAGGAACAGACCTTCCAATATCGGGATCGGCGAGACTCCACCCGGGTATATTCGGGGCGGAACATCGTGGCTTCCTTCAACCTCCATCCGGCGCGCAACTTCCGGGTGCTGCTGTGCGCCCACTGGGACAGCCGCCCCCGGGCCGACAAAGATCCCGATCCCCATAACCGTCAACAGCCGGTGCCCGGCGCCAACGACGGGGCTTCCGGAGTGGCCGTGCTGCTGGAAATGGCCCGACTGCTCCACGAATCCCCCCTGGATTACGGGGTGGATATCGTGCTCTTCGATCTGGAAGACCTGGGCGATTATACCGATTCCCCCATAACCCCCGACAGCCTGAATCCTTTTGGCATCGGCTCGGAGCATTTTGCGAAAACCAATCCCACCTACCGCCCCGTGTTCGGTATTTTGCTGGATATGATCGGCGACCGGGATTTGCGGATCGAACGGGAGGGATATTCCCAGCGCTACGCCCCCCAGATCGTGGAAAAGGTATGGAGGGCGGCCAAACAGGTCGGCGCCACTGCTTTTGTGGATGAAGTGGGCGGGGCAATAAAGGATGACCACTACGCCTTTCTCCGGCGAGGCCTGAAGGTGATCGACCTGATCGACTTCGATTACCCTTACTGGCACACCGTGGCGGATACTCCGGATAAATGCAGCCCGGAGAGCCTTCAGCAGGTGGGGAAGGTGCTGGTGGAAGTGTTGTGGGGGGAAAGGTGAAAGATCAAAGATGGAAGATCAAAGCAGAGGTTGCGGATTGCGTATTTCGTAAAACGTGAAGAGAAATTCACCTATCCTTCAACGCACGGGAGGTTATCCATGCAAACGCGACAATTAGGAAAAGACGGCCCTCAGATCACCGAGATCGGATTGGGGGCCTGGGCTATCGGCGGCCCCTGGGCCTGGGGGTGGGGCGAACAAGATGATGATCTCTCCATCCGTACCATCCACCGGGCCCTGGAACTGGGCATCAACTGGATCGACACCGCGGCGGTGTACGGTCTGGGGCATGGGGAAGAAGTGGTCGGGCGGGCGGTGAACGGGCGCCGCCGGGAAGTGTTCATCGCTACCAAGTGCGGCCTGGTATGGGACGACCGGGGACGGGTACGCAACGACACCCGCCCGGAAAGCATCCGCCGGGAGTGCGAAGACAGCCTCCGCCGCTTGAACACCGATTACATCGATCTGTATCAGATCCACTGGCCAAATGATCAGGTGCCGGTGGAAGATAGCTGGGGAGAACTGGTGCGGCTCAAGGAAGAGGGCAAAGTGCGCTACATCGGGGTGAGCAACTTCGGCGTGGAGTTGCTGGAACGCTGTCAGGCCATTCACCCGGTGCAGTCGCTGCAACCGCCGTACAATATGGTGCATCGGGAAGTGGAGCGGGAAATTCTCCCCTGGTGTCAGGCGCATGAAGTGGGCGTGATCGCATACAGCCCGCTGCAAAGCGGCCTGCTGACCGGCAAGTTCACCCGGGATTTTTTGCAAACCCTCCCGGAGGATGACTGGCGCCGCAAACAGACCCACTTCCTGTTCCGGGAAACGCTGTTCTCCCGGGCGCTGGAGTTTGTGGATGGTATCCGACCGATTGCCGAGAAGCACGGAAAAACCGTGGCGCAGCTGGCCATCGCCTGGGTGCTGATGCATCCGGCCATCACCGGGGCCATTGTGGGCGCCCGACGACCGGATCAGATCGAGCAAAACGTGGGCGGCGCCGGCTGGCGCATTCCCGAAGAGGATATGCAGGCCATCGAAGCCATCTATCGCCGCACGGTGGGGCAGGAGCAATAATGGAACCGGTGGAATATCCCATCGACGGGGAACTGGATCTGCACACCTTTCCCCCCGGAGAAGTGAAAGACCTGGTGCCGGAGTATATCCGGGAATGTCGGCTCAGGGGCATTTTGCAAGTCCGGATCATCCACGGGAAGGGGAAGGGCGTGCTGCGCCGCATTGTGCACAGCATTCTGGATAAATTGCCGGAAGTGGAGAGCTACTGGCAGGAAGGCAGCGCCGGCTCCTGGGGCGCCACGGTGGTGCGGCTGTATCCCCCGGAAGCATAAGCCGGTGCTTTTATACCCCTTTCATCATCACCCGGGCGCTTACCGGGCACACGTGGGTAAATTCCACCGAGGCCTTCACCGCCGGGGGAACTTCCTCCCGGCTCACCGGCTGAAAGCCCAGCCGGGCAAAAAAGGATTCCGCCGTTTCCGTCAGCAAATATACCCCCGTGATACCCTGCTGTTGCGCCAGATGCAACGCCTCCTGCGTCAGGCGGACTCCCAACCCCTGTCCCCGAAACGTTTCTTCCACCGCCACCGAACGCAGCAAGGCCCACGGCGGATACATCTCCAGCGCGGCACAACCGACTACTCTACTTTCATGCCGGGCGACAATGGTCGTACGGATATGGCGTTCCAGATCATCCGGGGGGAGATGGCACCGCCGCAGCAGCGCCAATATGGAAGGAAGGTCTTCCTCCGTGGCCGGGCAAATCTCCCGGAGGGAATCAGGGGAGGTCATATCGGGTTACTTCTCCGGTGTCGGTATCGTACATCACGAAGGTAGAGGCGCCGGTCAACTCGCCCATAATCTCGCCGGGATTGATCTTCAGCGTGCGCCCTTCCCGGGAGACCTCGTATTGGTGATTGTGGCCGTAGCAGACCACATCATACGCCTCAGAATGGGCAAACATCCGCCCGATGTTATCAAAATGGCTGACGGCGAAGCGCTTACCCCCCAGTTCCAGTTCCGCCGCCTCTCCGTGAAGATGGATGTGGGAAAAGGATGACGCCGCCTGAGAAATCCGAAACAGATCCCCGTCGTTGTTTCCGAAAACGATGTGGATGGGGCCGGAAAAACCTTCTCCCAGATCCCGAATGATGAACGGGGAACACAGATCCCCGCAACAGATGAGCACCTCTGCGTCCTGCGCCTTTTGCAACGCCCGGCGCAGCTTCTCCCGGTGATCGTGAATATCGGAAATAATAGCGACTCGCATGGTTACTTTCCTACGTATCCCCACCGCTTAGAAAATCCATCATGCCGTCCCGGGCTTCATCCAGCATTTCTAACGCTTCCACCAGCTCCATCTGAATACCCAGTCCCTGACAAACCGGCTTCAGGCACTGGAAAATCAACTCATTCCGCACCAACAGCACCTGGGGAATAAACTGCAACCGCTCCACCATGTTCAGAAAATGTTCTACCAATCCATCTTTGAAGTCGGCGGGATGCAACATATCCCCACTGAAAATATATCCGCTCTGATTATCCACACACATCAGCATAATGGGAAAAAACGGGCGCTCGTTCTTTTCATCTCGCACCGGTTCCAGGAGATGAAAGGCATCATATTCCCAGGCCTGCTCCAATTGCTGAACCACCTGGCGGATTCGCTGAATTCGCAAATGATCGACAGGGGGAAAACTCAGGGGGGCAGACTCCGGGAACCGGGGTGCCAGGTATGCATCCTTCCACTCCAGACGCCCCTTTTTCTTTTCCGGAACCCGCACCAGATAGTGCCCTTCTGAAGGGGCTTCCAGCAGATCCGGATTTTCCCGAAAACGCTGCGCCACATCCATGGCCTGTTCCAGCGCCACGGTCATAAAGCGCACATGGGGAGCGGCAAAATACCAGGGGAAATATCCCGGCTCATAGTTCCGAAATACCGGCCAGGCATTCTTGCCCCGGAATTTCAAACCCAATTGCTTAATAATCGCCCGGTCTTCCTGGGTCACTTCATCCCGGCTGCCGAAGGTGACCATCAAACATTTCTGGGTTAAAATCATTTCCGGCATTGGGCCGTACTCGCTTACCAGTTCCATCAGTTCCAGGTAACCCACCAACCCCTCCGTGCCCAGATACAGGGCCATGGCGTAATGTTCCCCCAATTGCCCCATAATACAGCAGTAGCCGATCTCGTCGTTTTCCGGATTTTGCACCCCAAAGATATCCGAATCATACATCCACTCCCAGCAGGCCAAATCTCGAAATGCCACCGCGGCATCATACAGGGCTTTCCATTCTTCTAAAGGGATTCCATTAGATTGAGACATGATGAGATCCTTATCGTGAAATTATACGATATATTTACTTTGGCAGAAATTAATGCGTGCGAAAGAGAAATACAACGCCGAATTGGTCTGCAGCCGATTTTTCTGATTCCCTCTGCCTGTTCTACCTCGAACCGCCGGGTCGCCGTTCGCCGGAGTGCAAAGCCCAGACTGCATCGGATTGTATCCCTAATTTACCGATTATATACCGGCTTCCCGATTCCGGAGCGATTCTAAGCCACAGTTTGACATTTGGGGGGTTTTGTCATAAATTGCGTAATTTCTGAACGCCTGAGAAAGGCCGGTAACTTCAGGCATCTGGCGAAGAAACGGTAAACTGTAATGAAAGAACATATCCGTAATTTTTGCATCATCGCCCACATCGATCACGGGAAATCCACTCTGGCCGACCGCCTGCTGGAATACACCGGCGCACTTCAGGATCGGCAGATGCAGGAGCAGGTACTGGACAGCATGGATCTGGAACGGGAGCGGGGCATCACCATCAAGTCCCATGCCGTGCGCATGCCCTACACCGCCCCCGACGGTCAACGGTACGTGTTCAACCTGGTGGATACTCCCGGACACGTGGATTTCTCCTACGAAGTTTCTCGAACCCTGGCGGCGGTGGAAGGAGCCTTGCTGCTGGTGGATGCCTCCCAGGGAGTAGAAGCGCAAACCATCAGCAACCTGTATCAGGCGATTGATAATGATCTGACCATTATTCCGGTGATCAATAAAATTGACCTGCCCGGTGCCGAGATCGAGAACACCAAACATCAGATCATGGAATTGTTAGGGTGTGAAGAAGAGGAGATCATCCTCAGCAGCGCCAAAACCGGAGTGGGAGTGGATGAGATCGTGCAGGCGCTTATCCAGCGCATTCCGCCTCCCAAAGGGAACGAAGACGCCCCCCTCCAGGCGCTCATCTTCGATTCCTCTTTTGACAGCTATCGGGGAGTGGTGGCGCTGATTCGGGTGTTCAACGGCAGGATTCAACCGGGAGATAAGATCCGGTTTATGGCCACCGGCCGGGTATTTGAAGTGGAAGAAGTGGGCACCCTGTTGCTGAAACGTTTCCCCAAAGACTACCTGATCACTGGCGAAATCGGCTACCTGATCTGTGGGGCCAAGAACGTGCGGGATGTAAAGGTCGGGGATACCATTACTCACGACCACCGCCCCGCCCCGGCGCCCCTTCCCGGTTACCGACAGGTCAAGCCCATGGTGTTTGCCGGCATCTACCCGGTGGAAAGCCAGGATTTCGAGAATCTCCGCACCGCTCTGGAAAAGCTGGCCCTCAACGACTCTTCCCTGCATTATGAGCCGGAAACCTCCACCGCCCTGGGATTCGGCTTTCGATGCGGTTTTCTGGGGCTGTTGCACATGGAAATTGTTCAGGAACGGCTGGAACGGGAGTTTGGGCAGCACATTATCGTCACCACCCCCAATGTGGTCTATCGGGTGGTCACCACCGATGGCAAAGAGCACTTTGTGGACAATCCCACGAAAATGCCCCCGGCCGGACGTATCGACCACATCGAGGAGCCGTACATCGACGCCCATATTATCACCCCGCCGGAGTATATCGGCAACGTCATGAAACTGACCACCGAGAAGCGGGGCATTCTCAAAAACACCTCCTACATCGATCCCAGTCGGGCGGATTTACACTACCATCTCCCCCTGGCGGAAATTGTATTCGATTTCTATGACCGGTTGAAATCGGTCTCCCGGGGCTATGCTTCCCTGGACTACGAATTTCTGGGCTATCGTCCCGGCGACCTGGTCAAGCTGGATATTCTGATCAACGGCGAGGTGCTGGATGCGCTCTCCATTATCGTGCATCGGGACAAGGCCTATACGCAGGGGAAAGCCCTGTGCCGCAAGTTGCGCCAGTTGATTCCCCGGCAGATGTTTGAGGTGGTCATTCAGGCGGGGATCGGCAGCAAGATTATCGCCCGGGAGACGGTCAAGCCGCTACGGAAAAATGTGCTGGCCAAGTGCTACGGCGGCGATGTAACCCGGAAGCGGAAGCTGCTGGAGAAGCAAAAGGAAGGCAAAAAGCGGATGAAACAGATCGGGCGGGTGGAGATTCCCCAGGAGGCGTTTCTGGCGGTGCTCTCCGCGGAAGAGTAACTTGAGGGAAAACAAGCGTTTCTCAGTGGCATAAAATTCTCAGGTCTTCCGCGATAAACCGTGAAACGTGATGCGTAAAACGTGATTTTTCTTTCACGTTTCACGCATCACGTTTCACGCTGAGTAGCGATCCCGGTTCAAAATGGTTTCAGATAAACCGGCGGTAGAAAGAACGAAATCGCGAATCGCAGACTACGGAGGCTACATCCATTGGCGAAGCAACGGAAACAGAGCAAACCCGCACCTTCCCGGCGGGAGAACACCCCCACCCCAAAACAGAAACGCCAGGAACTGGTGAAGGCCATCCTGATTGCCCTGGCGGCGGCGCTGGTGCTCCGGCAGTTCGTGATCGCTTCCTACAATGTGCCCACCGGCTCCATGAAAGATACCATCCTCATCGGCGATTTTATGTTCGTCAACAAATTTGTATACGGAGCACAAACGCCCAGCTGGATCGGTATCCCGTTTACCTGCACCGGGTTTCAGGTACCCTTTTTGCGCTTTCCGGCCATCGTGGAACCGGAGCCGGGGGAAATTGTGGTGTTTGAGTACCCCCTGAATCCCTGCCAGAACTATATCAAGCGGTGCATTGCCGCCGGGGGGCAGCAGGTGGAGGTTCGCGGCGATACGGTATGGATCGACAACCACCTGGAAGGAAAGATGGAGGTGCTTTCCCGCAAGTACGACATGAACGAAATTACCCCTTACGGCCCCTTGCAGGTGCAATACACCCGGATCACCCGCCCGGATGGGAAGACATACGTGCTGCGGCATTACGTAAAAACGGATTCCCGATTCAAAAATCTTATTCCCCTCTCCCGCATCAAGCGGTATCGCATTACCGATGAGGTGTTGCAGCGGTTGCACCAGGCCGGGATACCCCGCACCATGTTGCAGCCGCTGGAAACGCTGAAAGGCCGGTTTATCGTGGGGGAGGAGTATTTCCGGTTTCAACTGCGCAAGCTGTATGGGCTGGAGCCTGATCAACCGGATGCCCGTTTCGACCGGAATTGGGTGTACATCTCCAAATTCTCCGAAGTCAACGATCCTGTGATCGTTCCCCCGGATCACTTCTTTATGATGGGCGACAACCGGGATAACAGCCTGGACAGCCGGGCCTGGGGATTTGTCTCCCGGGATCAGATAGTCGGCAAGCCCCTGGTGATCTGGTTTTCCTGGAACTCCCACGGGCGGGGGATTTTCGACAAAGTTCGCTGGGAGCGATTAGGCTCCATCGTCCGTTAGACAAGAAGCACTGGATTTCTCTATAGGGGAAAATGTTCGAGGGTTTGGCAATCAAGCGTGATGCGTGAGGAAAAAGTTGTGCGTCTCATGTTTCGTGCCTCTTTCAGCATGGCTCGGTATTTTGTGTTTTCGAAACCTGCCTGAAACGTGATGCGTGACCGAACTGGCAATCACATTTCACGTTTTACGTTTCACGGAGACTCTCGGAAACACAACCAACCCGGACAGGTCAAAAAAACGCGAAACATGACACAAGACCTCTTCCTTCACGCATCACGTTTCACGCATCACGCAGTTCTCGGAAACACAACCAACCCGGACAGGTCGAAAAAAACGCGAAACATGACACAAGACCTCTTCCTTCACGTATTACGATGGTTTGCGAAACCCCTGAAAGTAGAAAATACCCGTTATCATCTTAAACAAGGATTATCACAGGTAGATAAGGATGTCTGAATTCGATGCGCAACCGCCAGCACCGCCCCCTTCGGAGGATAAGGGAAATCCCCGACCGGGACACAAACGGCTGGAAACCTTGCAGGCGATTTTGATCGCCATCTTTGCCGCACTGATCTTGCGGCAGTTCGTCATCGCCGCATACAAGATTCCTACCCCCTCCATGGAAAACACCCTTCTGGTGGGCGACTTCTTGCTGGTAAACAAATTCGTTTACGGGGCCAGAAGCCCGGAATGGATCGGCATCCCCTTCACCCGGTACAAAGATTGGGGGTTCCCCACCGGCATTGAGTTGCCGGAGGTCCTGCAATTCCGGTTACCGGCCCTCTCCGATCCCCGGCCTCACGACATTGTGGTCTTCCGGTATCCCCGGGATGAATCTCTGGAATACATCAAACGCTGCATCGCCGTGGGAGGGCAGACGGTGGAAATCCGCGATAAGGTGGTGTTCGTGGACGGGAAACCTTTCCGGGAACCGCCGGGGATGAAACATGTGGATCCCAACATTTTCCCCCGTCGGAACGCCCACAGTTCCCTGCTCTATTTCCGGGGAAATCGCGATAACTTCGGCCCCCTGACGGTGGCGCCCGGCCACTACTTCATGATGGGGGATAACCGGGATCGCAGTTCCGACAGCCGGGAGTGGGGATTGGTGCCCCGCAAAAATGTGGTGGGCAAACCCCTCATCATCTACTTTTCCACCAACGGTGAGGGGATGTTAAACGGTATCCGCTGGAATCGTTTAGGGATGGTGATTCGCTGATGCAATCTCAGGCCGGTCTGTACATCCACATTCCCTTCTGTCAGCGCAAGTGCGAGTACTGCGATTTTTACTCCATCACCCGGCTGGAGGAGATGGAGGCGTTTGTGGAGGCGCTGCTCACGGAGATCCGCCTGCGGGCTCCGGAGTTTGCCGGGGTGCGGTTTGCCACCGTCTTTTTCGGCGGCGGTACGCCTTCTTTGCTCGGCGAAGCCCAGCTGGAACGCATCTGGGCCGCCCTGCACCGGCATTTTGACATCGATCCCGGCGGGGAATTTACTCTGGAAGCCAATCCCGGCACCCTGACCCCTGAAAAGCTGCGGTTCCTGAAATCCCTGGGGCTGAACCGGCTGAGTCTGGGAGTGCAGAGCTTCCACGAGCATGAGCTGGCCTTTCTGGGGCGGATTCATACCGTGGAGGAGGTCATCGCCAATGTGGGGCATGCCCGGGAAGCGGGATTTGACAACATCAACCTGGATCTGATGACCGCCTTTCCCGGCATTACCGAGGCCTCTTTCCGGAGCAGTCTGGCCAGGGCGGTGGCGTTGCAACCGGAACACCTCTCCTGCTACACCCTGATTTTTGAACCCGGCACGGTGCTGTACAAGCGGATGCGCCGGGGAGAAGTGCAGCCGCTTTCGGAGGAAGAAGAGGCCAGGTATTACAACATCGCCCGGCAGGTGCTGGAAGGGGAAGGATATGAACAGTACGAAATCTCCAATTTTGCCCGGGGGAAAGCCCACGTTTGCCGCCACAATTTGATTTACTGGACCCATGCACCCTATTTAGGGTTGGGGCCCTCGGCGCATTCATTTTTCCGCCACCAACGCCTGGCGAACCGTCGCTCATTGACGGCGTATATAAATCTTTTGCGCCGGGGCGAGCTTCCGGTAGAATTTGTGGAAACGCTCTCGGCGGAGCAGCTTCAATTTGAGTATATTTTTCTACGGTTGCGGCTGCGGGAGGGCATCGACCTGGAGGATTATCGGCGGCGCTTCGGCAGGGAATTGCCCCAACAGTACGCCGGGACCCTGCACCGCCTGCAAGAACAACAACTGGTGCAACTGACCGACCGGACGTTGCGCCTGACCGACCGGGGCTGGCTGTTGGCCGACGCCGTGGCCACGTGGTTTTAACCCGGGAGGTTCCTTCAAGCCCACGGGCACGGTGGAGAAAACAGTCTTCGATGAGGATGCCCCGGCGGGGAATTCAAATTGCAGACGGCAAAATTCAAAATGAATTGAGTGGGTAACGTTTCACAGGAGTTGATGCCACTATGGATGTCATGCCCCCTGCCCCGCTGCGGCCGGGGCGCCAGCATCCAGAAACCCGTATTCCCGACCGGCGTCGGGATCTCCGCTTCGCTCCGACCCGAAACCTGCATCCAGAACTAAGGGAGGTTTTGTGAGCATTGTGATGAGACTTATGGCCGTTT
>CAYQGB010000091.1:0-13579 GCA_964416895.1 uncultured Calditrichaceae bacterium
AAATGGCACAGAGTCAATACTTTTCTAAAAATGGCGGGTGAGTATGTGCGACAATTGGGAGCGGCCAGCATTATCCCGGATTTATGTGACCCTTTCAGGGTCATGAAAGGCGCTCCAGCTCAAGATGTTATGACCCCAGGGCGATGCCCTTCGCTATTTTATTGAAACCCCTTCGGGGTTTGAAACATGGAACCTACAGCCTCAGTCTAAATGGCTACAGCCTATGTACCTGAATAGTTACGTAGCAGGAAAAGGCCGCATATCCCCCTCATCCTTGTACAGGATGAATAACGCATAAGTGGCAAAGGTTGTCCTTGAGGGGGGATTTTACGGCGAACTTGAACGGCTACGATTGAGGGAATAATTGCGACTTGACGTGCTCCACCAGTTCCGTAACCGTCACCGCGGTCTGTTCTCCGGTGCGCATGTTCTTGACGTTGACCTGTGAGGCGGCCTGTTCATCCGGACCGGCGATGACCACCAGAGGAATACCCTTATCGTTGGCCAGACCGATCTGCCCCCGGAGTTTGGATTTCCCGGTGTACAGGTCGGTATTAATCCCCGCTTCCCGAAGTTGTCGGGCGATGGCAATAGAATATCCCCGGGTGCTTTCATCGAATACGGTGACCAGTACCGCCACCGGGGTGTTCAAGTCAGACGGGAACATGTCTAATTCTTCCATCACGGTGATGATGCGCTCCAGCCCCACAGAGCTACCGGTGGCCGGCTGATCCTGACCGGAGAACAACCCGATGAGCCGATCGTATCGCCCCCCGCCGGTCAGGCTGCCGATGCGGGGTTCCAGCACCACCGTCTCGTAGATCGGGCCGGTGTAATAATCCAGCCCCCGGGCCAGGGTCAGATCAAACAGGTAATGGGCGGAGGGAATCCCGTACGCTTCCAGATATTGAAACAACTCCTGCAATTCATCCAGGCCTTCCTGAGCCGGCGCGCTTTTCCCTAAAAGCGATCGGGCTTTTTCCACCCGTTCGGTATTGCTGCCTTCCAGGGAGAGCAAATCCATGATGGTGGCGGTGGCTTCCGGGGAGATTTGCCGTTGCAGCAGCTCTTCCCGTACCCCCTCGGGGCCGATTTTATCCAGCTTGTCGATGGCGCGATAGACATCCAGTTCCCGCTCGCGACCGGCACCGGAGACTTCCACAATCCCGGAAAGCACCTTGCGATTGTTGATGCGAATCTGGAATTCCCGAAAGTTCAGGGTGGTAAGGATTTCGTGAATCACCGCCAGAATCTCCGCATCCGCCAGCATGGAGGCGCTGCCCACAATATCCACGTCGCACTGATAAAATTCCCGAAACCGCCCCTTCTGGGGTTTATCCGCCCGCCATACCGGTTGAATTTGATACCGCTTGAACGGCTTGGGAATCTGGGGATACATGGCGATGACCCGGGAGAGGGGCACGGTCAGATCATACCGCAGGCCTACCTCCCGGTCTCCCCGATCCACAAATCGGTAGGTCAGGCGATCCCCCTCTTCGCCGTATTTGCCGGAAAGGGTTTCCCAGAGTTCCAGGGTGGGGGTCTCTAACGGCTCGAATCCGTACTTTTCAAAAATGGTTTTGATGATGTTGATGACGTAATTGCGCTTGATTATCTGGGGGGGAAGAAAATCCCGGGTGCCTTTGTACAGGCGGGGTTTTATTTTTGCTCCCAAACCGTTCTCCCTGCTGTTTTTTTAAGAAGTATGCTCGTCAGGTGAAAACTTGTGTTATTGACAGGTTTAAAATTTCCCGGTCTCTCGTTCACTACCGACCGGGAAGCGTACAACATGATCGAATTATCAGTTAGAGGTATTGGCTCCCTCGTCAATCCACGTGCCGATGGCGCGAATCTTTTCTGCTGCCAGCGGCGGCCGATCCGGCGGGGGCATGCGAGGAATGCCGTTAAAACTCCCCAGCAGCAATTGATACAGAAGGCTTTGCTCCTTGCTGAAGGGAATGACCACCAGACCGGAATGGCTGTTGAAATCCGGGGGATCGGATTCCAGATCCAGGTCGCCGGCCCGAACATGGCTTTGATGACACCCCCCGAAGGAAGCGCAATCTTGCAAGAAGATGGGCCGGATATGCCGGGAAAAGCTGAGATTACTATCCGGCAACGCCACGGAACCGTCGTCGATGCCGGCCGGCGTTTTACTCTGACATCCCCACAGAATACCTAACAAAATGATCAGAACACTCGATATTACAGGCTTGACCATGCCGTCAAGAGTCGAATTAGAATTCTGCATATTTTTTTTCAGTTTTGATCAATGAAGAAGATTTTAAATTTACTACATTTCCGAAAAGTTTTAAAGCACAATTAAAAATGGAAATTGCCGCCTATGAACCCGGGAAAGGCCTATCCACAGGAGTCCTACAAGATTTTAATCGTGGATGACGAACTGGCCGTGCACAAGCTCCTGACGGCCTATCTTCAGAAGCGCAATTTTGTGGTGGAAAATTGCCTGGACAGTCAGGAAGTGGTGGAAATGGTGCAGGCGTTTCAGCCGGATCTGGTGCTGCTGGATTTGATGATGCCCACGGTGGACGGCATCAGCGCCACCCGGCGCATCCGCAATCTGGAACTGGACTCCTACCTTCCCATCATCGTATTGACGGCCAAAAAAGAGATTCGAGACATGGTGGTGGCTCTGGAGGCCGGCGCCGATGACTACATCACCAAGCCCTTTGAATTTGAAGAACTGATCGCCCGCATCAAAAATATGCTCCGGCTGAAACAGCTTCAGGATCGCCTGGTGATGAAGACGGTGGAGTTGAACGAGGCCAATCAGCAGATTCGGCGGCTGAATCGGGTGCTGGTGCAAACCAATAAACAGTTGCAAAAGAAGTTGTACGACTTCCACAACCTGTTCGAGGTCAGCTACCGGGTGATGGGACAGCTGGAGTTATCCCAACTGGTGCGTCAATCGCTGATCAACATCCTGGGGATTTTTACCACCCGGAGTGTGATGCTCCTGCTGGCCGATGACCGGGAGCCGGATGTTTTCCGGGTGGTGGATTCCCGGGGGGTGCGCCCGCCGACCGTGGAACAGTTTGTGGTTTCCCGCCACGACAAGCTGATTCACTACCTGGAGGTGATCAAAAAAGCCTTCCGAATTAGCGATGTGCCGGAGGAGTTCAAAGAGATTTTGCCCGTATTGCAGGAGGTCGAAGTGGAGGTGGTCTCGCCCCTGTTCCAGAATGAGAACATCGTGGGCATCCTCTGCCTGGGGCCGAATTTTAAGGGAGAAGCATATACCGAGGATAATCTGGAAACCCTGGGGATTCTCACCAACATGCTCTCGGTGGCGGTGCACAATGCCCAGATGTATGAACACATTCGGGAGCTTTCGTATACCGATGGGATGACCGGGCTGCACAACTTCCGCTTTTTTGAAATGCGTTTGAAGGAAGAGCTGGCCCGTGCCCGCCGGGAAAACGGCCCCCTTTCCCTGTTGATCCTGGATGTGGACTACTTCAAAAACTACAACGACACTCTGGGACATCCCGCCGGCGATGAAGTGCTCAGAAAAGTAAGTAAAATCTTGAAAAGTTCGGTGCGGGATAACGATATTGTGGCTCGGTATGGGGGCGAGGAGTTTGCCATCATTCTCCCCGGCGCCGGAAAGCTGGGCGCAGTATCTCTGGCGGAACGGATCCGCACTAAAGTGGAAATCACCGAATTCGCCAACCAGGAAATTCAGCCTGAAGGCAAGCTGACCGTGAGCATTGGGGTGGCAACCTTTCCGGAAGATGCCCTCACCGAAGCCGAACTCATTGACAGCGCCGATAAGGCCCTGTACCATGCCAAAAAGACCGGACGCAATCGGGTTGTAGAAGCCCGGGAACTCCAGAAAGAACCATGAAAATCGGCATCTCTTGTTATCCCACTTATGGCGGCAGCGGGGTGGTCGCCACCGAACTGGGGAAATATCTGGCCCGCCTGGGGCATGAAATCCATTTCATCTCCTATGCCCTGCCGTACCGGTTGAGCGGGTATTACGATAACATCTTCTTCCACGAAGTGGAAGTGCCCGAATATCCTCTGTTTGAGTATCCCCCGTACGCTCTGGCGCTGGCCACCAAAATGGCCGATATCGCCATTCACGAACAACTGGATCTGATTCATGTGCATTACGCCATTCCCCACGCCATTTCTGCGTTTCTGGCCCGGGAGATGATCCGGGAGCAGCGGTCGCTCAAGGTGGTGACGACGCTCCACGGCACGGACATCACCCTGGTGGGGGCGGATCCCTCGTTTATGCGGATCACCCAGTTCGGTATCAATCAAAGCGATGGGGTGACCGCGGTGTCGCACTTTTTGAAGCAGGAGACCATCCGCACCTTTTCCCCCCGGGTGCCCATCCGGGTGATTCACAATTTTATCGAGGATATTCCCGAACCCCACCCGGATTGCCAGCGCCTGCGTAAAAAGCTGGCCCCCGATGGCCGCCCCATCCTCATTCACCTGTCCAACTTCCGCCCGGTAAAACGGATTGGAGACATCATCGAAATTGCCCGGCAGGTTATGGCGGAAGTGCCCTGTTGCCTGGTGTTGATCGGAGACGGTCCCCAGCGCCCCCTGGCCGAAAAGATGGTTCGGGAATACGGCCTGGAAGGGCATGTGCACTTTCTGGGCAAGCAGGATGACGTATATTGCCTGCTGGAGTTGGGGGACGTGTTTGTGATGCCCAGCGAATCGGAGAGCTTTGGTCTGGCGGCTCTGGAGGCCATGGCCTGCGGTTTGCCCTGCGTCACCAGCGACGCCGGAGGGCTGCCGGAACTCAATCGCCACGGCGTGTCCGGGTTCTGTGCTCCGGTGGGAGATGTAAAATTGATGGCCTGCTACATCCTCAAGATTCTCAAAGACCCTGCTCTGAAGGAAAACCTCTCCCGGCAGGCCCGGGAACACGCCCTGGAAAAGTTCCATGCCGACCGCATTGTACCCCAGTATCTGGAATTGTATCGGGAAGTGTGTGGAGACAAATAAAGTCGGCCCCAATCATCTGCAAAAATGTCGATTTTCTCAATTGCCAACCCGTAACCCAGGCTCACGATGGCGCCCGCCAAAAAAGCATCAAAACCCCTCCTGGTGGTGTCGGCTTATATGAGCATCTGTGAACCGCCGGAGCTGATTGATGCCATTGCCCGGGAAATCCTGGGCGTAAACGGCGCGGTTTTGATCGAGGTTCGCCCGGACGCTTTTTTCCATCGTACCCACTTTGTTTTTGGAGGCAGGGGAGAAGTGCCCATGAGGGCATCGTTGCGGGCGGTTCGGCGATTGTTCGAGCGGGTAGATATGGCGGCTCAGCCCGGGGATCTTCCCTATCCCGGCCTCGTGGATCAGATTTCTTTTATCCCCCTGGAAAGCCAATCCCTTTCCTATTGCATTCCCCTGGCCCGAAAGTTCGCCCGGCAGGTGGCCGGGGAGTTTCACCTGCCGGTATACCTCTACGGTCAGGCCGCCCGAATACCGGAGCGGCAACATTTCCTTCACCTCCGCCGGATTCGCTACGCAGACCTTCCCACGCTACTCTCTCAACCGGAATGGAAGCCCGACGAAGGCCCCGCCCGGTTTGTGGAAAAGTTCGGTGCTCTGATCGTGGGAGCGCGCTACTACCACATCAACCTGGCCCTCTATTTTGATACCGAGGAAGCGGAATTGATCGAAAACCTCATCGAAGTGGCCCGCATTGCCCATCAGCGCCGTTCGGGAAAAACGGCCCCCAATTGGGTGAGGATGCGTCAGGATCCTCCCCGGCTGGTCCGCCTGACCCCGAAACTGCACACTTTTGTGGATGAAATGGTGGAAGATAACGTGGTGCGGGTGGTGTGCAATATCCCCGATTATCGGGATACCCCTCTCCATGAGGTGTACGAGGTGTTCAGCGAGTCGGTACACCCCCTGGGTATCCGCACGCTGGGAAGCAAACTGCTGGGATATACCCCGCTGGAAGCGCTGGTGGACACGGGACGGTATTATGCCGACAAAAAGGGAGAGCCGGCAGCTTCAGAAGACCCGCAGCAATATGTGGAAATCGCGGTAAAAGCCCTGCAATTGAATTATAAGGAGCCTTTCAATGCCCGGCTGAAAATTCTGGACTATCACTTCTCCGGGGCTTGAATTGGGAAGACCGGGATATCCGGGCTTCGCAGGGGAGAGCGCCATCGCGGAGGTGATATTCCCATCTTTTCTGCACTTGACCTGGATCAATAAAATGAAATTTTCAGGGGTTTATTGTGAAAAAGTCCTTTAATACGAAATCAAAACAAATTAAATTCGCTTCAACAGTTACAGCGATCAAAAAACCTTAACTTTTTTTCTGGGATACACGAGAATACCGGAAGTCAACAAAAACCAAGTCAGTTAAAACTTTGAGCTTCGAGGTGACCATGGTCGAAGTAAAAGTCAATGGGTTGTTTATGACCCAATCTCAGGCCAGTGGAGTTATTCTCAAAGAAGTAGATGGGGAGCGTACATTACCGATTATCATCGGAGATTATGAAGCCCAGTCTATCGCTCTGGGGCTGGAGAATATTGTTCCGCCCCGACCGATTACCCACGATTTGCTGCTGAATGTGCTGGAGACGCTGGGCGCCCATATCGAACGCGTTATTATTTCCGACTTAAGGAATAACACCTATTATGCGATTATACAGGTTCGTCGTAAGACCCGGCTCTATGAAATAGATGCCCGTCCCAGCGACGCCATTGCGCTGGCGGTGCGCCAGGGGGTGAGCATTTATGTGGAAGAGGAAGTGATGCGTCAGGGCGCATATTATCCGGATGAACTGGAGGAGATGGGAAGCCAGCAGAGCGACAGCTCCCAGGATCGTCTGGAGCGCCTGAAAAAAGAATTGCAGGAGGCCGTGGAACGGGAAGAGTATGAACGGGCTGCGCAAATTCGCGATGAAATCAAGAAGCATGAACAGCGCCAGTAGGCACGGAAAGCCAGAAGCGTCGGTTGTCTACCGGAAAGAGAGGGAACTCACATGTCTCAGCCCGAGATGCGGCTAAGGATTTATGGGGCGCGCGGCAGCTATGCCTCAACCAGCGGTAAGGCCTCTTCCATCGGAGTCAACACCACCTGTTTACGAGTAGACATTGGCAAAAATATTTTGATCTTTGACGCCGGATCGGGAATCATTCCCCTGGGAAATGACCTGATCCAGGAGTTGAAACAGGAGAGAGGTGAAGAGGCCAGATGGAAGGTACATTTGCTGTTTACCCACATGCACATCGATCATCTGGTCGGTTTCCCCTACTTTTCCATGCTTTATGTTCCCCGGGCAATAATTCATTTCATCGGCCCCAGGATTCTGGATTATGATCTGAAAGAGGTTTTGCACGCCTTTGTACACCCCCCGTTTTTTCCCGTAAGTCTGGATGATCTTCCCTTTGAAGGGCATTTCCATCAAATCGCCGAGCGAAATGTGATTTACTTTTACGAGGACGGTTTTCACATCGCCACCATTCTGGATGCGCCCCCGGAGGGGTGGCAGGCCCGGATCTCCTGCATGCGGAACTATCTCCATCCCAAAGGGGGAACGTTCTTCTACCGCATCGAAACCCGTGCGGGGCGAAAAGTGGTGTTTGCCTCGGATACAGAAGGGTTTATCGGAGGGGATCAGCGACTGATCGAGTTTGCCCGAAACGCCGATCTGCTGTTCCACGATGCCCAGTACGTTCCTTCCGAGTATCAAATGTTTCAGGGATTCGGGCACAGCACCTACGAGATGGCCTGCGAAATCGCCCAGAAGGCCGGGGTGCAAAAGCTGCTCCTGTTTCATCACGACCCCAACCATGACGACGCCGCGCTGAAGGAGATTGAGCAGAAAGCTCAGAAACTTTTCCCCCGGGCATTTGTCGCCTCCGAATCCATGCAGTTTGAGTTTTAATGACCCCTTCGGATTGAATTCCCGCCCTGAACGCTCCTTCCGGTGTTTTTCCCGGAATTGCCCTTGTCCGCCTGCTCGATTTCTCGTAAAATATGCCCGGTTGAATTCAGCAGAGGACGTTCGTTGATGCATTCCGAAGGCAGGCCCTTCAAGCGCACCAAAATTGTGGCCACCTTAGGCCCGGCCACCGCCGACCCGGAGATGATCGAGCGGTTGATCCGGGCAGGCGTGAATACCTTTCGGCTCAACTTTTCCCACGGAACCCATCAGGAGCATGCCCAACTCATCCAGTGGATCAAGGAAAAGCGTCGCCGGTTGAACACGGCGGTGGCCATTTTGCAGGATCTCTCCGGGCCTAAAATTCGCATCGGTCAGATCGCCGACCCTCCCCTGCAGCTTTCCCCCGGGGATGAAATTGTACTGGATAGCTCTCTTACCGTCAGTCGAGGGTATTCCATCCCGGTTACCTATACCGATTTTGCCCGGGATGTGGAGGTGGGGCATCGGCTGCTGCTGGCCGATGGCAGCCTGGAAGTGGAGGTGATCCGCAAAAATCCCCCCAGGGTGCACGCCCGGGTGGTGGTCGGGGGAATGCTGACTTCCAACAAAGGGATCAATTACCCCCAGGGGAGCTTTCGCCTGCCGGCGATAACCGAAAAGGATCGGGACGATCTCCTGTTCGGCCTGGAGCAGGGGGTGGATTATGTAGCGCTGTCCTTTGTCAAAACCGCCGAGGATGTCAGCCAGGCCCGGGAAATTTGCCGCGCCCACAATCGCACCGTTCCCCTGATCGCCAAGATCGAAAAGCACGAAGCCATCCGTAATTTTGAGGAGATTTTGCAGGAGGTGGATGGGGTGATGGTGGCCCGGGGTGATCTGGGGGTGGAAATTCCTCTGGAGCAGGTGCCTCTGGTGCAAAAGCAGATTATCCGCGCCACCAACCAGATCGGTAAGCCGGTAATTACCGCCACGCAGATGTTGCTCTCCATGGTAGATGCCCCTCGCCCCACCCGGGCGGAGGTTACCGACATCGCCAACGCCATCCTGGACGGCACTGATGCGATCATGCTCTCCGATGAGACGGCCATGGGAAAGTATCCGGTGGAGGCGGTGGAAACCATGACCCGGATCGCCCTGGAAACGGAGAAAAATTTCCCCTTTTATGCCGCCACGGAAAACCTGGCCCATGTTTCCGAGACCGACATCACCCGGGGCATTTCCGGCAGCGCTGCGGCGCTGGCCCATACCATTCAGGCCAGGGCCATCCTGTGTCCCACCAACAGCGGCTTTACTGCCCGGATGATCGCCCGTTTTCGCCCGGAGGCCCTGGTCATCGCCCTGACACCTCAGTGGAGCACCTATCATTGCCTGGCCTTGCTGTGGGGCGTAATTCCCCGGTTTCTGTCGGTGGAGAAGCACATGGATAAACTGCTGAACCATGCCCTGGATCTGGCGTTGAAGGAAAAATTTCTGACCTCCGGAGATCGCTACGTCATAACGGCGGGGTTTCCTTTCGGGCAGGGGGCACGCACCAACCTGATCAACGCCGGGAGAGTTGGGGAGGTCCCGTAAGGGGGCAATTTCCCCGGCCTTCCCCGGGCGCCATTTGCTCCGGAAAAGAAAACAGGTAGTCTCCCTTTTGAGTGTTCCCTCTTTCCGCCGCTCCTGCCTGCCCTCGACGGAGTCGGGGCGGCGGAAAGAAGCGGCAAACGCTCTGCGTTGGTATAGCATTAGAAAACAATATGTTGTGAATTTTTACTTCCGCTGATGAGTGATTTAGGTTTGAGCGCTGGAGCGCTCTATTCTTCCTTCCCCCGCGGGAGCGGGGGAAGGAGAAAACAGGGTCTGGGTTAATTGATGCCAAAATCTTTTTCTTGAAATCTATAGTTCCTCGCCGCCGGGGGATGTTTTATCCCCGGCGCTCTAATTTCCGGTGCAACAGGGGGATGCTACTGCATCCCGGCAGAGATAGTCGTCACTCTTCGACAGGCCCAGAGTGACAGGATGATAAAGTCACGCTGAGCTTGTCGAAGCGTGATCAACGGCGGAAGATTTCCGCCGGGATGCACTACTGAACGCGACAATTCTCAAAGGGATACTATTCGGGAGAACTCCATGAAGTACCTCAAAGCGGGACTGGTCTTTTCCCTTACGGCGGTTTTGTTTTACCTCATGCAAAATCCCCCCGGCCTTCCCATGGCCCCGGGGGATTTTCTCAATCCTTTCGCCGGTTTCTGGCAGAACAACGAGGCCGGCGACGAGTTGCCGGTTCGGGAGCACCTGAAGGGCCTTCGGGATTCGGTGATTGTGCTGTGGGACGACCGGCATGTACCCCATATTTTCGCCGGCAACGATTATGATCTCTATTTTGCCCAGGGATACCTCACCGCCCGGGATCGCCTGTGGCAGATGGAGTTTCAGGTGTTCGCTTCTGCCGGGCGACTCTCGGAGATTTTCGGCGCTCGCACTCTGGAATATGACCGTTTCCGCCGACGCATCGGCATTATGTATGCCGCCGAAAATGCCCTCAAGGCGATGAAGGAAGACCCCCGGATGCGGGAAGTGGTGGAAGCCTACACCGCCGGGGTAAATGCCTGGATTGAGCAACTGGACCCGGCGGAATATCCCGTGGAATACAAGATATTCAACTATCGCCCGGAACCCTGGACGCCGTTGAAATGCGCGCTGCTGCTCAAATACATGGCCTGGCGGCTGAGCGGATACAATGAAGAATTGCCCCGCAGCCGGGCCCGGGCGGTGCTGGGAGATTCGGTCGCCGATCAACTCTATTTTCGGGAAACGCCGCTGGCTCAGCCGATTATTCCTCCCGGTACTCCCTGGAACTTTCAACCTCTGGCCTCGCCCACGCCGCCGTCTTCTTTCTTCACCCCCATCCCGCTGGCGGAACTGGAACCCGTTCCCCCGGATGCGGCTGTGGGCGGCAGCAACAACTGGGCGGTTTCCGGGGCCAAAACCGCCAGCGGCTATCCCATCCTGTGCAACGATCCCCATTTGAGTTTTTCCCTGCCTTCGGTGTGGTACGAAATTCAACTGGCCTCTCCCAATGTGAACGTGTACGGGGTCTCCTTACCGGGGGCGCCGGCGGTGATTATCGGGTTCAATGAGAATATCGCCTGGGGGGTAACCAATACCGAAACCGATGTGCTGGATTGGTATCGCATCCGCTTCCGGGATGATCGCTGTCGGGAATATTACTATGATGGGAAGTGGCAACCGACCACCTTCCGGGTGGAGACGATTCGGGTGCGGGGACAGGAGGCGGTGATCGATTCCATCCCCTTTACCCATCACGGCCCGGTGGTGTATCGGGCCACCGAAAAGCCCTTTGACGAGAACATCCCCGTGGGGATGGCGCTGCGCTGGACCGGCCACGATCCTTCCCGGGAATTGAAAAGTTTTGTGCTGCTCAACCGGGCCAAAAATTATCCGGATTTTGTGGAGGCCATTTCCTATTTCGATTGTCCGGGGCAGAATTTTGCCTTCGCCGACCGGGAGGGGGACATCGCCATTCATCATAACGGCAAGTTCCCCCTGCGCTGGGAAAAGCAGGGGCGGTACATCAGCGACGGCGCCGACCCGGCCTATGACTGGGCGGGCTGGATTCCCCGGGAACAGGTGCCTCAGGTCAAAAATCCGCCTCAGGGATTTGTGCAGTCGGCCAATCAGAAGCCGGTGGATAAGACTTACCCCTACTACCTGGGCGGGCATTACGCCGGCTTTGAGCGAGGCCGCCGTATCCACGAACGTCTGGCGGAGATGGAGCGGATTACCCCGGAAGACATGATGGAGTTGCAACGGGATATTCTCAACGTGCATGCCCGAACGGTGTTGCCCACTCTCCTGCGAATTTTAGCGCAGGCGGATCTATCCCTGGCGGAAGTGCGGGATTATGAGATTTTGCGCCACTGGGACTACCGCCAGCGCCGGGATGCGATCGCCCCCACCATTTTTGAGGCATTCTGGGAAGACCTGACCGGGCAGATCTGGGAGGATGAGATGAGCGCGGTGAAGCGCCCGCTACTGTGGCCCACCCGGGAAGTCACCCTGGATTTGCTGCTCCACGATACCACCAGCATCTTCTTCGATGACCGGCGTACCCCTTCCCATCGGGAAACCCGGGAAGAGGTGGTGACCCGGGCCTTTCAGCGAACCCATCAACGCCTCACCGAAACTTATGGGGCGTTTGATGAACAGTGGCGGTGGGGGAAAACCCACGGCACCGACATCCTGCACCTGGCCCGATTGCCCGGCTTCGGTGTGGCGCATCTGGAGACCGACGGCAACGAGCACATTGTCAACGCCACCGCCAGAACCCACGGGCCTTCCTGGCGAATGATCGTGGAGATGGGGCCGGAGGTGCGGGCCTGGGGAATTTATCCCGGCGGGCAATCCGGCAATCCCGGTTCCCGCTACTACGCCAATATGGTTCAGGATTGGGTGGAAGGGCGGTATTATCCGCTGTTGTATTTCCGTTCGCCGGAGGATGTTGCCGCCGGTGAAATCGCCGGGCGAACCGTCCTGTTGCCCCGGGAATGAGTGACTCTGTGGCCGAGAAAGCATTCTATTGGTTAAGAAAAAGATTTTGGGGTATGCCCGGTATTCCGGGTTCTACATGATTTGGGTGGAGGGCAATCCGTTCTTCTCCTTCCGCCGCTCCAAGCCTGAATCATACCGGGAAAAGATCGGAAAATCGGTGGAGGGCAATCCGTTCTTCTCCTTCCGCCGCTCCCGCGGCGGAAGGAGAGTCCAGGCGCTCCGCGTCGCTATAGTGTTCAAGAACAAGATCTTGAGGCATGTCCCATTATTCCGCTTCCGAACAATCTTTGCCTGACGCAGGAGCGCCCTATCTCTTCCTTCCCCCGCCCCGACAAACGCCGGGGTAGATGGCGCGGGGGAAGGAGAAGGCAAAACCGGGTTTTGCTGATCCCAGAATCTTTATCTTGAAATCTATATTTCTGTGGAGACTTTTCCATGTGGTACTATTTCTTCATCATCCTGATTTTGCAAATGCTGACCCCGTACTGGTGGTGGATCATGGTCATTCCGGCGGGATATGGCCTCTGGAAAGCCCGGTCGGGGTGGCGGGCGTTTGCCGTGGGCGCCTCAAGCGCCGGGCTGGTGTGGCTGCTGGGAAGCCTTTTCTTCGGGATGACCCTGGCCGGGCGGATTCTCCCGCGGGTGGTGGCGCTGACCCGTCTTCCCGGCCCGGGAACGCTGTATGCCCTGACTGCCGGCCTGGCCTTTCTATGCGGCGGTTTTGCTGCTGCCAGCGGTTATTGGGCAAAGAAAATCGCCACCCGCGATCCCCTCGACATAGAGCTTCCGGAGGAGTGAGCCTTTTCCCATCCGCCTTGCCGGGTATATTCCCCGATATCCGATTTTCCCTGTGGGGGGCGCAAATCCGATAGCCCCGGGCGCAGCCCTGGGGCGAAGAGAGTATGTATAATGGATTGAAGCCCCGCCATGATCCTGTCGGGCGGAGTAAACCTAAGCCGGTTATTAGAGCCTCGGTTGATCAGGGCGGTAACCTTGGGCTGGGGGTTTTTGCCCTCACCCTACCCCTCCCGCCCCGCCGGGGCACATAGGCGTGAACCTAACGATTGGGCACCCTCCCCTTCCCTCTCCCGCAGCTGCGGGAGAGGGAAGGGGAGGGCCGG
>CAYQGB010000092.1:0-13534 GCA_964416895.1 uncultured Calditrichaceae bacterium
AGGAATTTCTTTTCCACAGTTTGCGAAACTACCTGCGGAAGCGTATATTTGCCGCCTTTGGTTTGTGATCTCTTTCATCTTTAATCTTTGATCTTTTCATCTTTTCATCTTTGATTTTTAATCTCTTTACAGGTTTAACCTTGAGCAACGATGGCAGTCGGTCGGTAGAGGCACCGGAAATACCCCCGGAACGGGGAGCACTTACCCGAGCTTTCCGAAAGTTTGTTCAGGTAGCGACGTTTGTAGCCCGAACCCTGAGCGGGTGGCCTCACGCATTTCGCCATTGGTCGGATACGCTGACTCAGATGTATGTGCTGGGTATTCAGGCCCTGCCCCTGGTATTGATCGCTTCGGCCTGCATCAGTATGGTGCTGGCGCTGGAGTGGGGCAAGAAGCTGGAGTTGTTCGGAGCCAAGTTGATGCTGGGGCGGCTGGTGGGCATCTCGGTGCTTCGGGAAATCGGCCCCACCATGACCGGCCTGATGATCGCCGGGCGCACCGGGGCCAAGCTGGTCTCGGAGCTGGGCAATATGGTGCTCACCGAGCAGGTGGATGCCCTGCGCGCTTTCGGTACCGATCCCATCAAACGCCTGATCGTTCCCCGGGTGTTCGCCTCGTTTTTGATTATGACCCCCCTGGTGGCCATCGCCGATGCCTTCGGGATCATTATGGGATGGTTCGCCTGCGTGACCTGGTTGGGGGTGGATTCGGATTTCTTCTGGCTGTCCATGAAATCGGGATTGCTGATGAAAGACCTGGTCATCGGGGTGCTCAAGCCTCCGGTGTACGGCCTGATGGTGGGATTGGTGGGTACCTATTACGGCTACCATGTCACCGGAGGGGCTGTGGGCCTGGGCAAGGCCGCCACCTACGCAGTGATGTTTACCTCGCTGGGGGTGTTGATCATGGATTTCGTATTAACAAAGGTGGTGTTATCGTTTTACTGATCTTTCACGGAACAGACATTGCGTCCGGGAGTGAAAGACCGGAAAAATTTTACGAATATTACCGATTGGCAATAGATATCGAGGATAAGGAGGTCTGCGCATGATCGAATTTCGGGATGTCACCCTGTATCTGAATCGACGGCGAATTCTGGATCGGCTCTCGTTTACCATCGAGGAAGGAGAGTCCATTTTGCTGGTGGGAAATTCCGGTGCAGGGAAAAGCACCATTTTGAAGTTAATCCTGGGATTAATTCGCCCTACCGAGGGTAACATTTATATTTTTGGTCGGGACATCACCCGGTTGTCCGAAAAAGAGTTGATGAAAGTACGCCAGCAGTTCGGCATCGTTTTTCAGGAAGGGGCTCTGTTCGATTCTCTAACCGTGGAGGAGAACGTGGGCTTCTTTCTGCGGGAGAATCTGCGTCTGCCGGAAGCGGAAATCCGGCATCGGGTGCGGGAAACCCTGGGCTTTCTGGGGCTGGAGAGCTTTTTGCATTATCTCCCGGCTCACCTCAGTGGAGGGATGAAAAAGCGGGTGGCGGTAGCCCGGGCAGTGGTGTCCAATCCCCTGGGGATGCTCTATGACGAACCCACCGCGGGACTGGATCCGGTTTCCGCCCGGCGGGTGGTAGAACTGATCAGCACCCTGCATCAGCAGATGAACATCACCACCCTGGTGGTGACCCACGAGGTGCACTACTTCGTGGATGCCATCCACCGGATGATCATGCTCAAGCAGGGTAGAGTGGCCTATGACGGCCCGGCGGTGGAGGATATTCACCACTGGTATGAGGAACCCCCTTCCGCCCGAATTGCCGTGTGAATGGAAAGGATAATGACCTGAGGAGCGTGGGAGACGTATGGCCTTTGCAAAGAAAGATCGTAATATTTCCGTCAGTGTGTATGCCATGTTTGCCCTGGCCCTGTTTCTGGCCGGGTTTATTTTTTATATGGTAGCCTCCAACCAGAAGTATTTTGAAGACAAGTACTCCCTGTACATGTTTTTGCCCAATGTGGAAGGGTTGATCCCGGGGGCTTTTGTTACCCTCTCGGGATTGAAGGTGGGAGTGGTGGGGAAAATGACCTTCACCGAGCGAGAAGGGCGGCAGGGCATCCGGGTGGAGTTAAAAATCGACAAGACGTACGCCCATCGGATCACCCCCTCTTCGGTAGCCACGGTAAAGACCATGGGCATCCTGGGAGACAAATACGTGGATATTACCCTGGGACGGGTGGATGAACCGGCGTTGCAGGCGGAGGCCTATATTCACAGCGATCCCGGCCTGGATGCCCATGCCACGTTTGCCGAGGCGGCGGAAACCATCTCGGAGCTGAAAAAGGTTCTGGCCAATACCGCCGTGCTCACCGAAGCGGCCACCCGGGGTGAAGGGGTTGCCGGGCGCCTGTTTATGGATGAGGCCTCGGGACGGCACTTTGCCGCCCTGCTGGATGATTTGCGAAAGACTACCGCGACAATCGCCGCCGGAAACGGCAATCTGGGGCGGCTGGTGCAGGATACCACCCTGTATGCCAATCTGGAACGAAGCTCGACCTACCTCCATGCTCTGCTGGATCGGCTGCATCACGGCAAGGGAACCGTGGCGCAAATGATCAACGACTCCACCTTTTATCCTACCGTGAAGAATCTGGCGCTGCGCACCGATTCCCTGCTGTATCGGATGCAGCATGGGGGCACCGTGGCCCATCTGCTGGACGATCCCCAATTCTACCACAATCTGGTACGGCTGACTTCTTCGCTGGATTCGCTGAGTCGGGATATGCAGAAAAATCCCGGTCGATATGTGAAGCTGTCGCTGTTTTAGGGGAGCAGGCCTGCAGTCCACAGGCAGACAGGCTGTAGGCTAAGTGGGCTGTTTCGGAAATGCTTGTGGGTGACGCGGAAGAACACCCAGGCGCGGGAGCGCCTTCTCTTCCTTCCACCGCAGGAGCGGTGGAAGGAGGCGGAAAAACTGTGTTTTGAAACCCTACAAGCAATTATGAACCGGAGTACTAAGAGAGAACCGTGCCCTCCAGGACCCATCAAACGGCGGTGGTGATTATTCCTCCGGAATCGGTGTGGCCGCCCATTCAGGCCATCCGCCGGGTGCATGATCGCCAGTTCCGCCGGTGGATGCCCCATATCACCCTCATCTATCCCTTCCGGGAAAGGGAAACCTTTCCCCAACTGGCCGGTGAATTTGCCCGCGTTTTGGAAGGCATGCCTCCGTTTTCCTTTCATCTGAACCGGTTTCGCTACTTTTCCCATGGACGGGGACGGTTTACCCTGTGGCTGGCTCCGGAACCTGCTCAACCGATCATCGAGTTGCAGGCCCGGTTGCAGGCAGTGGTGCCGGATTGCGCCGATGTACGGCGCCACTCCGGGGGATTCACTCCCCATCTATCGGTGGGACAGGTGCGGGGAAAGGCACAACTTCACAGACTTCTGTCGGAATTGTCCGGGAAGTGGGCCCCTCTGGTGGTTCCCGTGGAGGCGATATATTTAATCTGGCGCAACCCTCCCCCGGATGATGTCTTTCGGGTGGGCGAAACGGTAAGGCTGGGGATGCCCTTACCGGAGCAGGATTGACCACCCTGTGGAGTTCGAGATTTGGAGAAAATGGGGATAGGGAATTGCGTAATGCGTATTGCGTAATGAATCGGCTACGCAATACGCATTACGCAATATGTTCCTGGCCTTGAGCACCGATTATCGGCCTGCACAACTTTGAGTTATTTCTACACGTTAGTGGATAGAGCAACCACGTAGCCGGCATAAAACGCCATCGCTTTCACCAGATGCTCAATAGGCGTGTGCTCATTGGGCGCATGGGCCTGCTCTTCTTTTCCCGGGCCAAAGCCAAAGGTGGGAATCCCGTGCAGCCCCATGGTGGCCACGCCGTTGGTGGAAAACGTCCATTTATCCACCAGAGGATCATCACCGAACAGGTTGCGATAGCTCTGCACCGCGATTTTTAGAAAGGGGTGATCTTCCTCCAGCACCCAGGAAGGAAAGTAGGATTGCATGGGGAACTCCGTGCCCCTGTAACTGGGCATCCGGTATTCGTTCACCCACAACTTTGCTCTCGCCTTCTGGAAGGCCGGCAGTTGGCGAATTTCTGCCAGGGCGGTATCCAGCGTCTCCCCCCGGGTCAGGCGCCGATCCAGGTGGATGGTGCAGGAGTCCGCCACCGCACACAGGGAGGGGGAGGTGGATCGAATATCGGTGATGGTGACGGTGCCCCTGCCCAGAAAGGGATCGTCTTTCAGGCGGGTATTCAGTTGCTCGATCTCGGCGATGATCGGGGCCATCTTGTAAATGGCATTTACCCCTCGCTCCGGAGCCGAGCCGTGGCAGGAAATCCCTTCCGTTTGCACTTTGATCTCCATCCGCCCCCGCTGCCCCCGATAAATGTTCAGGTTGGTCGGTTCGGTGAGCAGCACGCAATCGGGGCGGAAGTTTTCTTTCCGCACCAGATAATCCCAGCATAACCCATCGCAGTCCTCCTCCTGCACCGTGGCGGTAATCCACAGGGTCACGCCTTCGGGCATGCCCATCTGTTTCAGAATTTTGGCCGCATAGATGGCCGCGGCAATTCCCCCTTTTTGGTCGGCGGAACCACGCCCGTACACCATCCCTTCGCGCACCTGTCCCCGGAACGGCTCCACCTCCCACAGGTCGGGATTGCCCACATCCACGGTATCGATGTGCCCGTCGATGGCCAGCACCCGGGGGCCGCTGCCGATGCGCCCCAGCAGATTCCCCAATCCGTCGATGCGAATTTCATCGAAACCGATGGTTTCCATCTCCTGCCGGATGCGTTCGATGACCGCCCCTTCCCGGCTGCTTAGAGAGGGAATGGAAACAATGTCGCACAGAAATTTCACCACCGCATCGGTATGCGATTGCGCCAGCGTCCACAGATTGCTCATAACCGGTTCCTCCTGAAGTATGGGTTGAATATCGAGCCGCCCCTGTTCCGGGCCACGGCAAAGGCGGAATGTACATCAAGAAAGGGAAGGATAAAAATGGGGAATACCTGGAGGGACGAGGAACAGAGTGAAATGCAGGGCAGCATATTGTATAGGCGTGATGGTACTCTGACAATACGCACTACGTAATATGCTATGCTTCCTCATTCCCGGATTTTCGGCGGTTGATTTGATGGAAAACTACCAGGGCAAATGCTGCCAGCATGAAACCCATCCCCACCCAGAGCAAAGGCACCGAGTCTCCGTATTCCACCGACACTCCTGACAGCGGGGCTTTCCGGTAGTACAAATAAATCACCATAAAATTGTTGGTGAAATGAGCTACCATTCCCGGCAACAAACTACGGCTCCGGTAATACAGGTACCCGAACAGCACTCCCAGAAGGGAAAGGGAGATCAGTCCCAGCGGCTGCATGTGAAACAGGCCAAAGATTACCCCCACCAGCACCACGCTTTTCCAGCCCAGGGTGCGTTCAAACGTGCGTTGAGCATATCCCCGGAAAAATATCTCTTCGCAAATGGCCGGGGTTACCGCAATAACAAATATGAGCCAGAGAAATTCGTTCGGAGACTCTGCCGTGAATACCTGCGCCTGAATGGTGTACAGAAATTGAGGAAAATGGATCCACTCCAGAAATTTATGGGCAATGGCCATGTTCACCGGCAGAAAACCCAGTGTGGCAACAGCGGCCAGGAACAAAGGAGCCGGGCCACACCAGTGCAGACGCAGGTACCGCCAAACCGCCGGCGTATGCCATCGACGCACCAACCACAGGGTAATCGGTAACATCAACCCAAATTGGGCAATGACCAGAGAGACGCGAAGGGGATCGGTGAAGAGTTCCACCTGAAGACCGAATGCCTCCGGCAGCGTGGTCGGTTCCTCCATTTCGCCCCGGGCCAGCATCCGGATGATCACTCCTATAAAGACCAGTATGGATAATCCGTTGAAATAGATGGCTCCCACAATCAGGAGACCCAGTATGGCCGCGGTAGGGGGAGTGCGCCCTTTTTGTTCCCAGGTTCCGGTGAGCGGAAGGTCATCCGTCTGTTCCGGAGGATTATCGTTGGGAGTGGATGAAGGCAAAAACGAACCACTCATCTGTTTTTTCTCTGTTTCCCTGCGTCTCTGTTTCTGTCGGAATACTTCCGGTAATTGAGAGAGAAATACTCCCCGATAATGTGTCCGCCTGTGGCTCACTGTCTCTTTAGACCGGTTGGGGGGCGGCGCCTTCCGAATCGGTTTGTGCCGGAGCAGGAAATTCCCCATTGCGTGCCCGGAGATCATAATAGACTACCACCGTGATCAGAGGAGTGATCAGCATGGAGAGTATGGAGCTTACTACGATCATCATTCCCATTCCCCATCCCAGCGAGCCGAACAGTTTCAGAATCTGTTCCGGATCCGGAGACGCGTTCTGAGCGGCCATGTCACCGATCAGTTGAAAATACTGGCTGATGAAGCCCCACATGGCCACGAAGCTGATCGGAGTGGTGATCAGAGAAATGGCCAGTTGCGTTACCAGCATCATCAGCAGGACGACCCCGAAGGTACGCCACCAGTGCCCTTTCACCAGGGACGCGCTGCGGCTTAGCGCCTGCAAAACACCGGCGTCTTCCCATACAATGGCCGGGCTTACCACATACCAGCGGAATATCAAATAAAAAGTAACCCCAAAGGCCACCAGAAGCAGCAGTGCTCCCACGCCGTTCAGTATGTTCTCTTCCAGTGCCGTTCCCAGAAGAATAACCACGATTGGCACCAGGAAGACCCCCACCACCGCCAACCCCATAACGATCGTCGCACCTACCAGCCGTAGCGAGCGAACACTAAAGGCGCGGCGCAGGGCATCCTCCCAGGAAAACGCCTGATTTTCCATTTCTGCACATCCTGTGGATAGAACCCCCACATAAGCCAGCAGGCCGCCGATGAGAAAAATCAGTTCCCCCAAAAACATCAGCCCCATTCTACTCAACATGCTCAGCAGCAAAGCCACGTTTTCCGGTGACTGAGAACTTTCGGCAGTTTTGATAATTTCCGGCATGATCGCAAAAAAACTCTGGATGCCGTAGGCCATCAGCAAGCTGCCGGGCACCAGAAGGATCAGGAGAATGATCAGGTTGCGGGTGAACGTTTTGCCGATCAGTTTTAGCAACCGATCAAACATGTCCCCCACCGACATCGGAGCAATCATCGGAGCATCCATGGTCACCTCGGCGGTTTAAGGTGAACAAATTTCCGAATAAATGGGTGTTGCGGGAAAGTTTAGAAAAGTTTGGGGAAATAAACAAGAGGTGGGAGTAGCCCGGATTTATCTCCATGTCTCACAGGCGTCGGGATTGACGCCCGGCGCCTGTGAGATAAACTGTTCATCCGTTCTTTTTGGCATTGCCGGATTTCGCTTCCGTTGCCGGGGCTTCTTCCGGAGGAAGCAGATTCAGTCGTTCCCGTACCATACGTTCGATCTTCTCCATGAACTCGGTATTCTCTTTCAGGAACGCCTTCACGTTTTCCCGGCCCTGTCCCAGTCGCTCTTCGCCGAAGCTGAACCAGGTGCCGCTCTTCTGGATGATGTTCAATTGGGTGGCCAGATCCAGCAGGTCACCCTCTTTGGAGATACCCTGGGAATACATGATGTCGAATTCGCACTCCCGGAAGGGTGGAGCCAGCTTGTTCTTCACCACCTTCACCCGGGTGCGGTTGCCGATCAAATCCGATCCGCTTTTGATGGAGGCCACCCGGCGAATATCCAGCCGCACCGAGGTGTAGAACTTCAGCGCCCGCCCGCCGGTGGTGGTTTCCGGGTTGCCGAACATCACCCCGATCTTTTCCCGAAGCTGATTGATGAAGATGACACAGGTGTTGGATTTACTGACCGTGGAGGTGAGCTTGCGCAGAGCCTGGGACATCAACCGGGCCTGCAAGCCCATGTGGGCATCGCCCATCTCTCCTTCCAGCTCCGCCCGGGGCACCAGCGCCGCCACCGAGTCGATGACCACCACATCCAGGGCGCCGCTGCGGACCAGGGTTTCCACAATCTCCAGAGCCTGCTCGCCGCTGTCCGGCTGGGAGACCAGCAGGTTTACCGTATCCACCCCCAATTTTCGGGCATAGATCGGATCCAGGGCGTGCTCGGCATCCACGAAGGCCGCCAGCCCCCCGGCTTTCTGAGCCTCGGCGATGATGTGCAGGGAGAGAGTGGTTTTACCGGAAGACTCCGGGCCGAAAATCTCCACAATCCGCCCCCGGGGCACTCCCCCAATCCCCAGAGCATAATCCAGGGAAATGGAACCGGTAGAAATCACATCCACCTGAACTTTGGGTCGATCCCCCAGGCGCATAATCGACCCTTTGCCGAATTGCCGCTCAATTTGCGACATCGCCAGGCTCACCGCTTTCATCTTTTCCTCATTTTCCTTGCTCATCACCAAACCTCAAATGTTTTGGTTGGACAGTTGCTGGATTCTGGATGCTTGATACTTGATACTGGATACTTGATACTGGATACTGGATGCTGGATACTGGATGCGGGTGGATTTCCCGCCTTTTTGAGGGGAACTCCAGTGCATCAGTATGCCCGCGCTTGACCGTGGTGAAGTGTAATTTGCGGGTGCGAAACTGGAGTTTGACCGCTTATCTCGTTCCCCGGGAGAGTCTGGGAACGAGATGGAATCAGGGTTCTCTCAACCACGGTTAAACGCATGCTCATCCAATTTCATCTGTATAGTGAACAAAAATACATCTAAATATAGAGCCACCGACGGAATTATCCAACCGCTAATTTAATGATTTTGCAAAGGAAATGCTTTTTGAATTGTGTAGTAGGCCCGTTGCGGAGTCAGCCGACTTTTCATCACCAGCACCTCTTTCACCGGAAAAGTGATTTCCGGGAAGGGATATTTTACAAAGGCCTCGGTGATGGCGCGCAGGTTGCGAGGTCGCCGTACCCGCCCGACGGTGAGATGGGCCTTGAACCCTCGTTTCTCCGGGGCAAATCCCTGCGTCTGCAAGGCTTCCTCAATGCGCTTTTGCAGGGGGATCAGGCGACCGTCGCCGCTTTCTTTCAACCCTATCCAGAACACCCGGGGATTTTTGAGCGAGGGGAAGGCTCCCTGACCGGCAGTCGCCAGGGAGAAGGCGGGCGTATTTGCCACCGCCGTCTCCACCCCCTGAAACACCCTGTGCACCTCATCGGGAGTAAGTTCGCCCAGAAACTTCAGGGTAAGGTGAATGGATTCCGGCGCCACCCATTTGACGTCACCGGGAATCCGGCGCATGGCCTGCAGTAGCTCCCCGAAGGCCTGTTGCAATTCCGGGGAAATGGCGATGGCCACAAACGTGCGAATTTTTTCCATGGTTGGGGTCTCCCTGAAAAGGGGTTCGGTAAAAACGGTCACCGGGTGTTGCGATATTTTTCCATCAGTTCCTGAATGCCTTTGGGATAGCCGATGATGGTTAACCGATCACCTTCTTCCAGCACCGTGTCTCCCCGGGGTACCACGATGCGATCTCCCCGGCGCACCAGGGCAATCAGGCACCCTTCCGGCAGGTGCATCTCCTTGATGGGGCATCCGATCAGCTCCCGTGTGGGTTGGTTTTGCCGCAGCACCAGAGAAAGGTAGCGATCATCCCGCAGCAGCAGTTCTTTGACTTCCTGCTCGTTTTTGGCCGAGAGCCACTTTTTGATGAATCCCCGCCCGTCGGTCAGACCGGCAATTTGGGCCAGAATGCGCAGATGTTGACCGGGATTCTCTTCCGGGCTGATCAGAAAAAAGAAGGCATAGACCGGATCGGTGGTGCGCTCTTTGCCGACAAATTCATCGTGAATATCTACCCGCACCCCTTCATAGCAGCGCACCATCACCATCTCCGGATGGTCGATATCCGGCAGGCGCAGATGGGGCAGGGCGACCCCCCGGGAGACCGGTGTGGCGCCGACGCGGGTGCCTTGTAGAAAGCCTTCCACCAGGGTTTCCATGTTCAGGGAGAATCGCTGGGCGAATCGGGCGGCGGCGCGCCCGACCACCTTCTCAAACGTGGTCGGCTCATGAACGTCGATGATGCTGGCGGTGGCGACCAGGGCGTCGAAGGGATCTTCTTCCCGCAGCCCTTTCTCTTTGAGAATTCCCCGCAATTCCTGATCCAGCCCCTCGAATCGACGCTCGCCCAATCGGGCAAAAATGTGATAGATGGCGCCTCCCCGGGCCACCCGATTGCGGGCGTAGCCAAAATACCAGGCGGTGCCCACCCCGATTAATCCCAGGGTAAACAGCATGGGCAACCAGCCCATCTCAAAAATGAACCATAAGGGCAGGAAAAAGCCCACGATCTGCATCCAGGGATACAGGGGAGAACGATACCCGGGATCGTAGGAGGCGATCTGGCTTTCCCGCATAACAATAACCGCCAGGCAGTTCAGGGCAAACAGGAGCAGCTGAAAGGAAGAGGCCAATTTGGCGATTTTGGTAGGATTAAATAAGACCAGGCAGAGCACCACCATTCCCACGGTGACAAAGATAGAGATTATGGGACTGCGATAGCGTCGGGAGAGGACGCGAAAGAATCGGGGAAAGAGATGATCCCGGGCCATGGCCAGGGGATACCGGGAAGCGCTGAGAATCCCGGCGTTGGCCACAGAAAAGAAGGCCAGGATGGCGGCCGTGGTCATGATGATGGCCCCGATGTGTCCCACAATATATTCCGCCGCCGAAGCCACCGGGGTTAAACTTCGGGCCAGTTCCTCTCCCGGCATTACCCCGACGATGACGAAGGTTCCCAGCACATAGATGAGCAGGGCGGTGAGCAGGGCCAGGAACATGGCCAGGGGGATGCTCTTTTCCGGATTGCGCACTTCCTCGGAGACGCTGGCGATTTTGGTCAGGCCCATGTAGCTGATGTACACCAGGCCGGCAGTGGCTAAAATGGCGTCCATCCCCCGATCAAAAAATCCCGAAAACCGGGGAAGCTGTACCCGGGGCAATCCCGCGCTCACAAACCAGACCAGGAGGGTCAACAGCCCGATAACCAGAATGCTTTGAAACAGGCCGGTTTTTTTGGCGCCGAACAAATTGATTGCTCCGAAAAGAACCGCAAAAGCGATGGACAGGGGCAACAGGGGCAGATGAGGGAAAAACACTTCCACATATACCCCCATTCCCACCAGAGCGAAAGCGGTCTTCAGCACCAGGGCCAGCCAGGTACCGATGCCTCCGATGGTTCCGAACAGTGGGCCCATGCTTCGATCCAGAAAATAGTATACCCCACCGGCCCGGGGCATGGCGGTAGAAAGCTCCGCCTTGCTGAACAGCGCCGGCACCACCGGCAGCGCGGCCAGAAAATAACTGAACACCACCGCCGGCCCGGCGGCGCTATAGGCAATCCCCGGCAGCAGAAAAAAGCCCGAGGCAATCGTGGCTCCGGTGGCAATGGTATAAATGTTGAACAGCGACAGCTCTTTTTTCAACCGTTTGGATTTGTCCAGAAGCGCCATAGTCCTCCTTCGATTAGCCGATTGGGGAAGCTCCCGATAACAGGCGACAATTTCCCGTTGTCAATTAGAACACTGTGGTGAATGAATCAGGTTAAACCTTCTCCCGACCCTTTTGGATGCTACAGCGAATGATAATGTACAAAATGGATTCCCGGAAAGGTAAAATTTTGTTTTGCCGGATTTGCTTCGGTGCATAACTTCTCGCCGCAGTGGAGGTGTGTACCCATAGACAGAGATGGAGGCGCTATGAAAATCGGTCGGTATGAGGTAAGTCGGCTGGATGCCGGGCGGTTTCGCCTGGACGGAGGAGCCATGTTCGGTGTGGTGCCCAAAGTGCTGTGGGAGAAGCAAAAACCCGCCGATGAGAAAAACCGCATTCAGATGGCCACCAATCTGCTCCTCATTGAAGGGGAGGGACGCCGAATTCTGGTGGATACCGGGTTGGGGGATAAATCCGATCCTAAGTTTGCCGGCATCTATGCCATCGACCATTCCCAATTCAGTCTGCCCAAAGCGCTTCAGGCGCGGGGGCTTTCTCCCCAGGACATCACCGATGTGATCCTCACCCACCTGCATTTTGATCACGCCGGGGGCGCGACCGTGCGGGAGGAGGCGACCGGCGAGATCAAGCCCACCTTTCCCAACGCCAAATACTATGTGCAAAAGCGCCAATTCGCCTGGGCGGTAAAGCCTTCGGAGCGCGACCGGGCCAGTTATCTTCAGGAAAATTTCATCCCCTTGCAGGAGCACAATCAGTTGATTGTTCTGGAAGAAGAAGGGGAGCTGTTTCCCGACATCGAACTGTACGTGGTGGATGGGCACACGCCGGGGCATCAGATGGTGGCGGTGCGGGGGGGGAACACCGGCCTGCTTTACGCCGGGGATCTGATCCCTACCGCGGCGCACGTGCCCATTCCCTGGGTGATGGCTTACGATCTGGAGCCGCTGAAGACCATCGCCGAGAAGAAGCAGTTCCTGCGCATGGCCGTGGATCAGGGCTGGATGGTGTTCTTTGAACACGATCCGGAGGTGTACTGCGCCACGGTTCAGGCAACGGAAAAGGGCTTTGCGGTGAAAGAGGTGGTGGAGTGGTAGATTGGTGATTGGTGGATTGGTGAGTGGTGGATTGGTGAGTGGTGGATTGGTGAGTGGTGGATTGGTGAGTGGTGGATTGGTAGATTGGTGAGTGGTAGATTGGTGATTGGTGATTGGTGAGTGGTGATTGGTAGATTGGTGAGTGGTGATTGGTAGATTGGTGAGTGGTGAGTGGTAGATTGGTGATTGGTGATTGGTAGATTGGTGAGTGGTGGTGGGTAAAGAGTGCCGGGTAATAAGATTGAGGAGTCGCTATTCAGGTGCGTAGGCTGTAGGGGTTTAGACTGTAGGAAAAATAATTGTGTCATTCCTCCCGGAGGTATGTATGCGCTTAACTGTGGTTGAGTGTTTCCCATGAATTTCGAGGATAATGGGGCGAAACTCTGTTTCGCCCGCTCCGGATTGCGCCGCTTTGTATTGCCGTCCCGCCCGGTGAGATGGGAACGAGTTTCTCGTGAAAATGTTGAGTACCGGGGCAACATTCCGTTAACCACGGTTAAACGCATACATACCTTGTTTACTAATGAAACTAATGTTTCCTGAAAAATGGTACACACTCAGAAGATTTTGAGAACCGCAAAGCGTTGCCTCGAAATCCCTGCATTTAGCGATTTTCTTTACCCATTTTTGCCGATCATCGGCGGGTTTTGTGGTTAAACGAACCCGTTCGATACGCAGAATTCCAAACGCAATACACAAGGGGGAAGAGCATCATGCAATTCACGCCGCCGTTTCCCACGCTCAGTCAATTGCGGGAGGAGTACATCGGTTCCCGCGCCACCTATCTGCGAGGCCGCCAACTGGTGGATATGGAGATGTGCACCCTGACCACCCGGGGGCCGGATAGCTACCGCTTCGTGGTGGAAGATCGCTTTGAAGACTATACGGTAGAAATCCGCTTACACGACAATACCCTGACCCATGAGTGTAGCTGCAACTCCATGTTGCCCTGCTGTTCCCACGCCGCCGCGGCGCTGATTTTGCTCCACGAACAACTGGAGACTCCCCCGG
>CAYQGB010000093.1:0-13475 GCA_964416895.1 uncultured Calditrichaceae bacterium
CCTGTTAGCCCCGGTTTATCTTTTGCAATCTTCCGGCGGGGACATTACATTTCCCCAAACAATGCCGGAGGCGCGTTCTATGGCAACTCTGATCGTTCATACCCACGAGGGTACAGAGATCCGCTATCCTTTGCAGGCAGAGGAGATTCTGATCGGCAAAGGCGAGCCTTCCGCCACCACCCCTCACCGGCTGTTTCTAAACGACGACACCGTTTCCCGCCGCCACGCGCGCATCTATCGTGAAGGAGAGGTTCTCTACATCGAAGATCTGGGAAGCACCAACCGCACCTACCTCAACGATGAGCCGATCAAACGGGCTCAACTCCGCCACGGCGACCGCATCCGCATCGGGTTGAACCTGCTGATTCTGGAAGCGAAGCAGCATCCCGAACGTTCGGCAAAGGCAGTAGAAGCTATCGAGCCGGATGAGCGGGATTCGGACATGACCCTGGAATTCAACTACGGCGTGTTACACGAAATCGGGGAGGAGGTGACCCGGGCGTCCGATCTGAGCAGCTTTGCGGAGCGGGTGATCCGGCTGGTGTGCCAATCGCTGGACATTCCCCACGGGTTAATCCTGTTGTTCGATGAACATCGGGGGTTGCGGCATAAATCCTGGTTTGGAGAAAACATCCCCTTCAGCCAGAGCGTGGTGGAAGATGCCCTGCAGCAGAAGCAGGTGGTGCTGCGCAATACCCTTCGGGAGGGAGATATTACCGCCACCCTCCATGAACGGGGCATCCAGTCGGTGATGTGCGCTCCTCTGCTGGATCGGGAACAGAGGCCCCTGGGGGTGATCTATGTGGAGGATTTTGCGGTTCGGAAATTCGGTCCCCGGGATGTGATGCTTCTGGGGGATGTGGCCCGGCACGTGGCCATGGGAGTGGAGCGGGTCATGCTCAACGAGCGCATCCATCAGGAGCAGAAAGCCCGCAGCAGCCTGGAGCGATTTTTGAGCCGCATCCAGCAGAGCGAGGAAACCTATCGGGCCTTGTTGGGCGCCATCCCCGATCTCATCCTTCACCTCGACGGCGAAGGCGCCGTGCTGACCGCCAAGTTGCCCCGCAACCAAACGCCGCTGGCGCCAGAGGACCCCAGCGGTCGGTTCCTGGAAGACATCTTGCCCGAAGACACCGCCCGCATGGCAAAGGAACACATTCACCGGGCGCTGTATGACGGAACGGTGCAGGAGTTTCGATTTTCGGTGCTTCGGGGAGACCTCCCCCGCCATTACGAAGCCCGTCTGGTGGCCTGTGGAAAGAACGAAGTGCTGGGAATCATCCGGGATGTTACCGAACGGGTGGAGGCGGAAACCGCCCGGGAAAAGCTCATCCGGGAGCTTCAGGAAGCGCTGGCAAAGATCAAAACCCTGCGGGGATTGATCCCCATTTGCGCTTCATGCAAAAAAATCCGGGATGATAAAGGCTACTGGAATCATCTGGAACTGTATCTTAAAGAACACTCCGACGCCGAATTCAGCCACAGCATGTGCCCGGACTGCCTCAAAAAATGGTATCCCGACCATGAGGGAGGCGGGCAATAGCCGGTTTTTCCCTGACCGGCCGGAAGGGCGACCCCCCCCATGCCAATGTGATGCAAGTCATTGGTTTAAGCTCCTCAAAATCATTTACTTTGCAGAAATATCCGATCGGTGACGCCGGATGCGATATCTGCGCAAGAGGTTCCGCAGCAGCTTCATCCGGTTTTCCACGACAGAAGGTATTGAGGAGCTACCCAACGATGTATGAAATAAAGGATGTCCGGCAAGACATCCCCGAATTGCGCTTTCGCTGGTTCAGCGGCGAAGATTGCGAACTGTTTATCTGGGAAGATCGACACAGCGGGAAAATCGAGCGGTTTCAATTCTATTTTGACAAGGATTTCGATGAGAAGGTCATCGAGTGGCGATCATCCACGGGGCTTTGGTGCGCCCGGGTGGATGATGGGGAGGGTTCTCGTTTCTATAAGGCCGCCCCGGTGATCCTCTCCTCCGATGATGTGGATCTCCAGGAAGGTTTGCGGATGTTTACCCGACGCTCTGAGGAACTCCACCCCTCCATTCGTCAGTTTGTCATCCACACCCTGCAGGGAAGCCTCGCCCATTCTACTCAATCAACTCCCTGAGACATCCGGCCACCGGGTCAAATTCCGGATATTTCTCCATCGCCGACAGGGCCATTTCTATCGCCGGAAGGATATAGTGGAGGAACCGGTGGTTCCCGAATCGGCGGTGGTTGTAGGCAAAGGCTCCCGCGTCGTGCAGCTTCCGCTGGATCACAGTATAGTCCACCAGCACCCGATAAGTGTCCCAATCCCACTCCACCCCGATTTCCGCCAGCGCGGGGTAAAATTCCCGGAGCATCTCTTCCCGAAATGCTTCCGGGATGGGGATATAGGAATCCCACAGGCAGGAGACCAGATCGTACACCGGAGTGCCGTAACGGGCATCCTGAAAGTCGATGACCGCCAGAGCGCCATCGGCGTTTCCGGAACGCCAGAACAGGTTGCTGCTCTGAAAATCCCGATGCACAAACACGGGAAAGGCCACATCCAGTTTCCGGCAGATGGTTTCCACAAACGGTTCCCACACCTCCGGTTCCACCGATCGGCCAAAGTGGTATTCCAGCAGTTGCTCCCGCACGTGAAACTCGAACTCGAATCGGTATTTTTCCGGATCAAACCGGCGCTGAAATGCCGGGCAATGCTCCTCCCAACGACATTTCCGCTGCATCTGTTTCAGAAATTCCACCACCGCCGACACCACTTCCGGCGTTTTGTGGGGATGCTGTTGCAAAAACGCTTCCACCGTGGGAGCTTCCACATATTCTGCAAACAGCCAGCCCTCTTCCAGTTTGATTTCATACACCCGGGGCGTGGCAACGCCCATCCGCCGCAGGTAGTAGTCGATGTTCAGGTAATCTTCCAGCACGGTCCGCTCGGACTGCGGTACCTGCATCAACAGCACCTCAGACCGGGGAAAATACAGGGGGTCCTCGAAGCTCAGGCGGAAGTACCGCCGGGAAGAGGCGCCTCCGGGAATGGGAATCAGGGAGAATGCCTCGGTTTGCAAGAACCGACTCAGGCGGCCATATAGTTCGGCTGGAGATAACTCGGGTTCCATGGGGCTATGTCTCGCGGGCTAATTTTTCTATGGCATTTCGGGTCATTCGGAAGGTTGTCCACTCCTCCAGCGGCCGGGCACCGAGGGAGCGATAAAACCGGATGGCCGACTCGTTCCAGTTGAGCACCGCCCATTCCATGCGGGCACAATCGGCGGCCAGGGCAATTCGGGCCAGCTCTCGCAATAAGGCCTTTCCGATCCCCTGCCCTCGAAACTCCGGCAGCACAAAGATATCTTCCAGATACAGAGTGGGTTTACCGGTAAAGGTGGAGAAGGTGAAAAAATACAGGGCGAAACCCACCGCCGCCGGATCGGCGGGAGGCAATTCCGCCACCAGGGCCTCAAACCGGGGTGCATCGCCGAAGCCATGCCGGGTAAACAACTCCTCGGTGGCGGTAACCTCGTGTTCCAGGCGCTCATATTGGGCCAGCCGGCGCACCAGATTCACCAAAGTGGGAACGTCTTCCCGGGTGGCCCGGCGGATGTGCAGATTCTCCATAGGCGTCCTCAAACGGTTTAAGGTGATGCCGGCACCAGCAGCAGGCTCAACTCCGGCACATAGGTGATGATGAGCAGGGCAATCACCAGAAATAACAGAAACGGCAAACAGGCCACATATAGTTTGATGACCGGGCGGTCGAAGCGAAAGCTGGCGATGAACAGGTTAATGCCCACCGGCGGGGTGGTGTAACCGATGCCCAGATTGGCCAGAAAAATAATCCCCAAATGCACCGGGTCCACCCCGTAGCTGGCGGCAATGGGGGCAATCAGGGGCACAATCACCAGAATGGCGGAAAAAATGTCCATCAACGCCCCCACAATGAGCAAAAAAATGTTCAACATAATCAGGAACATGAGCCGACTGGAGACCAGCGACTGCATGAAGGCCAGAATCTTGTTGGGAATTTCCGCATCGACCATGTAATTGGCCAGCCCCAATGCCGCGCCGATAATCACCAGAATCCCCCCCACCAGCACCATGCTCTCCCGCATCACTCTGGGAAGATCCCGGCGAATCTTGATGTCTCGATAGATGAATACTTCCACCACCAGGGTATAAAATGCGGTCACCGCGGCGGCCTGGGTGGCGGTGAACAGCCCTCCGTATATCCCCCCGATAATAATCACCGGCAACGCCAGTTCCCAGATGGCCTCCCGGGTCGCCCGCAGGGCCTGCCCAAAGTTGAACGGGGTGGTGGGCAACTGCCGGTCTTTGATGTAGAAGATGCTATACAGGGAAAGCAGCACAATCATCAGAACGCCGGGCAGGATACCGGCCAGAAACAACTTATCCACTTCCACATTGCTGATCAGGGCATAGACGATGATAGGCAGACTGGGGGGAAACATCACTCCCACGTCGCCGGAAGAGGTGAGCAGCCCCAGGGAAAATTTTTCGGGATAGTTCTCCCGCAGCAGAATGGGAAACAGCAGCCCGCCCAGAGCGATGATGGTCACCCCGGAAGCCCCGGTCAGGGCGGTGAACAGGGCATAGGAGAGCAGCGTAACCACGGCCAGCCCTCCGGGCATCCACCCGAAAATGGCCCGGAAAAAGTTGATCAGGCGGGTGGGGGCGTTGCTTTCTGCCAGCAAATAGCCGGAGAAGGTAAACAGGGGGATGGCCGGAAGGATGGGATTCTGGGCCATCTTGTACAGCTCCACGATCATCACCGTGGATTCGATGTCGGCGAAGTAGAACAGAAGGAGGGCGATGGCGCTGATCAGGGCAAACAGCGGCGTGCCGTACAGAGCCAGAAGCAGTAACAGTAACCCCAGTAGAATGGTTTCCATATTCGCGTGCCGCAGTGTCAGGGTAATCGTTGAGGACGTTGGACCGGCAACCCCTTCCCCGTCAGGAGGGGGGTTCCGGTGAAGGAGCCCCGGAGTTATCCCCGGGAAGGAGAGCCAAAATCCGTTCCAGAGCTTTCAACAGCAGTCGAAAGCTGATCAGACCGAATCCGAGGGGAATGATCATTTTAAACCACCAGGCCGATACGTCGCCGAACAGTTTGGTTTTGTCCTGGATATCCCACAGCAAATCCTGATAACCGGCCTTGGCCAACACAATGCAGATGACCATGGTGGCCAGATCGATCACGATCTGGATATACGGTTTCCACCGTTCAGGCATGATTCGGGTAAGCAGATCGATGTGAATGTGTTTTTCTTCCCGGGTGGCCAGGGAGGCGCCGATGAATCCCACCCATAATACCAGATGCCGCTGGATAATGTCTCCCCCTTCGATGCTGGAGTAGAAGAAAATCTGCAGAACCACCTGCAGGAAGGACATCAGCACCAGGATGGTCACAATCACGATAATCAAGGCATTTTCCACCCCGGCCAGAGTGCGATCTATGAAATGCAATATCCTCTTCATGGGTGACATCCGATAGCCGCTACTTTCTTATTGGGTGGTGTGCTCCTGGCGGCTGCGAAACTCGGCCAGGGCCTGTTTAACCCGATCCAGCAGCTCCTGGCTGTACAGTTTGCCTACCAGCGCCTGATGGGCCTGCTGCGCCGCCTGATAAAAGGGAACCAAATCCTCCTCCGAAAGGGAGACAATCTGGATGCCGTTCTGGCGCATCAACTCAATGGATTTTTCATTATCCTCCCGGGCCTGCTGTACCAGTCGGGCCATGTACTTTTTCCCCTGCTCTAACAGAATTTGCTGATGTTCCGGGCTGAGTTTGCGGAACATCCGTCTGGAAACCAGCACCGCCCCGGTAACATTCGCCAGGGGCACATCCATCATGGTCTTGACCCGGGTATGCCATTGCAGGGAGATGCAGGGCAACGGAGGGATATACACCGCTTCAATCAAGCCGGTTTGCAGGGAAGTGAGCACGTCCACCAGCGATAGGGGAATGGCGCTGACGCCCAGCGCTTTGAAGGTGGTCTCGGCCAGGGGATCGCCCTCCCACATCCACATTTTGGTGCGGCGCAGTTCTTCTAAAGTGCGGATGGGCTTCTGGGCAAACACATAGGCAAATCCCACATCGGCCCACCCCAGGATGATGAAGCCCCTTTCCTCGAATTTGCGGGAAAATTCATCATACAGCAGGGAGGCCACGTAATCCACTTCCTCATAATTTCGGAACAGGAAGGGGAGTTCCAGCACCCGCACTTCGGGCAGGATTTCGCCCAATCCCACCCCGGTGAATCCGGCGGCGTGCAACTGGCCGATGCGAATTTTGCGCACCACGGCCTTTTCGTCGCCCTGGCTCTGATTGGCGTATATCTTGAATTTTACCTCCCCGCCGGTGAGCCGCCGGATTTCAGCGTCAAATTCCCGCATGATCTTCATGTAGGTAGAACCGTCCGGGGCCACGGTGGCAAATTTGATGGTCTGGGCAACCCCGGAAAGCGAGAGTACCCCGATGAATAAAAAAATGTGCAGGATACGGTTCATGGTTGCTCCTTGTGCTAAACGTTACTATAGCCTATTGCGCCAATCGTCGATAAAGTTCGCCGTTTTTCTTCAACACGTACCGAACCGTTGGAAGAAAATCCTCATCAGGTCGAGCCGGTAAATCTTCACGTTTCACGTTTTCACGTTTCCCGTAAAGCAGCAATCTGGGTTCAGGATGATCTTTCAATAAACCGTTCCCCGAAATCCCCTGTTCTAAAATAAGCTACGACTCAAAAAATCTCTTCCCTGCGTTTGAGCAAACTTTCCGCCTGACGTTTGGCCAGGGAAGTCATCAGTTCGTAACCGGGCATAATATCCCCCGGCGCATTGACAACTTTTGTAAGCAACTCCTCGAAGAGTTCTTCATTGAGGGTGGTGGCCGCATAAAATCGGGCATAGTAAACATGGGCGAGGAGGAATTTTCCTTCGGACAGTTCTATAGCCCGCTGGAAATGCGCTCTGGCTTTGTCGGGATCACCGCCCAGCAAAGGGGGGATGGAACCGTAGATGCTTCCCCAGAACAGATGCGCCGCGCCGAAGAAGTAACCCTCATCTAATTCCAGCACCCGGTTCATCATCGCTTTCACTTTGCTGAGATCAAACACCGCCTGGGGATCATCCCGGTTCAGGTTGATCCATCCCGACCAGGCAAAAGCGGTCCAGAACAGAGCGGGAACATCTTCTTTTTTGATTCTCGACAGTCGAGCCACAAAATCCGCTTCCCGGGATGGGACGCCGCCCTTAAAGGCGCGGGTGCGTTCCAGCAGTTGAAATCCGTAATCCCGGGCCCGCAGATAAAGTTTGCCGGCCCGTTCCGGCTCCGTCTCTTCCAGAAAGGCCATGCTGTAACTGGCGTATCCCTGGGTTAAAAACAGCAGCAACTGTTTGTTGTGGGGATCAGCCCGATGGAAGCCCTCTAACAGCTTCAGGTTGGAGGCAATGGCAATCTGGGCAATTTCCAGATCCGGTTCGGCATACAGCGCATCCACGCCGTAGGCAAACAACCCGGTGGTGGTTTTCAGAGCCAGTTTTTGTAAACTGCATCCGGTAAGCGCAATCAGCAATATCCCGGCACACAACCACTGTCTCATGGGAAAGCTCCGGAACTTGAAAAGTTAGCGCTAAATATCTCAACACCCCCGAATTAAATCAAGAAAGATTTGAAAAGAGAACCGGGAGCCGGGAAGGGGCGAATTTTGTTTTGAAACCCGGGGAATTGGTTTTAAACTTGGGGAGTTCTGGTAGATTACCGGTCAAAATAACCGGAGCACTTCCATGGCAAATCGTTATCAAGATTGGTTCAGGCAGGCGGAAAGCGACCTGAATCATTGTGAAAATTCTCGAAAAATGGGGGATTACGATTGGGCCTGCTTTGCCGCCCATCAGGCGGCGGAAAAAGCGGTGAAGGCGTTGATGGAGTTTCTGGGAGAGAAACACCGGCAACATTTCATCAGTGAACTATTGGAAGTTCTGGCGCAGAAAATCCCCATTCCCGATTCCCTCAAGCATGGGGCGTTTATTCTGGATGGATTTTACCTGTCGAGTCGTTATCCCCAGGTTTTTGATAGCGGCGCTCCCGTGGATCACCTTACCGCCGAGGATGCCCGGATCGGATATGCGACGGCCCGGAAAATGGTGGAATTCTGCCAAAATCAGCTGGTTGCAACGGGTTCTTGAGAACTCCCACTTTACCGCCCCCCTACATCTCACTCCGCGCTTGCAACGCTTTACTGAGGGTCAGTTCATCCACAAATTCCAGAGAGCTACCCAGGGGAATGCCCCGGGCCAGGCGGGTAATTTTGATGCCGTGGGGCTTGAGCAGGCGGGCCAGATAGATGGAAGTGGCTTCCCCTTCGGTGCTGGGATTCAGAGCCAGGATAATCTCTTCCACCCCTTCCAGACGCTGGAGCAACGGCTTGATCCGCAATTGCTCCGGGCCGATGCCGTCCAGTGGAGAAATGACTCCCCCCAACACGTGGTATAATCCCCGATATTCGTTGGTGCGCTCAATCATCATAATATTCTGGGGATCTTCCACCACACAGATGACCTTCTGATTTCTCCGGGGATCCCGACAGATGGCGCAAAGCTCTTCTTCGGAAAGGTTAAAACACCGGGAGCAGAGTTTAATTTCTTGCTTCAATCGCCGGATGGCTTTGGCCAGTTGCTCGGCTTCTTCCCGATTTTGATTCAGAAGATAAAACGCCAGTCGGGTGGCGGTTTTCCGACCGATGCCGGGCAACCGGCTGAACGCAGCAATGAGATCCTGCAATGCCTGAGGGAGTCCGCTCATAGACTACATGCCCGGGAATGAGAAATCATCGGGAAGGTTACCGGCCAGGGGGCCAAGCAGTTTGCGCAGTTCTTCCTGTCGCCGCTGGTTGGCATTGTGCAAGGCCTGATTGACTGCGGCAACAATCAAATCCTGGAGCATCTCCCGATCGTCGGAGTTGATGACTTCCTCCTCAATCTGTATGTCCAGAATCTGATTATTGCAGTTGGCCACCACTCGCACCATCCCCCCTCCGGCACTCCCTTCCACCCGGATGTTGTGGAATTCCGCCTGGGTTCGTTGCAGTTGCTCCTGCATCTGTTTGAGCAGCCTGGTAGGATCGAAACTCATGATTTTGTCCCTTTTTATCGCAATCGATAATCGACACGTCTGAACACTGCCCCCCTTTTACCCGGGGAGATGTAGGGGTCCTTTTTAATCCAGACTCTCACAATCAAACAGGTCTATGATTTTTTTCAACACCGGTTCCTTCTCCTTCATATCCGCGAAGATTTCCTCCGGGGACTGGGACGGTTTTTGAATGCCTTCTTTCTGAAAATCCACCGAGATGCAACGAATAGACAGGGGCAACTGAAACTTATTGGTCAAAATCTGTTCGATGATCCGGGCGTTTTTCTGTACATGCTCCCGGTGGAAGCTGTTTTTGGGATCAAAGGCAATTTCCAGGGTATTGCCCTGAATCCGATGGGGCACGCCATCCTGCATGAACGAAGCCAGGGCAATTTTTTCCTGCTTCACCGCATTCAGAATGGCTTCCCACTGCTGTTGCACCCGGGCCAGTTCTACCGGAGCGGTTTTCCCGGTGGGACCCGCCTCGGAGGGCGGGGGAGGCACCGAAATCACCGATGAAGCGGTAACGGCGTTGCCGGGAGCCGGTGGAGCCGGAGCAGGACTTTCCTGAACTCTGGGAGGAGGGGCGGACGGAAAAGAGAAGCGTGAACTCCCCGCCGTGGCAGGCCCGGAAGCATTTTTCTTTGCCCCTCCGGAAATACTTCCTCCGCCCCCGGGCGCTGCACCTGACCCGGTTGAGGATGCCGGGGCCGCCGTTCCCCCGCCACCGGAAGATGCCTGCGCTTTGATCAATTTCAGCAACTCGGAAAGTTCCACCGCCAGGGGCTTGTGGGCCAGTTTCAGCAGGAGCAATTCCAGAACCAGCTGGGGGTTCTCGCTGAATTTCAGCAACTCCTCATTGGAGGTGAGAATATCCAGATAATGCAACAGGTCTTTTTCGGAAAATGCTTTAGCAATCTGTTCATACTTTTGCTTGAAATAATCCGAGGTCTCCAACAATTTGGCCGATCCGGTAGCCCGGGTGATCAGCAGATTGCGAAAATGCTCCTGCAAACCGTGGAGGAAATTCATCACATCGTGGCCGTGGAGAAACACTTCCCGGGCAAAGTTGAGGATACCGCTGTCGTTCTGTTCCCGCATCAACTCGGTGTACTGGAAGTATAGCTCCTCGTCGATGATGCCCAGCGATTCCCGCACCATCTCCGGAGTAATCTTCCCTTTGCTGAAGGAGTTGAGCTGATCCAGAATGCTCACCGCATCCCGCATGCCCCCGTCGGCCATTCGGGCGATGAGCAGCAGGCTATCGGGGTCGGCCTGGATGCCTTCGGCGTCGGCGATTTTCCCCAGGTGTTCGGCAATCAGCGCCGTGGGCACCCGCTTAAAATCAAACCGCTGGCATCGAGAGAGAATGGTCAGGGGCACCCGGTGAATTTCGGTGGTGGCGAAGATGAAGATGGCATGAGCAGGGGGTTCTTCCAGGGTTTTCAGGAGGGCGTTAAAGGCCTCCCGGCTGAGCATGTGCACCTCGTCGATGATATACACCTTGTAGCGGGCGTTGGCGGGGGCAAAACGGATGTTTTCCCGGAGGTTGCGGATCTCATCAATTCCCCGATTGCTGGCGCCGTCGATTTCCAGCACATCCATGCTGTGGCCTTCGGTAACCGCCCGGCAGTGCTGGCACTGATTGCAGGGATCCACCGCCGGCTGTTTTTCGCAGTTGACGGCTTTGGCCAACAGGCGGGCCACGGTGGTCTTGCCCACTCCCCGGGGGCCGGCAAAGATATATGCGTGGGCGATCCGCTGCTGTTCCAGCGCGTTCATCAGCGTGCGGGTCACATGCTCCTGCCCCACCACCGCTTCAAATGTCATCGGGCGCCATTTTCTGGCCAGCACAATGTAGCTCATGGCCCATCGACCATCGGATTTATTGATGAAAATAGCGATCCGCACCACCGGGGTGCGAAGGCACGAGGTTCAACCGAAATATACTCACTCTTCGACCAATAGGCACATAAAAAATGCCAGGCACCCCCACGGCACATAGTCCAACCGCCTACCGTTGCTTCCTTCCGGACCTGGCGGGGTTCGGCGGTGTCCTATTGCGTGGGACCTGGCATCTGTTTCATTCACAATTCCAAAACGTGGTGGAGCCGAGGGGAGTCGAACCCCTGACCTCTGCATTGCGAACGCAGCGCTCTCCCAACTGAGCTACGGCCCCGGATGTGCTCTCAAAAAGCGGGCGAAATATAATCTTCCCACCGGGGAAAGTCAAACAAATCGTAACAATTTCCGGCGGTGAATTGTGCCCCGTCCCGATCCGGGCGGTTAAAAATGAATAATCTACTTTAAATTTATTTTAGAGGTATTGATAGATTCATTTCAATTCCCTATCTTCTACTGCATTACCTGCCGCGCTCTTCTGAATTCGGATCCCTCGGGGGTCCGAAGCATTACATGATCATTGCCTGTCCCGCTTTACCCCATTATTTATCTGTAACGCAGGAGGGTTCCCGTATGGGCAAAACACACTCCCATATCGGTCTATTTATAACGTTTGTTCTGATTAGCTGGAATATCTTTCTGAGCACGGCAGGGCTGGCTCAGATTTCTATTACTCCGGAGAGTGACGCCAACGTGCTGGCCGATGCACTGGTGGTGCCGGGCACCGGTATCACGGTCACTTCCGCGGTCTATCAGGGTTCCCCGGAAGCGGCGGGGTTGTTCGTGGGCGGTCCCCAGGGGATTGCCGATGGGATCATCCTCGCCACCGGGCTGGTCACCGATGCCCTTCCTCCCAATGATCAGACCAATACTTCCACCAATCTGGGCTTTCCCGGAAGCCCGGAGTGCGAAGAACTTCTGGGAAGCGGCTTCATCAGCTTTGATGCGGCCACGCTGATACTGACCTTCGACGTGGCGGCGGATGTACACTCCCTCTCTCTGGAGTTTATCTTCGGCTCCGAAGAATTCCCCGAATTCATCAACAACGACTTCAACGATGCTTTCGGGGGATTTTTAAATGGGACCCCGTTTATTTTCGATCCCGGCGGAAATCCCATCACCCCCCAGTTGTTCCGCTCCGATCCGGTCATCCTTCCCCCGGAAAACGGTCTGGAATACGACGGCGCCACCGTGCGCATGCAGATGCATGTTCCGGTCACTCCCGGAAGCACCGGGAACACGCTCCTGCTGGTCATCTGTGACGCTCTGGATGCCAATTTCGATTCCGGGGTGTTGATCGCTTCCTTGCAGGGACGTCCCTTTGCCATTCCCGGCCCCATCAACGGGTTTGCCCCCCAACTCACCTGCCCCACCGGGTTCACCGTCTCCGTGGGGGATACCCTCGCTTTCACCGTGGAGGCTTCTGACACCGATTCCGGCAACATCACTCTGGATGGCGCCGGTCTTCCCGCCGGGGCGGTGATGAATCCCCCCCTGCCCGCGACGGGAAATCCGGTGAGCAGCACCTTTACCTGGGCGCCGGATCAGAGTCAGGTGGGTACTCACCAGGTGGCGTTTGTGGCCGTGGATAGCACCGGCCTGCAGGATAGTTGCTCCGTGACCATCACCGTGGAATCGCCCATCGATGTGACCCCGCCGCTGTGTGAACTGGTCAGCATCAATCCCGGCCCTCCGGTCACCGTGCGGGCCAGAGTGCAGGATGGGGAAAGCGGTCTGGCGCGCCTTAAACCCCTGTTGATTGTGAATGCCCTGGTGACCATTGATCCCTTTGTGCCCGGCACCCGGGACACGGTGAACATCGTGATGGTCAAAGAGGATGAGCGCAAGCCCTCTTTCGTGGTCTTTATCGCCACCGACGTGGCCGGCAACGCCACCCTGTGCGACCCGGTGACCACGGTGCTCTCCGCGGTAGTTCCGGAGGGATTTGAACTGAAGCAGAATTTTCCCAACCCTTTCAATCCTTCCACCACCATCCATTTCGCCGTGGGAGAGGTGCCGGGAGGGCTGCCCACGGTAAGCATCCGCATTTATGACATCACCGGGAGAGAAGTGCGAACGCTGGTGAACGAGCCGTTGTTGCCGGGAACCTATTCGGTGGTCTGGGACGGCACCGATAATCAGGGGCAACCGGTGGCCGGGGGCGTGTACATCTATCGTATGGTGGCCGGCGATTTTGTGACCAGCCGCAAGATGATGCTGATCAAATAAATCGATTGCGTAGTGCGTATTGCGTAATGCGTAGTTCGTTGGTGTGGAATCTATCGATTTTTTAAGAGTGTGTACCAAATTTCAGGAAATAAAGGTACAAAACCCTTGTTCACAAACTCTGTTTGGGAACGAGGTAAGGCGAGAAACTCTGTTTCGAGAGGCGCAAAAATATAGCCTGATTACCATAAATT
>CAYQGB010000094.1:0-13465 GCA_964416895.1 uncultured Calditrichaceae bacterium
GGGAGGGCCGGGGTGGGGATGGGTGAGGGCAGATTAATTTGACATTGTCGAGATAATTACCAAATTATTAGAAATTGTTAATCTCCGGCCTTGCGGTTGTGCCTTCCGGAACTAAGGGTTAATTTTTTCTCTAATAAACAGTCAATGCACTGAGGAACGGGGGCAACAGTTACGCACCACCAAATCGTAAAGGGGGACGGGTTCCCATGAAAATCCTGGTAGTAGAAGATGAAGAAAAAGTGGCCCAGGTGCTTAAGAAAGGGCTTTCGGAGTGGGATTACACGGTAGATATCGCCCTGAGTGGGGAAGAAGCCCTTCAGAAAATCGGTGAGGAAAATTATGACCTGGTAATCCTGGACTGGCTGATGCCGGGAATGGATGGGCTGGCGGTATGCCGGGAGATTCGTGAGCGGGACAAGTCGCTGCCCATTCTTATGCTTACCGCCAAGGATACGGTAGATGATAAAGTGCTGGGTCTGGAAACCGGCGCCGATGACTACCTCACCAAGCCGTTTTCTTTTGAAGAACTGAAAGCCCGCATTAAAGCTCTGGTACGTCGGTCTGCTTCCCCGGCGGTCTCCTATCTGGAAGCCGGCGATCTTATCGTGGATCCCCTCTCCCGGAAGGTGACTCGCGGACACCATCGCATTTTTCTGTCCAACAAAGAATACGAGTTGCTTCTGTTCTTAATGCTGCACAAGAATAAAGTGGTTACCCGGCAGATGATTGCCGAACAGGTGTGGGGTATTCCCTTCGATACCGGTACTAATTATATTGATGTGTACATCAATTACCTGCGGAAGAAGTTGAACGTGGGTTCTCGAAAACCGTTAATTTTTACGGTTCGAGGGAAAGGATACATGTTGAGGGACGATGATGATTAGAACCCTCAAAGGTAAGTTGATGTTATGGAATGCCCTCACCCTGGTGGGAAGCCTGATCATCGTTGAGTTTATCGTTTACTTTTCCGTCAAAAGTTATCTCTATCAGGAAATTGATGCCCTGTTACAGGCCGAAGCCGAAGAAGTTGCCGCCCAACTTCACTTCCGCAACGGACAGATACAAATCCCCTTTGAACACGAATGGCAGGAGATGGAGCATGTCGCCTTCGGTGAGCATTCCATCTATCTGCAAATCCTCACCCCCGATGGGCAACTGGTTCGCCAATCGCACAATTTACAGGAATTAAAGTTGGGAATCCTTCCCACTCCTGATTCTCACCGCACCACTCCCCGGCTCACTTTTTCCAATATGTTCCTGGCTACACAACCGGCCAGAAAGCTGGATTATCCTCTGTATCATGACGGAGCCCTGGCCGGATATCTGAGCGCCATTTATGTCACCACCGATCTGGAATCTCACCTGGCCCGATTCCGAAAGGCGTTCCTGCTCATTACTCCGATTTGCCTGGCTCTGGCTCTGGGGGGGATATGGCTGATTTCCCGCAGGAGCCTCACCCCCATCACCCGGATTATCCGCACCGCCAATCATATCATGCGCTCATCCAATCTGCAACATCGTATCGAAACCGGAGAAGCTGACGAGGAGCTTCACCAATTGATTCATACGCTGAACAATATGTTTGCCCGACTGCAAACTTCTTTCGAGGAGATTCGCACCTTTGCGGCCAGTGCCTCTCATCAACTGCGCACCCCTCTTACCGTAATGAGAAGCAATATCGAGGTGGCTTTAAACAGAAACAGAACTCCCCGGGAGTACCGAGAAACCCTGGAGTGCCTGCTGGAGGAAGTGATTAAAATGAGCACCGTCGTTCATAACCTCCTCTTGCTGGCCAGAATCGAATCGGACAACGGCAAACTCCCCATGGGGCTGATCCGTCTGGATCGGGTGCTCCAGAACTGTCTCCGATCACTTCAGCCGGTTGCCCACGCTCGTAATATCCGGCTACAGGCTCAGGTAGATGAACGAATTGAGGTTCTGGGAAACGAAGAGTTGCTGGCGGAGTTGATCCATAATCTGGTGGACAATGCCATCAAGTACAACCATCCTCAAGGGACCGCAACCGTACGCCTTCGCCGGGAAGAAACCCACGCCGTTCTGGAAGTGGAAGATACCGGTCCCGGAATTCCTCTCCAGGACCGGCACAAAATATTCGAACGTTTCTACCGAATTTCCCACCATAACAACTCACCTACCTGGGGTTCCGGCCTGGGGCTTGCCATTGCCAAATGGATTGTTCAAAAACACAGTGGCAGGATTTTTGTTAAAAACACCTCTCCACAGGGGAGTTGCTTTCGGGTTGAGTTCCCTCTGATAGAGTTTGAGATGACAGAAGTTTAGAGATCGAAACCGATCTCCTTCTCAACACCCCGTTTTGGTACTCCGGTTGTGCAGTTTTTCGATGCTCTTGCGCAAGGTTTGCACGATTGCGCCCGAATATTCCCCGAGTGCACATAAGCCATTAACAACTGAACTATTAGATTTTATTAATCTTACGGGTGTATAAGATGTAATTTCACGTAACATTTTCGAGAATTATATTTGAGGAGAATTGTGATCTACTGTATCCGAACCTTTGGAACCAAAGCGTTAGCGAAAAATCCGCAGGAGTGATCAGGGTATGGCAAAGCACAATCTTTCTGAAATGGAGTTCGTGCAGCGGAGCACCCCAACACCTGCTCCCTCAATTTCCGGGGAGATCGGTAGAAAGCGTTCTCCCGATGGGTTTAAGCTCTTTCTCAAGGCGCTATACGTGGTCTCCTTTCTTGCCTACGGCTATCTGGTGTATTATGGGCTGGATTATTATCGCACTGCTTACAGGGAACGCCCCCGGCATGAACAGTATCGTACCCTGCGCCCGGCCGGGGATGTGGGACACGGCTATGGCATCATCGGCTCGGCCATGATGCTGTTCATGCTGCTGTATTCTGTGCGCAAGCGCACCCGGCTGTTGGGGCGATGGGGAAGCCTCAATCGCTGGCTGGACATTCATATTTACTTCGGCATTATGGGACCGCTGCTGGTTATCCTGCATTCGGCTTTTAAAGTGAACGGGCTGATCGCGGTGAGCTTCTGGTCAATGATCGCCGTGGCCCTCAGCGGAGTGCTGGGGCGGTATCTCTATCTCCAGATTCCCCGAAACCGGCTGGGAGATGTGTTATCCCTCAAAGAAGCCCGGGCGCTGGATAAAAAGCTCACTTCCTTGCTCATGGAAGAATTGCATCTCCATGAAGATCAACTCCTGGCGCTTCAGGAACGGATCATTCCCCCGATTGACCCGGAGAGTAGTTTAATAAACCTGCTGTTTCACATGATCATGCAGGATTTGCTGCGCCCCTTTCACCTCCGCCGACTGAAGCGAGTGTATCACCGGGAACTGGGTCTGGATGGGGAGTTGCTCAAGCTGGTGGTGGCGCAAACCTATCAAAAGAGTGTGCTGGAGCGGCGTATCGCTGCACTCAATCGGGTACAGCAGTTGTTTCATTACTGGCATGTCTTCCACAAGCCTTTCGCCATTATCATGTATCTGATTATGCTGGTTCACGTGGGAATTTCCATCTGGTTAGGCTACACCTGGATCTGGTAAGCGGACGAGCTGTAGAAGGGCGGAGTATCTGTATGGAGCAAACACGATTGCAGGAAAAAATCCTGGGGAGGAATTTTTCATCCCGGCTATTGTTGCTGATTTTCTGGATATTGGGTGTGGCGCCGGCGTGGGCGCAGCTCTCTCCCGGAGATTTGCATCAATCCCATGCGGATCTGGAAGGGCTGGAGAACTGCACCAAGTGTCACCTTACCGGCAAAAAGATTTCCCCCGAAAACTGCCTGGCCTGTCACAAGCTGCTCAAAGAGCGCATCGACGCCAATCGGGGATTGCACGCCAATCCCGAATATCGGGATTGTGTAAAATGCCATGTGGATCATCACGGAAGAGATTTCGACCTGATTTATTGGGAAGGAGGGCAGGAAAACTTTGATCATCGCCTGACCGGTTATCCCCTGGAAGGTGCGCATACCCAACCCAGGTGCCGGGATTGCCACAAACCGGATTTCATATCCGAAAAGGAGAAACTTGTAGCTCAAAAGAAAGAACTCAAGCGCACCTTTTTAGGATTAAAGCAGGCCTGCCTGAACTGTCACGTGGATGAGCACCGGGGGCAACTGGATAAGGATTGCCTCTCCTGTCATCAAATGGAGGACTGGAAACCGGCGGCTAAATTTGATCACGATAAAACCCGCTTTCCCCTGACCGGAAAACACTCCGGGGTGGATTGCCAGAAGTGCCACAAAACCATCCGGGACAATCGTTTCCCGGATAATCCCACTTACGTAAAATTTACCGGCATCCGATTTGCCGAATGCTCCAGTTGCCATCGGGATGTCCACGAGGGGCGCTTTGGCAACCGGTGCAGCAAATGCCACGTGACCGGCGGATGGGAGCAGGTGAAAGCGGCCAATTTTGATCACAGTAAGACTCGCTTTCCACTCAAGGGAAAACATCAACAGGTGAAATGCGAATCCTGCCATAAGCCCGGTCGCCCCTATAAAGGGCTGAAATTTGCCGCCTGCAGGGATTGTCATCAGGATTATCATAAAGGGCAGTTTGCCCATCGGCCTTCCCGGGGCGCCTGCGAGGAGTGCCATACCGAGCGGGGCTTTTCTCCCTCCACCTTCACCCAGGCCGATCACCAGAAAACCGATTTCCCCCTGAAAGGCGCTCATCTGGCGGTGCCCTGCATTGCCTGCCATACCGGCGAGGCCGGAGGAAAACTGAGCGTGATGCCTGCCCATGGCTACACCCGGCAGCCGATCAACCGGTTTCAGTTCGCCTCCATCCGATGTCGAACCTGCCATGAAGATCCTCACCGGGGGCAGGTGGATCGGTTTGTCAAAGCCGGCGGGTGCGAAAGTTGTCATCGCGTGGATACCTGGAAGACGGTGAAGTTCGATCACTCTCAGACCCAATTTGCCCTGACCGGACGCCATCGCAATGTGGCCTGTAACGATTGCCATAAACCGGTGGCGGGTGGAAAATCCCCGGGGCACCTGCAATTTCAAAACCTTGACCGGGAATGCCGCGCCTGCCATAAAGATGTGCATCAACGTCAATTCGATAAGCCCGTGGTTCGCAAGGGTAAAACGGAATTTGTTACCGATTGTAGCCGGTGCCACACCCCGAACAACTGGGAGCCTACCCGGTTCAACCACGATCGGGATTCTCGATTTCCTCTGGAGGGCGCCCATGAGAATGTTCCCTGCCAGGAGTGCCATAAACCGGTTCGACGAGGAGGGGTTACGTTTACTCTGTTCACGCCTGTGGATGGGAAGTGCAGTTCCTGTCATGGGAGCTAAAAGATCATCGCCAAGTGGAGAAGGAAGCGTAGAATGGCCCGAAAACTGCTGTTCACCCTGTTGGGGATTATGGGAGTATGGATGGGGGACGTTTGGGCCCGGGGAGGCGATCACAACCCTCATGGGGAGTTGCGCTGGGAGTGCCAGCGTTGCCATACTTCAGAATCGTGGAGCAAATTGCGAAAACCGATGGAATTCAATCACGGCGAAACCGGATTTCCCCTGGTGGGAACTCACAAAATCGTGGATTGTGTGAGCTGCCATGTGACCCTGAAATTCGCCCGGGTGGGAAGCGCCTGCGCCGACTGCCATACCGATGTGCATCACGGAGAATTGGGGATGGACTGCCAGAGTTGCCATACGCCGGAGGACTGGCGAAACCGGCAGGATCTGTTTGCTCAGCATGCCCAACGGGGGTTCCCTCTGGTAGGGGTGCACGCCATCGCCGATTGTCAGGCCTGCCACGTGGGCGAACAGCGCAACGAGTTCGGAGGACTTCCCCTGGACTGTAGCAACTGCCATCAGGGAAACTTTCTCACCACCACCAATCCCAATCATACCCGGGCCAACTTCAGCCTGGATTGCCAGAGTTGCCACGAGCCGGTAGCCACCTCCTGGCGCCAGACCACCTTTGCCCATCCGGCGGTGTTCGAGTTGCGGGGAGCCCACCGGCAAACCGACTGCAACAGTTGCCATCAGGCCACCTTCGCCGGCACCCCTCAGGAATGCGCGATATGTCATGCAAAGGAATTTCAGGCCACCATCGAGCCGCCCCATGTGGCCCTGGGATTCCCCACCGAATGCAACGTGTGCCACAACGAAACCCGCTGGGAAGGCATCCAGTTTGACCATTTGCAACGCAGCGGATTTGAACTGAGGGGCGCCCATGCCACGGCGGCCTGTACCGATTGCCATACCGACAACCAGTTTGTGGGGCTGCCCCGGGATTGTTTCGGCTGCCATCAAAGCGATTTTCAAGGCGCGGGCAATCCCAACCACGTGGCGGGACATTTTCCCTCCGATTGCATGCTCTGCCACACCGAAACCACCTGGCAACCGGCGACCTTCGACCATAACCTGACCCAATTTCCCCTCACCGGGGCGCATCAGGTGCTATACTGCGCCGATTGCCACGTGGATAATCAGTACACCGCCCTGCCCACGGATTGCTACAGTTGCCATGAATCCGACTTCACCGGGGTGGCCGATCCCAACCACGTGCAGAACAACTTCTCCCACGACTGCACCCAATGTCACTCCACCGGCGCCTGGTCGCCCTCAACCTTCGATCACAACCTGACCGGATTCCCTCTCACCGGGGCACACGTGCCGCTGGATTGCAACGCCTGCCACGCCAACGGGTATGCCGGTACCCCCACCGATTGCTACAGCTGCCATGAATCCGACTTCACCGGGGTGGCCGATCCCAACCACGTGCAGAACAACTTCTCCCACGACTGCACCCAATGTCACTCCACCGGCGCCTGGTCGCCCTCAACCTTCGATCACAACCTGACCGGATTCCCTCTCACCGGGGCACACGTGCCGCTGGATTGCAACGCCTGCCACGCCAACGGGTATGCCGGTACCCCCACCGATTGCTACAGCTGCCATGAATCCGACTTCACCGGGGTGGCCGATCCCAACCACGTGCAGAACAACTTCCCCCACGACTGCACCCAGTGCCACAATACCGCCGCCTGGTCACCGATTACCGGATTCGACCACAACCTGACCGGCTATCCCCTCACCGGGGCGCATACTTCTCTGGATTGTATGGCCTGCCACGATCAGGGGTATGCCGGCACCCCCACGGATTGTTATTCCTGCCATCAGGATGATTACACCGGGGTGGTGGATCCCAACCACGTGCAGAACAACTTCTCCCACGACTGCACCCAATGCCACTCCACCAGCGCCTGGTCGCCCTCAACGTTTGACCATAACCAGACCGGCTTCCCCCTTACCGGAGCGCATGTTCCTCTGGAGTGCATCGCCTGTCATGCCAACGGATACGCCGGCACCCCCACGGATTGTTATTCCTGCCATCAGGATGATTACAACAACACCACCAATCCCAATCATCAGGCGGCGGGGTTTCCCACGGAGTGCGAAACCTGCCATAATACCAGCAACTGGAATCAAACCACCTGGGATCACGACGGAATGTATTTCCCCATCTACTCCGGGTCCCATCAGGGGGAATGGACCAGCTGCGCGGATTGCCACGTCAATCCCAACAACTTCTCCGTTTTTGAATGTATCTTCTGCCATGAGCACAATCAGCAATCCATGGATGAAGAGCATCAGGGGGTGCCGGGATACGTGTACCAGAGCAGCGCCTGTTACGCCTGCCACCCCGATGGCGAGGAACTGCTGATGTTACCCAGAATTCGGAGGAGACGATGAAACGTGTCTTTGCCATCAGTATTGGGGCGCTTTTGTTGATTGCCGCGTCGGTATTGTTCATGCCGGCCCAGCCCGGGGGCACCAATCCCCACGGCAACCTTCGCTGGGATTGCCAGAGTTGCCACACCTCCACCTCCTGGACCGAGCTTCGCCGACCGCTGGCCTTTAACCATGACCAGACCGGTTTCCCGCTGGTGGGCGCACACGATGAGGTTCAATGCATTAGTTGCCATCAAAGCCTGAAGTTCGCCGAGATCGGGGTTGCCTGCGCCGACTGCCATACCGATGCCCACCGGGGGCAACTGGGGCTGGATTGCCAGTCCTGCCATACGCCCCGGGATTGGGCCAATCAGCAGTCCATTCTGGAGCTGCACGCTTCCCGGGGATTCCCCCTGCTGGGGCCGCACGCCGTGGCCGATTGCCAGGCCTGCCATATCAACGAGCAACGCAACGAATTCACCGGGGCCCCGGTGGAATGCAGCGGCTGCCATCTGAGCAATTTTACCCTGACGGAGAATCCCAATCATCCCCGGGCCGGTTTCGACCTGGATTGTATGAGCTGCCACGAGCCGGTGGCCGCCACCTGGAAGCAGACCACCTACGAACATACTCAGACCTTCGCCCTGCGGGGAGCGCATCTGGAGGCAAATTGCAACAGTTGCCATGAGAGCGCTTTTGTGGGACTTCCCACCGAGTGCGCCGGCTGCCATATCGACGCCTATCAGGCCAGTTTCGATCCCCCGCACGCCGAATTCGGATTCCCCACCGATTGCCAGCGATGCCATAACGAGAGCCGCTGGCAGGACGCAACCTTTGACCACTTAGAAGTCAGCGGGTTTGAATTGCAGGAAGCCCACGCCCTGGCCCGGTGTACCAGTTGCCATGTGAACAATCAGCTAACCGGCCTGCCCCGGGACTGCTTCGGTTGCCATGAAAGCGATTTTAACGGGGTGACCGATCCCAATCACGTGCAGGGGAACTTTCCCCACGACTGTATGGTGTGCCACAACCAGAGTGTATGGCGCCCGGCCACCTTCGATCACAATCTGACCGGCTTCCCCCTCACCGGCGCTCATGTATCGCTGGATTGCAACGCCTGCCATGCCGGCGGCTTTACCGGAACACCCTCGGATTGCTTCTCCTGCCATGAAAGCGATTTTAACGGGGTGACCGATCCCAATCACGTGCAGAACAATTTCAGCCACAATTGCATGGTCTGCCATACCACCGAGGCCTGGTCGCCGTCCAGCTTTGACCATAACCAGACCAATTTCCCCCTCACCGGCGCCCATGTGCCCCTGGACTGCAACGCCTGCCACGCCGGCGGCTTTACCGGAACGCCCACGGATTGCTACGCCTGTCATCAAAATGACTATAACAATACCAACAATCCCAACCACCAGGCGGCCGGATTCCCCACCGACTGCCAGGCCTGCCACAACACCTCCGCCTGGAATCAGACCACCTGGGATCACGACGGGCAATATTTTCCCATCTATTCCGGGAAACATCGCGGCAAATGGAACACCTGCGCTGATTGCCACGTGGATCCCAACAACTATGCCGTATTCGAGTGCATCTTCTGCCATGAACACAATCAGCAGGATATGGATCGGGAGCATCAGGGAGTGTCCGGATACGTGTATCAAAGCCAGGCCTGTTACAATTGCCATCCCCGGGGAGATGAGGGCCCCGTTATTCGCATCGTGCCCCGACGCCTGGATCGGATTCGGTAAACGGAGAGGGGCCTTGCTACCGGATAATTTTTTGGCCCAATCATTGCGAGTGGGAAGGAGCCGGATATGAAGCGATGGATATTCAACCTGCTGTTGTGGGGAATTATCGTGGGAATGCACACGGGAATGGCTCAGGAAAGTGAGAACCCCCATCGGGTGCTGGATCGGGAGTGCAATGCCTGCCACACCCCCGAAGGGTGGAATACGATTCGGTTTGACCATCGGCAAACGGCTTTCCCCCTCACCGGTCAGCACCAAGGGGTGAACTGCGTGACCTGCCATAGTCTGGCCGATTTCCGGCAGGTGCAGGCCCGGTGCGGCGCCTGCCATATCGATGCCCATCAGGATAAATTGGGAGAAGACTGCCAGCGGTGCCATACCTCCCGGAGCTGGACGCTGCTGGATCCCCTAACCGCCCATGCCAGTACCACTTTTCCCCTTCTGGGAAAGCACGGGCAACTGGATTGTCAGGCCTGCCACACCAGCGAGGTTGTGGGAGAGTTTTCCATGACCCGGTCGGAGTGTTTTGCCTGCCATGAAGCCGAATTTCGTTCGGCGCAGAATCCGGTGCATAGCAGCCTGGGGTTCGGGGTGCGCTGCGAGGAATGCCACGAACTGACCGGCTGGCGACCGGCCACTTTCGCCCAACACGACGACGTATTTCCGATTTTCTCCGGAAAACATCGAGGCGAATGGGAGGATTGCACCGATTGTCATACCTCTCCGGGAAATTTTCTGGTGTTCAGTTGCCTGAATTGCCATGAACACCGCCAATCGAAAATGGATGAAGAACATCACGAGGTGGCCGGATATGTGTATGAAAGCAATGCCTGCTACGCCTGCCACCCCCGCGGAAGTGAATAGGAGGATTTGCCCATGAGACGTTTGTTCATCATCGCTCTGGTAATGGGATTGATCGGCTACTTGCCGGGTCAAAAACCCCCACAGGATGCCTTTCGGGTTAAATACGTTTCCAGCGAAAATGTCTTTCTGGACGGCGGAAGGGCCCGGGGATTGCAGGTGGGCGATAAGCTGATCGTGCGCAATAAACAGGGCATGGTTGCCGAAATTGAGGTGGTGTATGTCGCCGAGCACTCCGCCTCCTGCAAAATTCTCAAACAGCAGGCTCCCATCGAAGCAGGATATGTGGCCGTGGTATTTGAACGGGCCAAACGGGAGCAACCGGCACCGGAACCGAAGCCCCAACCCCAACCGAAAGAAAAACCGCAACCGGCTCCCCGGGTGGTTCAGCCTCAGCCTCCCCGGGCACGGGAATCCCGCCGGGAGCGAGGCGCGGCCATAAGCGGGAGTATCTCGGCGCAACTGTACCGGGTGAACGATCTCAATCCCGGCAACCTGGACTTTACCCAGCCCACCTTTCGGCTGAACCTCAAGCTCAGCCGTCTCTTCGGCAGCGACTATCAGATCCGGATTCGCACCCGCAGCCGATACAATCAACGCACCCGCAGCTACAGCGCGGACATCCCCAAACAGGAGTGGCGCAACCGGGTGTACGAACTTTCCTTCGGATTTGAGAACCGCCATTCCCGGTTCAACTACAAGGTGGGCCGAATTTTCTCCAACGAAATTAGCGGCGTGGGATACGTGGATGGGATCATGATCCGGCATAACTTCTCCCCTTCTCTGGGAATGGGGATTCTGGCCGGTACCCAGCCGGACTGGCGCAACTCTGATTTCCAGACCTCCCTGCGGAAGTACGGCTTCTTCATCAACTATCAGCGGGGGGACTACCGGGCCACCCGGTTTGAGACCACCCTCGCCGCCGCCGGAGAATATCACACCACCACCGTCAGCCGGGAACTGGTGTATATTCAAAACCAGCTATCCGGGGGGAACCGGTGGTATATTTACCAGAGCGCCGAGCTGGACATCAACCGCCAGTGGCGCCGGGATAAAACCGGAGAAAACCTCTCCCTCAGCAACCTGTTTATCTCCGGGCGGTACCGGATCAGTTCGGCGATTACGGTGGGATTAACTTTTGACAACCGCAAAAACTACTGGACGTATGAAATTCGTTCCGTGGCCGACAGCCTGTTCGATGACGCCCTGCGCACCGGCCTGCGGGGGAATATCTCCCTGCGGCTTCCTTCCCGGACGTTTGTATATCTCGCCGGGGGATTTCGCAAGCGCGCCACCGATGCTCAACCGACGTATTCCTTTTCCGGAGGGTTAACCAAAGCCAATTTTCTCCTCCGGCGACTTTCGTTCAGCCTGAATGCGGCCGGGTTTTCCACCGAGTTCACCCGCGGATTTACCGGCACGGCGCGCCTGGGGCATAACTTTGTGGACGGCCATCGCCTGGAGGTGGCCTTTGGCACGTATGCCTACAACTTTACCTCCGGGGCCGTCTCCCGAAACAATCAGTGGGTGCAGGCCAATCTGTACCTCTCGTTGCTGCGCCACCTGTTTCTCTCAGGGCAACTGGAATACGATTGGGGCAGCGATCTCAAGGGGCAGCGAATTCTGGCCGAGTTTGGATATCGCTTTTGAGCGGACAGGTATCATCGCCGTAGTGAGGCCCTGCCTGTCGAATACCGTAGAACGGGCATCCTGCCTGTCGAATACCGTAGAACAGGCATCCTGCCTGTTGAATGAAAAGACACAGGACGGATTTCACCGCCGTGGCGGTGCCCCGACCTGTGGGAATAGAGTTGCTAACTTCAAACATCGGAAATAGTTGTCTTATGGAAACGATTCTCATCTGGGCCATAACCGTATTGATCGTTTTGATGATTGTGGTTCCCTACTTTTACAAGTTCCACAAAAAGCAGCAGGAGTACATCGAGCGTCGTAAAGAAGCCGAAGCCCTGGGGATTATCCGCCCCCGGGCCCAGTACCCCCTGATCGACGAATCCAAGTGCATCGGGTGTGGCTCCTGTGTCTCCGCCTGCCCGGAAGGGGATGTGCTGGGGGTTATTTACGGCAAAGCCCAGATCATCAACGGGGTGCGTTGTGTGGGCCACGGCTACTGCGAAGAAGCCTGCCCGGTGATGGCCATTAAAGTGGGATTGGGGGACATCACCACCCGGGAGGACATCCCCATTCTGGATGAACATTATCAGAGCACCGTGCCGGGGCTGTTCATCGTGGGCGAATTGGGCGGCCTGTCCCTGATCCGCAATGCCATCCATCAGGGGCGGGTGGCCGTGGAATACATCGCCCGGAATCCGGAGCGTTCCACCAACGAGCACTTAAAGGATGTGATCATCGTGGGCGCCGGACCGGCCGGCCTCACCGCAGCCCTCACCGCCATCCAGCACAACCTCTCCTATGTGGTGCTGGATCAGCAGGAACCGGGGGGAACCATCCTGCAATACCCCCGCCGAAAGCTGGTCATGACCCAGCCGGTGGAAATCCCCCTCTACGGACGGTTGCACAAAACGGAGTATTCCAAAGAGGAGCTTCTGGAAATCTGGCAATCCATTATTCAGAAATATGGGGTGAAAATTCTCACCGGCGAACGGGTGCAGGGAGTGCAAAAACAGGATCAGGTGTTTGAAGTGCACAGCAGCGGCGGCACCTACTACGCCCGCCACGTGGTTCTGGCTCTGGGACGACGGGGCACTCCCCGCAAGCTCAACGTTCCCGGAGAAGACCTTCCCAAAGTGGCCTATCAATTGATCGATGCCCAATCGTATCGGGATTGCCATGTTCTGGTGGTCGGAGGGGGGGACAGCGCCGTGGAGGCGGCCATCGGTCTGGGGCGGCAGAAGGGCAATCGGGTCACCATCTCCTATCGAAAACCCAGGTTCTTCCGCATCAAAAAGAAAAACGAGGACCGCATTCAGCGGTTGATCGCCAAAGGGCAGGTGAAGCCGCTGTTTAACTCCAACGTGGTGGAGATCAAGGAAAAATCGGTCATCCTCAAAGTGGAAGAGCGGCTGATCGAAATCCCCAATGACTTTGTGTTCATCTTCATCGGGGGCATTCCTCCATTCCAGATGTTGCGGGACATGGGAGTTCGCTTCGGCGGAGAAACCCATCCC
>CAYQGB010000095.1:0-13426 GCA_964416895.1 uncultured Calditrichaceae bacterium
CTTTAACCGTCACTTTGCCTTTGATGTCTCCGGCCATAACCAGAGAATAGCCGGCAAAAAGCAGCAATACCGGGAGTAGCAGAGTTCGTTTCATGATAGTATCCTCCTTATGGATTGAATTGGTAAACCGGGGATTAAGGAATTTCGGATTTCTTTTTGGTAAAGGTACGAATATAGGCGATCACATAGTCAATTTGCTCCGGGGTGAGGGTTTGCCGGTATGCCGGCATGAGCACGGATTTGTTTACCCCTCGCCCGCCGAAGGCGATTACCTCTCTGAGCATCTTATCCGATAGCGCGGCCATGTATGCCGAATCGGCCAGACTGTGCGGGCGCGGGTCCAGGTTATAGGCATTGAAGCCGTCTCCTTCTCCGTTCTCTCCGTGGCAAACCGCGCAGTAATGGTCGTACAGGCGCTTTCCCCATCGCTCCTCGTAGGAATAATATTTCCAGGGATCGATGGCCGCCACGGTGTCCCCGGTCGTTTCCCCGGTGGATTCCGGAGCCGCCGGGGTGCTGGAAGGCGATTGCCTACAGGCCACCCACAGCGCCAGGCATCCGATGATCACCCAGTAACCGTATCTCATGGCGTTTTCTCCGCTTTCAGACTCATCAAGTAGGCGGTCAGGTCTCTGGCCTCCTCCCGGGTCATTCCCGTACGCGGTTCAACGGAGTCCGGCTTGTAGCGCAGGGGATCCAGCAAATAATGGTACAGCCATCCCGGTTGTAAGCGATCCCCCACATTATCCAGCGGCGGGCCGACGTATCCCCCTTTTCCTCCCAGAATATGGCAACTCTGACACCCGTATTTCTCCCAGAACAGTCCCCGCCCCCGTTCGATGGCCGCTTCGGAAGTGTCCAGGGGCGCATCCAGAGTCAGGCGGTCGTCGATCAACATGGTATAGAAAAAGTCGGTTAGCACCTGTATCTCGTGCCGGTCGATGAACAGGTTGGGCATCCGTTCGGTGACAATCGGGCGCAGGGTGTAGGGGAGTTTAAAGTAGTTCTCCACCCATTCCCGCTTCAGTTGACTTCCCACAATACTCAAGTCCGGAGCGATGTTCCCTCCGGTGTGACGAATGGAGTGGCATTTCAGGCAACTGTATTTGCGAAAAATTTTCCCCAATTCTCCCTGGGGACGGAACGGCTCCGGAGGGGCGGTTACCCGCATGAACTTCATGGGCAACGGGTCGGTGCGGTGGGAGAGCAGGGCCGTGGTAATGGCTTCTTGATCCGCTTCGTTCAATGGAAAGACCGGCATCCGGGTGTGGGCGCCGAAGGAACGGGGGGAGGCAATTTTGGCCTTGATGTAATCGTGCAGGGTATGGGGAATGGAGGCGGTGCCGAAGTCGATTTGATACAGGCGCTTGCTGCCGATTCCGGTCAAATCCGGGCCCATGTTCAGGGTTACTTTTTCACTGGAGAGGGTGTGGCAGCCCCCGCAATTATAATAATTGAACAGGGCGATGCCTCTGGCAAAGAAGTCCGGTGCCGGGGGATGTGCTTCCGGAGTTTCCTCCGGCGCTTCCCACTCCACAAATTCCGATTCGATATATGCGGTAATGGCGGCCACTTCCTCGTCGGTGAAACCGTATTGAGGCATTTCCACTTCCGGCTGGAGTCGTCGGGGATTCTTGAGATAGTTGTAAATCCAGATTGCGGTGGCTTTAGAGGCCACTTTTCCCAGGTCCGTGGCCAGGTGCCCTCCTCGACCGTTCACCGTGTGGCAACTGACACATCGGGCTTCCCGAAATCGGGTTCGCCCCAGAGCGATGAAATCTTCATCCTCCTTGCGCTGGTGATACACCGGCGGTAAAGGTTCCAACTGCACGCCGTTGGGAAAGGTTTTGAAGCTCATCAGGAAGTCGGCCAGAATCTCCGCCTCCTCGTCGGATAGGAGGAAGTTGGGCATGCGCGTCCGGGGCTGGATTTCCCGGGGATTTTTTAGCCACCGCACCAGCCAGTTCCGATTGACGACTTTGGCCCCAATCCCATCCAGGGTGGGAGCAAAGGATTTCCGATACCCCCGGGGCAGCCGATGGCATCCGGCACAACTCAACTCCTCGATGAGCTTCCGCCCCCGATTCAACGTGGGGGTAGCGGCCAGCGTTTCCCCGATATGGCAACGTCCGCAGGAAGATTCCAGATAGCGATTGGGCAACACCGGCTGATCCCAGAACTCGGAAGCAAGATGGGCATCGTCAAAATCGGTCGCCGCGCCCTGCCCCTGATGGCAGATGGTGCAGCCGAACTTTTCAAAATCGTGAGGGATTCGGGGATGTGTACGAAAAGGTTGGGGAGCCTGCCGAAGCCTGGAATTGCTGACTCCCAGATGACAGGTGATGCACCGATCCACCCGATCCAGTTCCCGGGCCCAGATTTGTTGCAGGGCAATGGGCGCCGGCTTCACCCGTTGGGGCAGCTTTTCAATGTAGCGGTTAAATTCGGTCTGAATGGCCCGCCATTCCCGCAAGTAATCTTTGAGCGGGGAAACGGCCAGTATCGCCAGAAAAAGCACACTGGTAATGGCGTATGTTTTACGCAGGCGTTCCATGATGCCTTGTGCTCACTTTGCCGGTTTCTGCGGCTATGGTGTCGGGTTCCAGGGCCATACCCAGCTCCACCCCGGGCCGCGGAAGAAGGTGCCGATCAGCGTTAGCACGGTGGTGACGATCACAAACCAGGTCATGATCCATTCCGCCAGAGAGCGCCGGGCCAGCCAGCCGATCCAGCCGGTCTCCTGTCGCTTAAAATAGGGAATCACGGCCACACCGTAAAGCAGGAGGGTGGGAACGGCAATGGAGAATGCCCCGTAAGCCCCGGTAACCAGTACCACTGCCAACACCGTGGCGGAAAGCATCATAAAAGTGCGATGGGGATTGTGAATCCACAACCCCTCCCGCTTGATGTTAATTTCCACATAGGGGATAACCACCAGAGCAATGATGACCAGCAGGGGAATGATCACTCCCGCCACGACCGGAGGAAAGGAATGCAGCAACTCCTGCAATCCCAGAAAATACCAGGGAGCTTTGGCCGGGTTGGGCGTATGCTGGGGATTGGCCAGTTCCTCCAGAGGCGCATCGAACAGCAGGGCCATGATCGCCAGAACAATCACCAGAATCTGAAAGCAGATGACTTCCCGAAGGATCAGGTTGGGGAAGGTCATCACCAGTTTTTCGGTCGGTTTTTCTTCCTGAAACCGCGCCGGTGTTTGGCGGGGAAAATAAGCGATCCTTCGGGGTACTTCCCGGGCGTCAGCATTCTGTTCCACCTCGTATGGGGATTTCGTTGCCATACCTCTTTCCGGTGATATGGGTGAAACGCTTCCCTTTGATCATAAAAAACATCTGAAAATGCGGCGCATTTATCCGTACAGTCCCCCATCTTTCCGAATGCGCCAGAAGTGCAACGCAATAAGCATGGCCATCAACAGGGGAAGGATGACACAATGCAGCACGTAAAAACGCACCAGAGTATACTCTCCGATGGTATTTCCTCCCAGGAGCAAGAAACGGATGTCTTTGCCGATCACGGGAACATAGCGGACGATATTGGCGCCCACGGTTACCGCCCAGTATGCCAGTTGATCATACGGGAGCAGGTAGCCGGTGTAGCTGAGCAACAGGGTCAACAGGAACAGGAAAACTCCCACAATCCAGTTGAATTCCCGGGGCGGGCGATAAGCGCCTTTGTAAAACACCCGCAACATGTGCGCGAATACCGCAATGACCATCAGATGAGCGCCCCAGCGATGCATATTGCGCAAAAACATCCCGTTGGATACCACATACTGTAAATCTTTCATATTGTGATAGGCATTGGGAATGGCCGGTTGGTAATACAACATCAACAGAATACCGGTCACCAGCAGCACTACAAACAGGAAAAAGCTGATCATCCCCAGATACAGGGTATAGGAAAACCGGATCACCCGCTCCCGAACCTTCACCGGATGGATGTGCAACGTCAGGCTGTTGAAAATGACCAGCGCTCGATCCAGGTTGGTGGAAATGGGCAACCGGGTGCGAAAGATGGATTGCCAGACCCGGCTATCCATGATTTTCTGTACAAGTCGCTTCATGGTTGCGATCCTCAATTCTGGCCCTTGCCCACCTTCTGTTTTGCTCCCCCATTTCCCGGGGATGGCGCCATGCGGTGGCGAATCGATCCTCAATCGGCAACCGGCGAACGGCAGGGATTACACTTTGAGGATCATTTCCTCCTCCCCGACCTTTTCTTCCATATCCACCACCAGCCGGTCATCTTCCAGATACATTTTGAACCGATCCAGCGGTCGCGGCGCCGGCCCCCGGATGACGTTTCCGGTTCTGCTGAAAACGCTGCCGTGGCAGGGACAGGCGATCACTCCCTCCGGATGGCCGGGGATGCCCCCGGCTTTCCACTGGGCGGTGCATCCCAGATGGGTGCACACCGCCGAAACGGCATAGAAGAATCCCTGCTGATCCCGAAAGACCAGCAAACGATGCTCCGGATCAAACACCACGCTGCCGGGCTGAATGGTGGAAAGTGTGCCCACCGTAAATCGCAGGGGAATTTCCAGCAGCACTTTAGGAGAGAGGTAATCCAGGGTAACTCCCAGGCTACCCAGGGCGGCAATGCCCATGGCGGTGTTCCCCAGCACCACAAAGAATTCCCGGCGATTCAGGATGGGCTTTTCCGATTTTTGCCCCTTCGGAGGTTTATCGCCATTTGCTGGAGCCATTTTTCCGAATTCCTCCCATACGAATAAACTTTTGTTGTCGGGTGCGCTCAGACCGTCGCCTCATAGGCCCGTTGCTCTTCAAAACCCTGCATGGTAATGGTTCCCACCGGGCACCGTCTGGCGCACAATCCACAGCGGATGCAAATCTCCTCGTTTTTGATCAACACCATTCCCTTCCCCGAAATCCGTTCTTTCGCTACCGGTAAATTCCGGCTTATTTCGGAAATGGTATGTTTATCCAGAGAGAGATGGGTTTTGGCGATGATCTCGATGCACGCCTCCGGGCATACATCGGCGCAGCCGCCGCACAGGATGCATTCGGTCCCCAGTTGGGGATCCCCTTCAAAGATGGTATTTTCCCAGCAGCGCAGGCATCGGGAAGCCTCCCGCACCGCCTGTTCCTCGGTGTAGCCCAACTCCACCTGAGCGATGCCCACCCGACGATCCAGAGGAAGCATGGGAATGGGCTGTCGGGGAATTTGCGTATAGCCCGGGGGCGGACGATAGCCCGGGGTATCCCGGCGAGTGATGGTGACTTGAGGAGGCTCCGGTTCCACGCCGCTCAGATAAGCGTCAATAGAACGCGCGGCCCGGCGACCGTCGGCGATGGCCTGAATGGCGATGCGAGGGCCAAAGGCCACATCCCCGCCGGCGTAAATGCCCTCAGCGGTGGTCGCCAGCGTCTCCGGATCCACCCGAATGGTGCCCCGGGGGGTTATCTCAATACCATCTGCCGAATGAAGGAAACTTAAATCCGGAGCCTGCCCAATGGCCACGATGATGGAATCGGCTTCCAGAACGCGCTCGGTTCCGGGGATAAACCGGGGATTAAACCTTCCCTGCTCGTCGAAGATGGAGGCCACATCCCAGATTTCCAGACCTACCGCACGTCCGTTCCGGGTCAGGATGCGCTTGGGGCCTACCGAGTTGTGGATGGTAATGCGCTCTTCGATGGCCTGTTCAATCTCCTCCTCGTCGGCGAGCATCTCATCGCGGGCTTCCAGAACCACCATATCCACTTTCTTGGCCCCGAAGCGAACCGCCGAACGGGCCACATCCAGGGCAGCGGTAATGTCCGAGGCGGCCACCGTTTCCGGCACTTCCTGCCGCACCGCCGTACGGGCGACATCAAAGGCCACGTTGCCCCCACCGATGACCACAATCTTCTCTCCCAGTTCCACCCGGTACCCCTGATTAATGTTGAGCAGATAATCGATGGCGTTGAGAATCCCGTCGGCGTCCATGCCTTCGATGTTCAGCATGCGGCTTTTGTGTGCTCCGATGGCAATGAAAATGGCCTCGTAACCGGCGTTGCGTAAATCTCTGAGATGGAAGTCTCTCCCCAGTTCTTTTCCTAACTGCAACTGGATACCCAGGCTCAAAATGGCGTTGATTTCCAGACGGATCAGCTCCCGGGGGAGGCGGTATTCCGGAACCCCCAGGCTGAGCATGCCCCCGGGCACGGTATGTTTTTCCAGAACCGTCACCTGATAACCCCGCAAGGCCAGATCATGGGCGCAACTCAGTCCCGCCGGCCCCGCACCGATGATAGCCACTTTTTGATCTCTGGGAACGATGCGGGGACGGAGCACCTCCTGAAGCTTGATCACGTCGATCATGCTTTCCACACCGAAGCGCTCACACACAAACCGCTTCAACGCCCGGATGGCAAGGGGTTGATCCAGCTTTCCCCGTCGGCAGGCCTCCTCGCAGGGAGCGGCGCAGATACGCCCGCAGATGGAAGCAAACGGGTTCGGGGCGCGGGCCACCCGATACGCCTCCGCATAACGCCCCTGAGCGATCAGGTTCACATACCGTCCTGCCTCCGTATGAACCGGGCAGGCCATCATGCAGGGGAAATTGCTCCGGAGCCAGTCGGAGTTTACGTATGTGATGTTCGCGGTGCTCATGATCCCTCAGGGCCACAGGTGATTGCGAGTTATCGGTTTGATCGGGCTGATCTGCTCCCCGGTATCCGGAAAGCAGACCAGCCACTTGAGGAGGTCCTCCTGACCGGCCTCACCTCCGATCCCTTGCCCACGAACCGGGATTAGAAACCGAATTGCATCTGTACCGTCAATTGATCCGCATCTTTATGGGCATCATCCAGAGGGATGAAATACTCTGCGGTCACCCGTACATTGGCCCGGAGGACAAACGTAAGGGCAGGAATGAGCGACTGCTGAGCTTCGGGGATATCCACATCGGTATCAGGATCGGTCCATTCATAGCGTACCAGCCCGATCAACCAGGGATAGATGACCAGATTTCCCTGGGCATACCAGGCCAGCGAATTCCGGTCGGGCAATCCCTCAATCTGGGAGTTCATGAACAGAACGGCTCCGTTCAGGATGAACCGGTTATACCACAGGTCGATATCCCCACCGTAGACCAGCAGGTCTTCGTCGGGTTCAGCACCGGAGACCGTTCCCTTGTAGATGTAACCGCCCAGGCGAAGGTTGTTGTCGATGTAGTGGGCCGAGGTTTCGCCGCCCTGGCCTTCGGTGCCGCCCACTTCGCCCAGACCGCCGATCTTGTAGGTAAATCGGGCATACACATCTTTGGCGCTGTTGGCGTCGTTGATGCCCTGACCGTTTACCACCCCGGCTTTAAAGAAATAACCGCCTCTTCCTCCGGCGCCGTTGCCCACGGCAATCAATTCAATACCCGATTGATCCCCTCGCAGACGCCAGCGATTGCGGCTGCGCAGGCTGGCCACATTGTAGTGGCTCCGGGTCAGGCGCATGTGATCGGGGGTGGGATCCGGAGAGACCGAACCAATCCGAAGATGCCAGTTGGCATTGAAATCCCACTGGATGGCAAAGGGAAAGGCGAATTCAATCTCGTTGTCTTCATTCTCCATTTCCACTTCACCCAGAAAAGAGACATTTTCCCCAATGGTGCCCCCATAGAGCACTTCCAGTTCATGGGGAAATTCAAAGGTGCTTTTGGCCTCTTCGGTTTCGTCGGGAGCATAGTCAAACCGTCCCACCGCATGCACCGAAAGCGGCGTCAGGCCATCGATGTCTGCCGGCCAGATGGCATCCGGCCACACCTTTTTGTACCCTTCCGATCCCAGACTGACCGGATTGTCCTTGCGCATATCCGGATCGGTTCCCGCAGGATACCGATAACCGTTATGCAGAAACGCTTTTCCAAAACCGTTCAGCATGGGAAAGGCATAATGGCAGGTGGCACAACTGGTGCGATACTTCCGGGCAAATGCGGGAATGGCCTGCCCCTCATCGATCCACACAAAGCAGGAGATCAGCAGGGCAATCATCAGGAAAAACAGTACCGGCGAACGTTTCATAACACCCTCCATCAATTAAATTTTGGTGAAAAGGAGTTTAAAAACCACCGAGATACCGATAGATGCGCCTCGCCTGCATGCGAGGTTGACTTCTCCCTTCTCAACCTGATCAATGAGAAAAAAATCCAATGGGTGAGACAGGTCGGGCTTTCACCTCCTCCGGGGAATACGTGGGACTCGGGTTATCGGGAATTCATTTTGGGTGCGATGAACACAGGGGATTTCCTCCTCCAATAAATCCGGATATTCCCGGGGACCGGATTTTACAAAGGGCATGCCGGGAAAACCCTTTACTTGACCGAAAAGCGGAATATGTTGTTTTTTAAACGGTTGTACGGGAAGGGTAGGAGGGAGGCTGCACAGATCGGCTATTGAAAGTGCAGCATTCAGGTGGCAGGGATGCCAACGAAATGTGGCAGGTCAGGATTTCCGAAAATTGCCAGAGTTCAGGCCGTATTTTTTCATCAGGCGCTGGAAACTCTGCCGTTCCAGTCCGGAAATTCGGGCTGCCCGGGATACGTTGCCGCCGGTTTCGGTCAGCCGCTGGATCAAAAATTTTTTCTCAAATGCCTTGATGACCGCCTGCTTCGCCCGGTTGAAGTTTTGATCCACGATAGGAATGTTCAGCAGCGGCTCCCGGCCGGGAGTGAACATCTCCGGAGGAAAATTTTCTGTGGTCAGCACCTCCCCCCGTTCCAGGGCTACCGCCCGTTCGATGAGATTTTCCAGTTCTCGCACGTTGCCGGGAAAATCGTAATTCATCAGCACGTCCAGGGCCTGAGGAGAGATTCCCGTGATATGCTTACCAAAGCGTTGATTATACTTGGTCAGGAAATAATTGGCCAGCAGAGGGATATCCTCTTTTCGCTCCCGCAATGGGGGGAGCACGATTTTGACCACATTCAGCCGGTAGTACAGGTCTTCCCGAAAAAGCCCTTTTCGTACCGCTTCTTCCAGATTGCGGTGGGTGGCGGTGATCAGACGGGCATTCAACGGGATGGGCTGATTGCTCCCCAGCCGTTCAAAGGTTCGCTCCTGGATGACCCGGAGAAGCTTCTTTTGCAGGGCTTCGGGCATATCGCCGATTTCATCCAGGAACAGGGTGCCGTTTCCGGCCAGCTCGAATTTCCCCGGTTTGGCCCGATCTGCCCCGGTGTAGGCGCCTTTCTCGTGGCCGAACAGTTCGCTTTCCAGCAGCGTTTCCGGCAGCACGGTGCAATTGATGGCCACAAAAGGCGCTTGTGCATTGGGGCCGCTTTCGTGGATGGCCCGGGCAACCAGTTCCTTTCCCGTTCCGGTTTCCCCCAGAATCAACACATTGGTGATGTTGGGCGTGGTCGAAATCACCCCGATTAACTTGTACACTTCCTGCATGGAAGGGCTTTGACCGATCAATTCCGTGGCCGAACGCTCGCCTTTTTCCTGCAACCTTCGTTGCAAATCGTCCAATTGGCGGCGCATTTCAGACATCTCCAGGGCCCGCCGGGCGGTAAGGCGTACCAGATCCACATCCAGCGGCTTGGTCAGGTAATCGTAAGCCCCTAACTGCATGGCCCGAATGGCCGTTTGCATGGTACCGTACCCGGTGATGATAACCACCGGAAGATCCGGATGGCGTTCTTTAATGGTTTCCAGTACCGCCAGCCCGTCCATTCCGGGCATGGCGATATCCAGAAAGATCAGAGCAGGTAAGGACTTCTCGATTGTTTGCAGGGCCTCTTTCCCTCCCTCAACGGTGACGGTGTGATATGTCGGGGCAGGAAAGGTCTGCTGAAAAGCGTACCGTATCGCCGGGTCATCGTCAACGACCAGAATGGTCTTCTCTGCCATGGTGGAGCGCCTTATTTATGGGTAGATAGATTTCAAAGCGGGTTCCTTTACCGGGGCTGCTTTTCAACCGAATGATCCCTCCGTGCTGATTTACAGTTCTTTTCACCGTGGTCAATCCCAGACCGGTGCCGTTTACTTTGGTGGTAAAGAAGGGATCGAATACCTGGGGCTGATGTTCGGGGGGGATGCCGGGGCCATCGTCTTCCACCACCAATCGAACCACCCGGGTTCCCCGGGAAAGCACCACCCGGGCGCCGGCATTGGCCTGATCCGAAGGATAAGGCACGGTCACCAGAAAATCTTCCAGTCGGCGGTTCAGGCGGATGGGCGCACAGGCGATGGAGATGTGCCCGTTTTGCTCCACCGCCTGGATGGCGTTGAGCAAAAGGTTGATCAGGGCTTCCCGCATGTGCTCCACATCCATCTCCATCTCTGGAACCTTCGGATCCAATTTCCGCCGCACCTCGATATTGCGTTTTTCCAGTTGGGGTAACAGAAATTCCGTGCACTCTCCAATGATCTGATTCAGGTTGGCCGGTTGAAATCGAAATGGAGCCGGCCGGGCGAATTGCAGCAGGGTGGTAATGACCTTTTCGACGCGGTACAGGGAATTCAGAGCCACTTCCAGAGAGGGATTGTCTTTGAGAGGGGATGGGGCTTCTCGCTGCAATTGCAGGATCATTTTCACCGAGGTGAGGGAATTGCGGATTTCGTGGGCGATGACCGCGGCCATCTCCCCGGTAGCGGCCAGCCGCTCGGTCTGGATCAGATGTTCTTCCAGTTTCTTCCGTTCGGTTATATCGGTCAATATTTCCAGAAACGCCCGCTTGTTGTTATTCAACACGATGGGCACCGAAATATGCTCGATGTAGACCTCTTTGCCATCCTCGTCTGCCCGGCTATCCACAAAGGAGTGGATGCGTGGGGAGTGGGGGGAACGGAAAGCCATACAATCGTCACAGATGGAGGTCTGGGATAAAATGTGGTAGCACTTTTGCCCCACGGCCTGATCGGGATCGTGCCCGGTAATGCTCCGGATGGCCGCACTGGCGGAGAGGATGTTACACTCTTCATCCAGCAATAGAAAGGCGCTGGGAACATTATCCAGGATGGCCTGAAGTTTTTCCTTTTCCCTGCGAAGCTCGGCAGTGCGCTGGCTGACCATTTCTTCCAGCCGCTTTTGCTGTTCTTCCAGTCGAATCTCCCGATCCCGAATGGCCTGAGCCATCTGGTTGAACTGGTGAGCCAGTTGTTCAATCTCATCATTGGTGTCGATATTCAGGCGGTAGTCGTAGTTCCCCCGGGCGATAATTCGGGCGCCCCGCTGAAGCTGACGAATCGGCCCGGCCAGTTGACCGGTAGCCACCAGACCGGCAGAAATAGAGATGGCCAGAAAGATCAGCAAAAGGCTGATGAATACCAGGGCAAACCGATTGGCCGGCCCCAGTACAAAACTTTTTTCCACACTTTCAAACAAAAAGTAGGAACTGCCCCCACTAAACGGCGCCGGAAGCAGAGGGGCATGGGCAGCGATCACATCTCCCGGGCCTGCAACAATCCCCGGTTCATAAGAAAGAATGGCGCGACTGAATTCGGGAGAATACTCCCCGGTAAGCGTTTGGGTCTCCCGGGTGGCCAGCAGCCGGCTCCAGTTTTTCTTCTTCTCCGAATGGTACAGGTAGTGCCCCTCTCCGTTTACGATAGCTATCCGATGGTGGGAGTCCAGGTGGGATCCATATTCAATCACCTGGAACAAGTCCCGGGCGAACACATCCACGATTAAAATACCCCAGAATTCTCCCCCGGGACTGTACACCCGAACCGCATAACTCATGGCCGGTACTGTCCCCCCCCGGGGATCCAGCAACTCCACCGGTGTGCATGCCAATTGTGGACCGGTAAGGGAGTCGGTCAGGAGAAAGTAGAATCGGAAATGAGACATGCTCAATTCCGAGGAAGGCACCACAACGTATTTCCCCTGGCGGAATTGTATCCGCAGGATTTCATCCTCCTGTCGATCCACAAAGTGCAGCCGGTAGTAAATTCGCTTTGTCTGAAGAAAGGTGAGGAATTCCCGGGTAACCAGTTGATAGTGCTTCTGAACGTCTTTTTGCTGATAATATCTTTCCAGAAACTGGATGAACACCGGAGAATTGGATAAATAGTGCACATCCATTTGCACCGCTTGCATAAAGTTGGTAGCCCGTTCTCGTAAAATGGTCACGTCGTGGGTAAGTTGTTCAAAAGCTCGTTGTTCCAGAGTATTGATATTGTGATACAGCCCGATCAGGCCTACCACGGCGAGAGGAATGAACGACAGCAGGGTAAAGGCGATGATCAGCTTGGTGCGGATACTGAGGAAGGGAAACAGTTTGTTGAGATTGAACTTCATGGCACTGACCCCGTTCTGGTCTGAAAAAATTTAACCGGCAGTCACCGTGAAATGCAACCGATTGCCGGAAAAACTTTTTTCCCACACGGGAGGGGAAGAAGTACCGGCATTATGCCTTGAAAGCGCTTTTGGGGGTGTGTATATTGAATTTTCAGGGAAATCGAAACCCGGTGGAGGTACCGAGATGATTAAAGGAATGCTTGCCCTGATGGGCATCGTGTGGCTGGGGATTTCAGGGTTGACCATCAATTTGACCGCCCAGACGGTAACCGCCCGGGTAACCATCCAGGCGGATCGGCTGAAACCCGAGGAGCAGGCCTTTCTGGCCGAGTTGCCCCAGCAGATTGAGAACTACATTAACAGCTTTGACTGGACCGGCAACTACGAGGACATTCGCATTGACTGCGGAATTACGTTTATCATTGAGACCGCCATTGATCGGGGATCGGACAAGATTTTCCGGGGACAGTTTGCCATCAACTCTCCCTCCAAAGAAAATTTTGTGGATAAGTCCATTCAATTCCCCTACCGTCAGGGGCAATTCTTCGATCATCAGCAGGCTCAGTTCGATCCTCTTCTGGGGATAATAGATTTTTACATCTACATGGTCATTGCCGGGGAGCTGGATTGCTACATCCTGCGAGGGGGCACGGCGTTTTACGAGAAAGCCCGGGCCATTGCCAATCGGGCTCTGGTAAGCGAGTTTCCCGCCGGCTGGCGCAATCGCCTGGAAACGGTGGATGAAATGACCGACAGCGATCACCTTCCTCTGCGGGAAGCCAAGTTCGAGTTTTACGAAGGCCTGTTTTACGTGGAGGCTCGAAAGGATCCCCAAAAAGCCCGGGAGGCCGCCCGCCGGGTGGTGGAGTTACTGGAGCAGGTGCATCACCTGCGGCCCAACAGTTCGGCGCTGAAACGGTTTCTGGATTATCAGTACCAGGAATTTTGCACCCTGTTCAAATATGATCGGGATCGCCGCAACATCCAGCGGATGATGATCCTGGACAATCGCCATCGGGAATTTTATGCTCAGTGCCAGCCGGAAGGAGCAAAGGGCATTCGAGCACAGTAGGGGGGCTGGTAAGCCGGAGGAATTTTTTCATCGGGGGTTCGATTTGGGTTTGCAAGTTATGCGAAGGCTGTGTAATATTCCGTAAATACCGCT
>CAYQGB010000096.1:0-13385 GCA_964416895.1 uncultured Calditrichaceae bacterium
CGGCAGCCCTCAGAATGACAATGGAAACCCGTCACGTTAAACTTGAAAGAACACTAGATCCGTTCATTCGCCTTTGCTCTGCAGGTATGCCTGAATCTCCCGGCGTCCTTTTTCCTCATCCACAAAATACAACAGAATGGCTCCGCCCACAAACAAAAGCAGCACTGCGGCGATGCTCCACCGGGAGGCCAGCTGAGAAATATAGGCCATATCGGCGGCATCTCCGGCGCGCGCCACAAGAAATTTTTTCACCTGAAGCCCCACTCCACCCATCAATATCGGGCCTAAAATGGCGGCGAATTTTCCCAGCATGTTGTAAAATCCGTAAAATTCCCCGGCCTGATCGGCGGGAATCAGGCGGGAGAAGTAGGAGCGGCTCAGAGCCTGAATTCCCCCCTGCACCAGCCCGATGGTCACCGCCAGACCGTAGAACTCCACCAGACTGCTCATCTGAGTGCCCCACAGGGTTACCAGCGAGTACGCCCCGATGCCCAGAAAAATCCCCTTCCGGGCGCCCCACCGCTGCCCCAGACGGGTGTAAATGATGGAAGAGGGAAACCCCACAAACTGCACCAACAGCAGGGCCAGAATCAGATCCGTAGATTGAAAGCCGATGGACAGCCCGTAATCCGTGGCCATGCGGATGATCGTATCCACCCCGTCGATGTACAGCCAGTAAGCGGCCAGAAACAGAAACACGGTTTTAAGATGCCGCAGTTTGGCAAAAGTGGCTCCCAATTGCCGGAACCCTCCCACCACAATCTCCCACCAGCGCTCCGCCGGCCGGGTGGAGGGCGTTTCCTTCACCCACAGAATGGTGAATATGGTAAACACACCCCACCACACCCCCACGGACAGGAAGGAGTATCGCACCGCCGTGGCACTATCGGGAAGGCCGAACCATTCGGGATGCAACACCATCAGCACATTGATCAGGAACAGCACCCCGCCACCCAGATAGCCCAGGGCATAGCCGAATCCGGAGACGTAGTCGATGTTATCCTCTCCGGCCACCTCCGGAAGCAGGGCATCGTAGAAAATATTGGCTCCGGAAAAGCCGATCACCCCCATCACGTAAGCGAAAATCGCCCAGGCCCACTCCCCCTTTTCCACCAGGAACAGCCCCACGGTCATCAGCACCCCCCAGTAAGCGAAGAAGATGAGGAATTTCTTTCGGGCGCTGCCCCGGTCGGCAATAGCGCCTAAAACGGGAGCCATCAGCGCCACGATCATGCTCGCCAGGGAGTTGCCCATCCCCAGTTGAGCAGTGCTGACGTTGACATCGGTGCCGGCGCTCCAGTACTCTTTGAAGAAGATGGGGAAGAAGCCCGCCATCACCGTGGTCACGAAGGCGGAATTCGCCCAATCATACAGCGCCCACCCGTAAACGGATTTATCCAGTTTGAACAGTTGCTGAAAGATGTTTTTCATGCGCCGGCCCCCGGTTGCGCGGTTCTGGCGAGAAATGTTCCGGAAGACAAGAATTGCGGATATACATACTATCTCTATCAATGCTTGTGTTAAAGGTAGAAACTGATGTTTTCGCGTGAAACGTGAAACGTGATGCGTAACTTTTGTCTTCACGTTTTACGTTTCACGAAGTATAGCGGGAACCCACCCAGCATTTGGCAACTCGGCGTGAAACGGGAATAATCGGTCACATTTTACCTTTCACGGTCGCCGGCGAAAGACCGGGAAATTTCACACCAGTGAAAAACGCAGATTTTTATCCTTAACAAGGATATACAAAAAAGCCTTTGAAATCAGGGGAATTTCAAAGGCCTGGCAAACATACCACTTTCCGGGGAAAAATTCAAACGTTAATTGTGGCAACGCTTTTCCGCAGATCGTTGATAGCAGGGGGATTTTATTCAGCCCTTTCTCAACGCCTGAGCCGCTACAATTGGGTCTGAACGTGTTTGACCACCAGGTTGATAATGGCCTTGAGGGTATCGAACACACCGATGCCCTTTATGGCCACGGCCTCAAAATGGGGAACGTTGAAAAAGTTCAGCTTCTTTTGCAAAATATCGACCGACTCCACATTGGGGAGGTCTCGCTTATTGTACTGGATCACCCAGGGGAAATTCTCCAGGGAGTGGCCCATGGCCATGAGGTTGTTTTCCAGATCCAGGAGGGTTTCGATATTTCCCTCCATCCGATCCTTCTGGGAATCGGCCACGAACACAATACCATCCACGCCGGTGAGAATAATCTTCCGGCTGGAGGCATAATAGACCTGCCCCGGAACGGTATAGAGGTTGAATTTGGGCTTCTTGCCCTTGATGCGCCCCACCTCAATCTGCATAAAATCGAAAAAGATGGTGCGATCTTCTTTGGTCTTCAGGGTCACCAGTTCTCCGGTCAGCGAGGGATCCAGTCGGGAATGGATGTATTCCAGGTTGGTAGTTTTACCGCTCATTCCCGGTCCGTAATACACAATCTTCAGATTGACTTCCTGCAATGCCCAGTTGATGAACATAGAGCCTCAGCCTCGTCTTAAATTTGTGCCGTCTTGGTTACCTTTTTGCACGATCCATGGAAGGGACTTCTCGTTTTTGGAGAATGACGGGCACACCGCCCTCCCTTATTTGAAGGATTCATCCAGCATATCTCCCAGCATGCTGCTGAAATCCTGATCGATGATCTTGCTGGCGTCATCGCCCTGTTCGGAAGTTTCAAATACCGTCAGCAGGTTCTGGATGGCTTTCTTGGTGTAGATGCGCACCAATCCCAGGGTAACACTGACATCAAACACCACCACCAGAAAAAAGTTGTCCCCCACGTTGGAAAGATACACATTGCGTTTCTCCCCTTCGTGAAAGAGCAATTTGAATTTGGCGTCCTCTCCCACCAGTTTGGCCATTTCCGAGGTGGCCGCGAAATCGCTGGCCGCCAGGGCCGAGAGGATGGCGGTGTTGATGTCTTCGGTATTGCCTCGCTGGGTGATCAGCTGCCCGCTGATGTCCGCCAGAAGAATTGTGGAAGCTTTGGTCTTGGCCGCCAACTCCGATAAAATCCGGGTGATTTCATCGAACTGTTTGGCGGTAAGGATGATCTGACGGCTGCCATCCTTTAGCTTTTTCACCTGTACCATAGTATCCAATCTCCCCTGGATTAGTTAGAAGCGGCCGATGGTGGATCGGGTTTTCAACCGTTCCAGACTGGTCTTCAAGCTTTCCCGCATGCGTTCAATTGCGGCCGCCAGGATTTGCAGTTCGTTCTTCACCTTGATCTGCGCCGACACATCAAAATTCCCCAGGCTGATCTGTTCCGCCGCCTGAGCCAACTGCATCACCGGTCGGGTCACCTGATAGGTGATAATCGCCAGGGCGACCAAAATAGCCGCCAGCGTACCGATGAGAACGATGATCCCAATATACAGCAATGTGGTGCGAATATGATCGTCAATAAAAGATTTTTTTAAACCCACCCGTACAAAACCTAACAATCCCTCTTTAATGGGATAGCACAGATCATATACTTCCACGGTCTCTCCGGCAGGAGAAGAGACCTCCATCACCTGACGGATATACTCCTGGCCGCTGGCGAAATCGTAGTTTTCATAAACGGAATTGTCCCGCAATTCCTGGGGCAAATCCCCGTTGTAGGTATCGGCCACGGGGGTAAACTCCGCATCAACGATGAGGATATACTCGTTGCTCAGATAATAGCGATACTTTTCCAGAATTTTCTTTAACCCAACCCGATCTTCTTCAATCAGCTTTTCCGCCGCCAGTTCGGCGATACTGCTGGCCACAATCCGCCCCTGATTTTCCATCGACTCGGTCAGGGTCTTGTTCAGGTAGTACGAGAGAACAAAAAAGATCACCCCGCTGAAAATCAGGGCCCCGATGAGGATGTACACCGCGATCTTGATCCGCAGACTTCCGTATTGAGCAGTTGATCCAGCCATCATACCAATTCCTTAATTTTTTGTAACATGAACTTTTGAAATTCCAGACGTTTTTCCGGGCTGGAAATCTCCAGACCCAACAGTTCCACCAACAAGGGCAATTGTTTCCGTTCCAGATTCTGACGGTTGCGTTTCATCTCCGCTAACAGATCTTCGATGAGGATGTTCGCCACCGGCCCCACATAGTACGTGTAGCGCTGCTCGATCTCGTTAAATACTTCCGGGGGAACAAAGGTATTGGTTTCGGGCACCCGCACCAGTTCCAGCAGCCCCTCGGCCATCAATCGCCCGAACATGGCCTGCGCTTCTTCCGGACTGAGGGCCAGAATCTCGCTGATCTGATCCACGGTCTTCTCTCCGTTGAGCTGGGTGACAATGGCCCACTCCAGAGAGCGCAGTTTCACCTCCGAGGGAGAGCGCTTATGGCTCAGCTTAAACACCATATCGCCCTGAATGTGGAAACGATCGTTATCCGGCATTGCTTTCCTCCAGGATATTTTCCAGCATGATCCGCTCAACATCATCCAGGGTGGCGGTCTTGATCTGGAAGAACTTCCGGGCGGACATCTTCTTGAGGGTTTTCTTCACCTTGCGATTTTCCAGAAATTCGGCCAGGCACACATCCACCGCCAGGCGAATCAGAGAAAGCTCCACCGACAGGCGGGAGATGACCACCAGATAGAATTTGGGATGGCACCGGGCATACAGAATGCCGCGATCGTGGGGCATGGCGATCTCGTTAAGGTCGTAATTGAGATGCTCCATCACCCCGAAGGTGTGGAGAAAGGTCTGCCCGATGTCCGGGAACATGGTGGGATTGTATTTGGAAACCGCCCAGGAGTCGATGACGTTGTTCTGATTATCAAATAGAATCACCGCCTCGATGCCGGGGATTTCGGTCAGGTCTTTGAAGAATTCGGCAATCATTGGAAAATACCTCGGAATACCTGTGCGATGAACTTTTCGGGTTTGAATTGATTTTCGGGAATATCGTGCCCCCGGGCCAGTTTCTGCACCTGTCGGGCCACTTCTTCCAGGCTGAGCTTGCGGAATCGCCGGGGAGGAATCTGACGCAGCATCTTGTTCAACACGATGGCCATTCCCTGCAGAAAAGCCGGATGATGCAGCACACTATCGACCTCCATCCCCCGGGGAGAAATGTGCACGCTCCCACTATGGGGATGCAAAAAAGGGTAATGATCGGAGACCTCCCGGCAAAGCTCGGAGAAATTGTCATAAAAATTGTTCTTTTTCAAGCGGTCTTTCATTAGATGATTCACATATTGGAGAAACTCTCCCCAGAAGTGCACGTACTTCTGATGTTGCCAGGGGATGATAAACGCTTCATCCTCCACAATGAAGGCGGGATTCATCACTCGATACACCCTGACCGTGGGTTGCACCAGTTCGCTGATCTGCAAAAACTTGTGATATACCTGCTCCCCGCCCACGATTTTTCCCGTAGAAGACATGATCACCGATTCGACCACGATGCCTTCCATAAAATAGACCGTTCCCTGCCCCCGATTGCCGCTGAATTCCAGATCCACATACCCGGTGATCGCCTCCCGCTCCAGCCGATCGAATACCTGAGCCAGGGAATAGTTGCTGAGGGCATTTTCGTCCCCGTAAGGCAAACTTTGCAAAGCGTAGGCCAGCGCCAGAGCCACTTCACTGGAAAGGGCGTACACCTCGATGGAACCGTCCTTCTCCCGGGCTTTGGGGAAAATCCGGAGCACGGCGTTTTCACCGGTGAGATATACCCCCTGCTCCGAGGAGTACCCCTCGATGATCCGCCCGGTGTCCAGCACCAGCACCCCTTCATACTCCCAGAAGTTCAGCTTGACATACCCACTGAAGCGATTCTCCGCCAGATCCTTGAGGAGCTGATCAAAGCGAGTGAAGGAGGTACTCAAATTTTGATGCTTGGCAACGCCCTTCGGTAACAGCACGTCGATACCCTACTTCCTGGCCGCATTAACTTGCTTGAGCACTTTTTTCACCATCCCGGTAAATTCCGGGGTAATGACCCGGAGATTGGTTTCCACCACGATGAGATTGGGTTTAAACTCGAAGATGAAAAAGTATCCATCGGATTTGCGAAGCACGATATACTGGAAAAAATCCGAGTAGAACAGATTGAGCATCTTTTTCAATTTGTACCACACGAAGGTGAGATACAGAGGGTGTACTTCGTTGCGGGTTTTGCCTTCCACCACCTGACCGTTGTAATTCAGAACAAACACGTTCTGCACATTTTTCAACCCCGAAAGGAGGGCGAACAGTTGCCGGGGAATGGGGGCGCTGTTGACTTTGCGCTCATCTAACAGGCGCAACCCTTCCAGCACCACCGAGTTCCAGGGTTGGGTGATGGTCTGCATGGGGGCCTGCACTCCCGCTTCCACTTTGAATTCTCCTTCGCCCAGCCCCAGCATTTCGTGCACCGCCCGCTCTCCTACATATGGGCCGAATTCGGCATGCACAATCGCTCCGTTGGAGAAGTAAATCGCCCCGTCCTGTTCCGGGCTGTGCACCGTTACCTTGGCCACATTGCGTTCGATGCAGTTGATCTGAATAATATTGGCCAGTTTCAGGTCTTTGAGATTTCCAACCAGCGCCATGGCACAATCTCACTCTAAGATTTTCAGAACCAGTTTCTTAAGCTCACGGAGATCAAAGGGCTTCTCCAGATAACAATCCACCCCCAATTGATAGGCCTGCTCTTCCCGCTCATCCGAGCCGTAAGCGGTAATGACAATAACCCGGGTATCGGGCTTCCGGGCTTTAATGGCCGCCACCAGATCCAGGCCGGAGAGGCCGGGCATGGCAATGTCGGTTATCACCACATCGAAGGGGGCTTCCTCAAATCTGGCCAACGCCGCTTCCCCCGACGAGGCGGTCACCACTTCGCAATCTACCGGCGCATTGATGAACGTCTGATACAAACTGAACGTCAACGTCTCTTCATCATCAACGATGAGCAATCGTTTGACCCTGGAATGTTGCATAGATCGTCTCGTCGTTCTACGGCGGAGTTTAGTGGAATTCACCGGATACAAAGGTTGGGAGTGCCAGCATGAAGGTGGTTCCCTCGCCAACTTTGCTGCTGACGTCCAGTTTGCCCCGATTTTCGGCCACCAGACGACTGCAAATGGAAAGTCCCAACCCCAGGCCTTCCGGCTTGGTGGTATAGAAAGGATTGAAAATTTTCTCCAGATGCTGAGGAGGAATACCCGGGCCGGTATCGGAGATTTCCATCACCACGTAGGAAAGATCCCCTTCGGGCGCAGAAGAGGCCGAAGCAGTCCCATCGAACAGCCGAACCTGCTTGTGGGTGATGGAAACCCGCAGCACCCCTCCGCTTCCCATGGCCTCGATGGCATTCAGAAATAAGTTCAAAATCACCTGCTCGATCTGAGTTTTATCCACATACACCCGGGGCACTTCCTCCTCCATGGCCTGCTGATAGTTGATTTCCGCTTTTTTCATCCGCGGCGCCAGGAGCAGATACACATCATCCACCAGCTCGGCCAGGGAGTGAAAGGCCGGTTTGGGGCGGGTGGGGCGGGCGAATTTGAAAAACTCGGTCAGCAGGCGATTGGCCTTATCCACTTCTTCGATAATCCGCTGCAACAACTGGCTTTTGACATCCCCGGGATCCAGATGCTCTTCGATGACCTGCGTGGCGGCCTTAATTCCCCCCAGGGGATTGCGGATTTCGTGGGCAATGCCTGCGGCCAGTTCCCCGATCAGGGCCAGGCGCTCCATCCGTTCCATGCGATCCCGCAAATGATATACCTCGGTAAGGTCCCGGAAAATCACCACAATCCCCTGCACCTCGTTGACCTGATCCTGAAAGGGGGAGGCGTTGAGGGCCACCCGCATGGTCTGCCCATGCCGACAGCAGAAATCGGTCTCCCAATCCTCCAGTTTTCTTCCCGGCAGGGAGCATAATTTGAGAAACTTCGTGGCCGCTTCCGGGGAGGTAAAAAATTGACCGATGTTTCGGTTTAGCAGATCTTCCACCTCACAACCTAACAGGCGAGCCGCACACCGGTTGGCAAAAGTGATTGTGCCGGAAGGGTCGATGGTTAACAAACCGGCATTGATGTTCTGAATGACGCTCTTCTGGAAATGATACACTTGATGGAGTAAACGATACTGAGAGATGGGAACCTCGGCGCCATCCTCCATCACCGCCACCGGATCGTTGGCCACATCCCCGGCAGTTTCGGGAAATCGGGCGTTCATTAACGAAAAAATCTGCTTCTGCTTTTCCAGCTTTGTGGGCATCTCAAGTATCCGCAGTCAACCCGGTCTAATTGTATGAATTTTTTGCACAAAATATAATATTTTTTCCGGGGATACACGAGAACAATTTGATTTCCGCCTCCCGGTCAGTTGTTCTCCTTCCGGCGGCGCCCCTCAGAGGTCACCCGCATTTCTGTAATCCCCATCACACACGCTTGCATCCACATTAACCGAAAGAGCCAATTTTACGAGCCTTTCAGGGGTACGAATGTTGAATTGGTCACACCATGCCCATCCAGAATTGTAACTGCTCCCCTCTCCCTGACCATTTCTCTGACAATTGGTTGATGCAGCAAAGACTGTGGCGATCTTTACGAATGCATGATTCTCCCGGCGGATGCCGATATATGCACAAATTATTCACTTTCATCCGGCGATGGTCAATTCCGGGCCAAACTCACCGATAATGGATAACTTTAACAAAATCAATGCCAGTGAGCCACATCACTGCTGAGTGGATTTTAACTTGCTTTGGTGCAAAATCAAAGGTATTATCGTGAGTCTTTTGCCGAACCCGATCAGGAACCGCGAGAGCCATTCGTCAGGTTCCGTGTTGTCCAGCCCCGATGTGGGGTTCCGATCTTTCCCTGTCACGCATTCTCGCGATCGGTTTTTTCTCTTTCCATTCTGCTCCGGGCGATCTTTCCCATATTTATTTGTACTTACCTTCCATTCCCTGTTTTCAACCTGTGCACCGGATACCTGCGAAAAAAGGCTGCTCGATTTCAGGGATAACCGCTTGAGAACCAACCGGGTAGATCAAAAACCGGAACCGCCGAATGTGCGAAAACGCATTTTCTCAGGATTGATTCCTGCTAATATACATAGGCTTTTGTAACAGGTAAGAGGTTAACTTTAAAAAAAACAGAAAGTTCATACACTTTCGGGAAAAGGGCATATGCAGACCCAGGAAACCAATTCCTCTCTTAACCTGCTGTTCGATAGCGTTGAGGGAACCAACCTGGTGTTAGACTACATCGTCTCGTTTGGCAGGCGCATTTTCGCCGCAGGAGACTTCAAGTCTGTGTTAAATATCTTTTATGATGAACTCCGCAAAATTTACGTTAGCCAGCATATCGAACTGCTTCTGTGGCGTCCCCATCAGCCGCCGGTAAAGTTTGCCTACAACGATGAGGCCGGAAAAGTCCTCCCTGCCGGGAAATTGCCCTCTTCTTCCACTCTGTACCATTACGTCATTGAAAAGCGGCAGGTGGCTTTGACCAACAACTACAAATATTTTTGCGAGAACCTGAAGCTGGATACCGCCGGTATTCCTGCCAACTCCTGGCTGGGAATTCCCATGATGGTGCGGGAAAAAGTGTTAGGGGCGCTGGTATTGTGGGACGATTCACCGGATCACTATTTCCGATTTCAGGATCGGCAATTCCTCACCGCGATCACCGACATGGTGAGTCTGGCGTTGGAGAACCTCTCCCTGTGCGAATATATCGTGGAGCGGAACGGGTCTGTCCCCCCCCGGGAGGCCCCCGTTCCTTCTTCCAACAGTTCGGTTGCTTCCTCCGGCGGTTCATCGGTATTGCCGGAATTTCCGGGGGTGCGGAATTCCATCAAAAGCCTGCTTTTCCAGCTGCTGGAATGGACGATTCGGCAGCCGGGGGTGCAGTACACGGCCCTGTTTATGCGTCCCCGACACATCGGGGGCTGGCGGGTGGTGGACGCGCGCACCGGAGAAGAGGTTGCCGAAGGGCTTTCCCGGAATCTGGCTCCCCATCTGGAACGCCTCCCGGCTCAACTGTTTCAGCAGGATCAGGAAGTGAGGTGGTCGGTGGGCGCAGCCAACAACGGGCAGCCGATCGGCCCTCTGGAAGCGGCTTTGCAGCAGACCCCCTTGAAGTCGGCGGTGCTGTTTCCCTTTATTGTAGATAACGCCTTTCCGGGATGCTGGATTGTGGCCGGGGGAGCGGAGCAATCTTTTGCCGAATCCCGCGCCATTTCTCTGTTCCGATTTATCTTTTATCTGATGGTGCAGCTCATCGAGAAAAAGGTGATTCTGGATAAGCAGCAGGCGCTGGCCCGGCGGATGAAGCATCTGGAACGGATGAAGGCGGTGGGGGAACTGGCCAGCGGCACCGCCCATCATTTGAACAATATCCTCAGCGTAATCATCGGCAAGGGACAGATGCTGCTGCGAAAGTTAGAAAACACCGACTTCCGCCGGGATCTGGAAGTGCTGTTGCAGGCCGCCGAAGATGGAGCCAACAGCATCCGCCGCCTGCAGACCTATTCCTCCGGCGAGGCGGCTCCCGAGGAAGAGCACACCATTGATATGAACGAACTGATCCGGGAAGTGGTGGAGATCGCCCGCCCCCGATTTGAAGACGAAGCCCAGGCCCACGGGATTTACTACGAGGTGAAGCTGGATCTGAATCCCATCAAGCCCATTCGGGGGGACGCCCCGGCCCTGCGGGAAGTTATCCTCAACCTGATTAACAACGCCCTGGATGCCATGCCTCGCGGCGGTCAACTGTCCATCCAGACCACCATGAAGGACAACCACGTGCTCATCTTTGTCAGCGATACCGGCATCGGCATTCCCGAGGAAATTCGGGATCGCATCTTCCAGCGGTTCTTCACCACCAAAGGGCGCAAGGGCAACGGACTGGGATTGAGCATTGCCGCCGAGTGCATCCAGCGACATCAGGGCAAAATCTATGTGGATTCCGTGCCCAACAAGGGAAGTATCTTCATGATCGAGCTGCCGGTGGCCGGGCAGGAGTTCATTCCCCGGTCTCCGGAAACGGAGATGTTTCAACCACTGCCCTATCGGGTGCTGCTGGTAGAAGATGAAAGCGATGTGCGGGAAACCCTGGCGGAAATGTTAGAAGACGAAGGCTGCGATGTTACCACCGCTTCCAATGCCCACGAGGCGCTGCTGAAATTCCAGAAGTTCAATTGCGACGTGGTATTTACCGATTTGAGCATGCCCGGTGTCAACGGCATCGAGTTGGCCCGGAAGCTGAAGCAGATCAACCCCGCCGTGCCCGTGTTCATCGTGACCGGCTGGAATCAGGTGGACCCCGCCCTGATGGAAGCCAACGGGGTGGTGGATGGGATCATCCGCAAACCCTTCAACATGGAAAATATCCGCACCGAACTGCTCCGGGTAACCCGGAAGAATGTCTTTCATAAGAATGGAGCCTCGGTGGGGGGGTAGTGTTTGCATTCCCGTGCCGGTGGGTTCAACTTTGCTGAAATGCAAAATCGGAGTAGAAATAGAAATGCGTATTGCGTAATCCGTATTGCGTAACGGCGCGTTGTGTCTTTTCTTTTGTTGCCTTCCCTTCCCAATTCAGAATTTTTCTTTTCGATGTAACTTCGATCCCCAATTTTTGATCTTCGATTGACGATTGATTATTGTCGATTCACCACTCGCTGCTCACCATTTACCATTCACCACTCACCATTCACCATTCACCATTCGCTACTCGCCATTCGCCATTCACCACTCGCTGCTCGCCACTCGCCTTGTGGCCGCTGTCTTTTCCCTTTTCTCCTACCCCGCCTCTTCCGTACATTTCTCCAAACCCAACAACCGGAGCACCATCATGAGGAAGCCTGATCTCTGTTCCGGCGTATCCGGGCGGTGGGGGAAGGAAAGCAGCCTGCCTCATACCCGTTCTCGCTGTGGCTCAAGCCTGCTGTACATCTTTGGGGCCTGGCTGCTGAGTTTATTGCTGGCCGCCGCCTGCACCAAAAATCCCACCCCGGGGGAGCCGCCGCCCCCGCCGTTACCTTCACCCGAGGCAAAACTCACTCTGGCGCCGGTGGATGTGGGCTTAACCGATGCCTACCTGAAACTGCATGTGGAAAATGTGACCTTCCCGCAGATGGTGGAGGTTACCCGCCACCCCGCCGGACAGGGCGGCGCCGATACCCTGCTGTTTGCCGACAGCCTCTATGCCTCCGACACCCTGCTCTATGACAGCAGCCTTACCTTTGGCAGCAGCTACACCTATATCGCATACCTGATAGAAAACGGCAGCCGCACGGTGAGCAGTACCCCGCTGGCAATTACCACCCTGGATACCACCAGCCACGAGTTTAACTGGGAGATATACGAATTCGGCGAGGTGCACGGCAGCAGCGTGCTTTACGACGTTGCCATAATAAGCCCCACGGATATATGGGCGGTGGGAAGAATTTACTTAACAGACTCCACCGGCAGGGTAATTACCTACAATGCCGTGCACTGGGATGGGAATGAGTGGGAGTTGAAACGGATAAGAACCAATGCTTGCGGTGGTGTAGACTATCCTCCGATAGAAGCAATCTTCGCTTTTTCTGCGAATGACATCTTGTTTTCCCACATTGATGGGAGCTTAACTCATTTTGACGGAAACAACTTTGTTAATGATTGCAGCTTAATAATCCAACTCAACGGCTCTGCCAAAAAAATTTGGGGAGTATCCAGCAATGATTTTTATGTGGTGAGTGGAAATGGATTTATCGCCCACTACGATGGCAGCAGTTGGCAGCGGATAGAAAGCGGCACGGAGACCACCATTCAGGATATCTGGGGAGCGCAAGACCCATATACGGGTGAGTGGATAATTCTGTGCGCTGCCTCTCCCGGTTATGGCGTCTCCGGCGCCGCTATTTTTCGGATAAAGCCAGACCACACTGTGGAAGAACTTCCCTGGGTTTCCGGGCGCGCTTCGCAGTCAATTTGGTTTGATACCCCATACACTCTTTTTGTCTGCGGCAGCGGCATCTTTAGAAAGAGAAATTGCAACGGATGGGAAGAGATCGGTGGTGTGGATGTCATTCCTGCTCAAACTGAACGAATACGAGGTATGAGCCTCAATGATATTTTTGTGGTAGGGCACTTTGGTTATATTGCTCATTTTAACGGGAATGATTTTTCTGTTATCAGGCCTAATGGAGCAATTCTTTATATGTCTTGTGATTACCAAAACAACTTAATGGTTGCTGTAGGAGAGGATGGAAGGAAAGGATACCTCTTACGCATGTTTCGGTAAAGAGCGGAGGAAAAACACATGAACAACTATTTAACCATGAAAGAGCTCCTCCATGGAAATAGACTAAAAAATGGGCGGCAGTGCTGGAACCACTGCCGCCCGGTATGCGCAAACAAAAACTCCTACTTTCCCTTCTTCCCCTGAGTGGATCAGGACAG
>CAYQGB010000097.1:0-13315 GCA_964416895.1 uncultured Calditrichaceae bacterium
CCCCAGCCCTCCCCTTCCCTCTCCCAGCGGGAGAGGGAAGGGGAGGGTGCCCCGACAGCCTATTCGGTTCAAAAGCGATTCTTACAAGTCAACACGACCCTCTGGAGGCGGAAAGACTCCGGTATGTTCGGCTGTCGGGGCGGGAGGGGTAGGGTGAGGGCAAAAACGCTGAACGGATGAAAAGAGTTGCCGAACCCTCTCGCCTTAAAAAAATTTTCTCCCTGCGGTTACGCCGACCTCTACGGTCGTTCCTGAAATGTGACATTGTCAAGATATTTAGATGCCATATTAAGGGTACCGATGGAGGGCAATGCCCCGACTTACCCTCCGATCATGGACATCGACTCCGACACGTCAACGCCCACCCCGGAGTGCCGTTGGGCCTCCCATCCATCCCGAAAGCGCTTGTTGACCACCGCCCGCACCGCCGCCTTGATGGCCTCATCCGTGGCGCCTTCCCGCAGCATCTGCCGAATATCCAGCACCGCCTTCCCATACAGGCAGGTTTGAACCTTCCCCTTTGCGTTTACCCGAATCCGATTGCAACTGCCGCAGAACGTGCGGCTAAATCCGGCGATGATGCCCACTCCTCCCCGATGTCCGGGAATGCGGTAATTCATGGAGGTGGAATTGGCCGGATCAGGCCGTTTTTCCAGGCCGGGGAACGCCTGTTGCAATACCTCCAGGATACGCCGGTAATCCCATCGGGAGTGGGAGCGCCCATTTCCGTTGAGGGTGCCGTTGAAGGGCATCTCTTCAATAAACCGCACTTCCACCGGGTAGTCCCGGCTGAGCATGGCCAGGGGAACGATATCTGCGTCGTTGATTCCCCCCATGAGCACGGTGTTGATTTTCAGGGGAATCCCATGCTCCAGGATGGTATGAAAGCAGCGTAGCACCGCTTCCAATTGATCCCGGCGGGTGATGCGCCGAAACCGCTCCCGATCCAGGCTGTCCAGGCTGAGGTTGATGCCGGCGATCCCCAGTCGCTGCAGCTCCGGCACATGGGGAGCGGTGAGCACCCCGTTGGTGGTGATATGGATGTGCCGGATGCCGGGAATCTCCCGCACCTGCCAGAGGAAATCTACCAGCCCCCGGCGCACAAACGGCTCCCCTCCGGTGATGCGTACTTTGGAGACGCCCATCTCCGCCAGCAGGTGCAGCAGGCGCAGCATCTCCTCGTAGGTGAGAATCTCCTGACGGGAAAGAAAACGGATGCCCTGCTCCGGCATGCAGTAGGTGCAGCGCAGGTTGCACCGGTCGGTAACCGCCAGACGCACGTAGGTAATCCGGCGACCATAATTGTCAATTAATTTTTCCCGGGAATGGGCTGGGGAGGAAATCGGGAGGGATTGGGAATGCTCTCTCATGGCGACACTCCTTTTCAAACACGGAAGGCAAGGCCGTTTCCCGCCTTACCCTATCGGCCGGGCATCATGCCCCGGTTAATTCGCTGGAGTCGGAAGTTCCGAAAGTCGAGGCCTGCTGCATACTCTCAGGGATCACCTCCCTGATCGACTTTCGGTACAGATCGACCGCCGTTACCGAGCAACCGGGGTTTAGACGCTTCGGCTCGGAGTTGCGGTTATTTGATTTACGTCCGGGGAGAATATAGCTTCCCGGAAGCTTTTCTTCAATAGTTGATTATGTTTTTCCGGGGAATAATTTCGGTTATCGGGAAGGGATGAGACCCTCTCAGTTGGTCTCTTCTGAAGAGAGGGACGGGTCACCGGTGTGAACAATGGAGAGATGCAACCGGCAAATCAGGCTCAGTTGCGCCAGTTGATGGATTTGCTCCGCGGTTCCCGAAGCGACGAAATCATATTCAGAAACCCCGTGGATGACCACTCCGGAACGACGGAGAATCTGACAGATGCGCTCGGTGAGGGGAATTTCGCACTTACCGATGATACGAATTCTCTGATGGGGAGAACCATCACCGGCAGCGGCCAATTTTTGTTTCAGGAGGGCATCAAACTTCCCTTCGGGCGAGGGCCTCGATGTGAGGGTCATCAGAAAAAGCGCCACCATCCAGCATCCTGCCATCCAGATAAACATCGGTCACTACCTCCCTATAGTTGACAATGCATACCTTGAATGTACCCATCGCAAGCACAAGTGTTGTGACACAGGTTCTAATGTTGCGGCGATGGAAGAAAAGGCGGTTTTTGGTATATTTTTTCATTGGCGGCAAATCCCTTTTCGCGGGGCTATTTGCGGAGCACCAACCCGAAAGAAACACTACTCTCCGCAATCACATTCTTCCCCGACAGCACATGGAAGAATTTGCCCACCACACCTATCCGGCCGAACAGGCGGTAGCCGACTTCCACATCCAGTTTGGTGAAATCCTGATCCCCGAAGATACGCACCGGCACGTCTCCACCCCCGCCGGGCAGCGGGGTGATGACCGTTTCCCCGTAGATATCCTGCAAGGTGCCGGTATTGCGAACCCCCATCACCGCCCCCTTAAAGATGAAGCGCCCCGGGGTCAGCCCGGCCTCGGCGTAAAAAAGCGCTTCATCGTTCAGCACGCCCGTGCGTAGGCGGTACCCCACATACCCGGTGGCATAGGCCGGAAAGGGATAAAAACTGGTACCCACCCATAAAAAGCTGTGCGCATCCACATCCCCGGTACCCAGCGCCGGGGCTTCGTTGGTGGGAGAGGTGTCGTATCCCAGAGGCAATTTCACTCCCGACTCCACCGAAACCACCACCGGCCCGGAAAGCAACCGTAGCCGGGTGCCGAGGGTTAAATCCGAAAATCCCGTGGAAACGTTCTCAAAAGTCTCCCCATCAAAATAGCGCACTCCCACAATCGTGCGGGTATCGGTGGCAATTTTGAAGGGCACATCGGCGACCAGGGTCAGGTATGGGGTCAGGCCGTATTCCACATACAGAGCGAATTTCCACTCTTCGTACGACGTATTCTGATAATAGCTGAAATCGGCCAGGATATCTCGCTTGCGCCCTCGAAAATCGAACTCATCCCCGGCATACAGATAGGAAGTGGTCAATTCCAGATAGTAGTGGCCTTTTTTCTGGGTCCAGGCGCCCGCCTGCGCAGCGGTACTCAGGAACAACACCACCAGCGCCAGGCGACTCGCCAGCACCCCAAGGCGAGGGAAAACACAGTAACTGCGCATCACAACCCCCTGATGGTTAATTTTCACAAATTCCCCGTTTCATTTTCCATTACCACGGAACCTGCCAAAGAACAAGGAACCCGGGAATTCTCACATCTCAGGCTGATAGTATAATCCCCGCATCGGTAACCTTCCCATCAAAGCCGGCCCTCCATGGAACTGAAACGCGCTCAGCCCCGACAAACCGTTTGAGCCTGAATCCGAAATTGCATAAATTGACCGGGAAACAAATGGCATATTTTAATTATGAACTTTTCGTGACGATTTTGTGAAATTCCCCCATTAAGTTAACCCGGGCAGTGCAAGAGGAGGTAGCAGGATGGAAATGAAAGTTCTGTTAGTGGAAGACGACCTGGATATCGCCGATCTGATCAAATTGCATCTGCGGGATGCCGGGTACATTCCCGATCACGCCGCCGACGGCGAAACCGGGCTGGAAAAGGCCCTGAACAATGACTATGCCCTGGTCATTCTCGATCTCATGCTTCCTAAAATGGATGGCCTGGAAGTATGCAAACGAATTCGGGAAAAGAAGAAAACCCTGCCGATTTTGATGTTGACCTCCAAGTCGGAGGAATTCGACAAGGTATTGGGGCTGGAATTAGGGGCGGATGATTACCTCACCAAGCCCTTCAGCCTTCGGGAGCTGATGGCCCGGATCAAGGCGATCATCCGGCGGATGGATGCGGTGAAGGAGGAAGTCTCCACCGGGGAGGGGGAAAAGAAAGAATACGCCTATGGGGATCTGGTGATCAATCTGGAAAAACGGAAAGTGTGGGTGGGGAAAAAGGAAGTGGAGCTAACCGCCAAGGAGTTTGACCTGCTGGCGCTGTTTGCCGCCCACCCCGGTCGCGCCTACACCCGACAGGAGTTGCTGGACATCGTATGGGGCTACCAATTTGAGGGATACGACCACACGGTGAATTCTCATATTAACCGGCTTCGCAGCAAAATCGAGAAAGATCCCTCCCAACCCCGGTACATTCAAACCGTGTGGGGAGTGGGATACCGCTTTGTGGAGCCTGAGGAGTTGGATGAATGAAGCGCTGGATAAGCAGTCTATATGGAAAGATCTCGGTGGTATTTTTGCTGCTGTTGCTGATCATCGGTGTGGTGCAGGTCTGGATTACCCTCCATTCCTCGGAAGAATTTATCCGGGAAACAGAACAAAAATTCAACGCCACTCTGGCGGCCAATCTGGTCACCGCCCTGACCCCCTATTTGCAGGACTCCGTGGATTATAAAGGTCTGGAGTCCACCATTCGCTTTTTGATGATGGTCAATCCCCGGATCGAAATCTACCTGCTGGATGAACGGGGCACTATTCTCAATTCGTTTATCAACACCGATCGTCAGGTAGCCATCTCGGCGGTAGAGTTAACCCCTATCCGGGAATTTCTGTCCGGGGAGTCTTCTTTCCCCATCCTGGGAGACGATCCCTGTTGTCCCGGAGACCTGCGGCCCTTTTCCACCGCCCCCCTGCAAATCGGCTCCCGCAAAGGCTACCTGTATGTGATTCTGGATAACCAGAGCTATGAAACCGTTTCCGCCATGGTGCGGAACAGCTACATCATTCGCACCTCCCTGCAAATCTTTGTGATCATTATTCTGGCCACTGCCGTGGTGGGGCTGATCTCCTTCGCCTGTCTCACCCGGCGGTTTCGCAAAATGACCGAGGTGGTCAAAAAATTTGAGCAGGGAGATTTACAACAGCGGATCTCCACCCGCTCCACCGACGAAATCGGCCAGCTGGCCCGGGCGTTCAACCAGATGGCCGACACCATCGTGCGCAATCTGGAAGAATTGAAAACCAAAGATCGCCTGCGTCGGGAGCTGATCGCCAACGTGTCCCACGATCTGCGCAGCCCCCTGGCCTCTATTCAGGGGTATCTGGAAACGTTGATGATGAAAGATGAGGAACTTCCGCCGGAGGACCGCCGCCGCTATCTGGAAGTGATGCTCAAGAACGCCCGTCAACTCAACCGCCTGGTCACCGAACTGTTTGACCTCTCCAAGCTGGATGCCGGCGTGACCCGCCCGCAGATGGAAACCTTCTGCCTGGCGGAATTGACCCAGGACGTGCTCCTGAAATTCAAGCCCCGGGCCGACGCCAAACGGATACGCCTGGGAAGCACCCTGCCCCCCGAACTTCCTCCGGTAAAAGCGGATATTGCCATGATCGAGCGCGCCCTCTCCAACCTGATCGACAACGCCCTGACCTATACCCCGGAAGGCGGCGAGGTGAAGGTAGAATTGCTGCCCTCCAACGGTAAGGTGCGGGTGCGGGTGATGGACACAGGAGCCGGAATTCCTCCGGAAGATCTGCCGTTTGTGTTTGAGCATTTTTACCGGGTAGACAAGAGCCGCACCCCCAGCAAAAGCGGCTCCGGCCTGGGATTGACCATCGTTAAGCGTATTCTGGAAGCCCACAACAGTTCCGTTTCCGTGGACAGCGCTCCCAACAAAGGCACGACCATCACCTTTGAGCTACCCACCGCCGCCGAAGCGGTCTCCGAGGCGTCCCGGTATTCTTCTTAATTCCCCACAATTTCCCTTGCTCCTCTCCCGGTTGCCGGGTATTTTAATCCCTTTGTGAACGTATATCGACTTCACCGGGAGGCGATGAGGAGAACGACCCCTACCAACGGAACCGGTCGATGGCGCGGGAACCTCCTGCTGGCGGCTCTGCTACTGCTGGTTCAACCCGTTCTGGCGCAGCATCGATTTACCCGCCCGGCCCATTTGTCAGAAAAAGCCAGGATTGCCATTCTCACCATCTCGCCGGGCGCCGAATTGTACACCGCCTTTGGGCACACCGCCATTCGGATAACCGATCCGGAATATGGCCTGGACGAACTGTATAACTACGGCACCTTCAGTTTTGAACAACCCGGTTTCTACCTGAAATTCTGCCGGGGGCAACTGGATTATTTCCTCTCCGCTTATCCGTTCACCTTTGGGATGAGCGAATACATCGAATATCGCCGCAACGTCATTCAGCAGACCTTAAACCTCTCCCCGGCGATGAAACAGGCGGTATATGCGTTTCTGCGAAACAACTACCGCCCGGAAAACCGCTACTACCGGTACGATTTTTTCTTTGATAACTGTGCCACCCGTATCCGGGATGTGTTTGAGCAGGTGCTGGGGGATCGCCTGACCTGGCATTTTCCTTCCGAAACACCGCGCACTTTTCGGCAACATCTCGATCCTTACCTCAAGCGCTACCCCTGGGTGCACCTGGGGATTGATCTGGGCTTGGGGGCCAAAGCCGACCGCCCGGCGACGCCCCGGGAGACGATGTTTCTCCCCGATTACGTATTCCGCGCCTTTGCCGGGGCCACGGTTCGGTTCCAGGAACAAGAACGGCCGCTGGTGGCCCGCACCGATACCCTGCTGTGGTTCGGGGCAAATCCCCACGGAGGGGCAGCGCTGCCCTGGCCCACCATCCTTTTCTGGGGATTGGTGATTCTGGTAGGAGCCGGAAGCTGGAAGGAAGCAACATCTCCCAACAAAAGCATTTCCCGAATGCGGTGGGCAGACGGCGGGTTGTTCGGTGTGACAGGGCTGATCGGGGTCATCATTGCCCTGCTATGGTTTGCCACGGAGCATAAAGTGACCGCTCCCAATTACCACCTGCTATGGGCCTGGCCGACCCATCTACCGGCGGTGGTTTTCTTGCTCCGCCGGGGTCGCCCGGGCTGGTTTCGGGGGTATCTGATGGTTTACACCGCCGTGACGGCGGTAACCCTGTTGGGCTGGCCCTTCTGGCCTCAGGAGTTTCATCCGGCGACCTTACCTCTGGTTCTCTGCCTGTTCATACGGGCTGCCGTGCGGGGAACTATCTGGGGAGCTTTTGCAGGGAAAGATGAAAGATCAAAGATGAAAGATGAAGGATGAAAGATGAAAGGCAGGTGTTGGGGGCGTTCTGTCAGATCACCCGGTATGCAGCGTCGGGAACCCCTTGCGGCCTGACGTCTTCATGGTTCGGGAGCGGTTCAGGGGGAAGGTTCATCGGGGACGGGCGATGATCTGGAAACGCACCGCCCGGGCGTTCGGTTGAGAAATGGGATGGCGACTCCGGGTGTAGGTCAGATCATACATCAGAGAAATGCCATCGGCCAGGCGCTGAAAAACCGCTTCCAGATCCGTGACGGAAGTGGGAAACGCCGCCACACCATGACCGGTAACCATCCGCCGGAGCAGTTCCACATCTATTCCATCGTTTCCCTGAAGCCCGATCATGTAGGTGTGAATCGGCTCGTTTCCCGGCGCCGGAGCGCGCAGCCGGTGGATCAACTCTTCCGGATCGGAAACGGTGACGGAGTTGTTGTCGTTCCCATCGGTGAAGACCACCAGCGCCCGATTGTTCCCCCCGGCAGAAGCCAGCAGGGTGATCCCCGCCCCGATGGCGTCGTACAGCGCCGTAAATTCCCCCTGAGAGATGTTGCGGATGTATTCGATGATCACGGTGGTATCGGTGGTAAGGGAAAGCGTGTGCACCTCGGTGGCAAAATCCACCACCCCGATGCGCGCCGAGGGAATTTCCTGAACAACCGACCGCACCAGGCCAACGGCGAATTGCTTCACCTGGCCGAAAGCGTTCCCCAACGACAGGCTGGCATCCAGCACCAGCACCATATCCAGATCGGCAACCGCGGAAAAAGAAACCGGAAATTCCGAGGTTCCCCGCCAGCGACCATCCTGCCACTCCTGAGAGATGATCTCCCGGATTTCGTAATCCGCCGTGTCCTCCCGAAGGCGAATGTCTTCCAGGATTAACACCACCCGGTCGTTGAGGGACAGATCCACCTGCCAGGGGAGGGGGAAGAGGTATTGCACCGCAGGGGAAGTTTGCACAGTGTCCAGGGAAATCTGGGGAGAGTTGCCGTCGGGATTCCAGTAATCGAAGTGGAGATAAAAAGTCTGTTCCGCCGGGGGAGGAGGGGGAGGTTCCGTGGGAGCCGTCAAATTCCCCCGAAACACCTCACTATCACAGGCCTCCATCAGCGCCGCAATCAGCGCCAGCCCTATCAGGAGCGTGCCCCATTTCATCATCACCAGCCCGGTTTTGATGGCGATATGTTGATGGATCCGGTGCAGGGTTGGCTACCCCCTGCACATCTTCCTCCTTTCCCGGAGGCAACAAAACGTTCATACTATCGCCGATCTTGCACCGGACTTGAGGTGGGGGAAATCAAAACCGATGGAAGGAGCAAATCGGAAAACCGTCAGGCGGGGCAGTGGGCATCCAATCCAGGGCCCTGCCTGTGAAGGGGAAAACGCCCGATCATTTGGGGGAAGAAAATTGGGCGGTTAAAATCATCTTTTCGCACTGGCTTAGCTCTTCATGCGCCGCAGCGTGATTCCGCAATTTCCAGGGACATCCGTATACCCCCACTACCAGATGATCATCCCGGAGCAGATAGATTACCCGGGTGAACAAATCCCGTCCTTTCTGCCGGGTTCGGAAACTGGCCGCTCCGAAGAGATACCCATTGGCCACCGGCGATTTTACCTCGAACGGCTCCGGGAGCGGTTCTTTGCTGATGAGCTGTTGCGCCGCCGCCAGAATCGCCGAAGGAGATAGCTCCGGAAGGGAGTTGACTTCAAGCTGGGTAATTTGCAGCACGCCTATTTGAGAGTCTCTGCGGGCCAGAACAAAATTTTCCGTGGGCACGAATGTCCAGTCCGGGGGAGCGGTCAGGCTCATCTCCCCGAAAACGACCTTTACCGGTTCCATCATGTAAAATCCTGCCTGTGAATGATCAGGATCCGTGAATTAGGAAGGAAAATACCCCGGAAGTGGAAAAGTATTTGTTAGCCGGGTCAATTTTGGGGGGGAAATTTCTGAAGGAAAAATAAAAAGGCGGAGACAATAACAGCTCGGTTAGCAAAACCTGTCGACTACCGTATTCACCGCCAGAATATTCGCATGAGATGATGGAATCGCCGCCGTCTTCGTGGTCACTTTCGCTGCCGCCGGCCTAATGCCGTTGATCCGTTTCCGTTCAGCGAACCTCTGCTTCCGCTTCCGTTACCGTCGTCGCAGTCACCGCCGCTCAGGGCATCCGTTATCCTCAGTCGTCATCGCTCCGTATCCGCTGCCGTGCTTCCGTACATCCACATGGCATTACCAATTGAGCTTGCCTATTGCCTCCGCCCGGGGGATAAAAAACCGTCTTTTCCCAAAGATCATCACTCGTGAAACAAGTAACTAATATACCACAATTTCCCATTTTGTCAAGAGGTTTTTTCGTTTTCTGATCGCATGCATTGATCCCCACCGCATTGAATCCCCGGAGGGAGGCGGCGAAGCGGTACGTCATGCTTCGATCACCGAGTGCGTCGGGATGCAATCTCCCCCGGTGGAATCCCCATGACACCGCTGTGTGCATTTTTAATCGTTTGCAAACCGAATGTGTTGTGGTACAAACCGGGATATAATCATCCGGCGCTGTAGTTTTCCCACCAACCTACCGAATATAAATGTTGCCGGATATGTGGGAGCAGCCAAATACCCTACTACCCATCCGGTGGCCGAAACTTAACGGTCTGATCAATTACAATTTCCCGGTGTTTCTCAGGGAGGAGAAATACGGGAAACGACGTCGGTAAGGGATTACGGGCGTTGTCATCGCTTCAAAAATCAGGGAGGATGGAAAAATGAAGCGTTTTCCATGGATGGTACCACTGGCCTGCCTGGCCTTGCTTTCCTTTTTGGCTCAAAGTTGCCTGCAAGCCACCCACCGTTCTACCGTCGGAAGAGATAGCTACGTTGCTTCGATTACCCGGGATACCTACCCCTCAAAAGCCTCGAAAGGTTACTCGACCCCACCGGCTGCTTATCCCGTCGGGGCGGGGCAGGGTGCACTGCGCTATCGAGAACTGATCCGCCAGAAAGCTGCCCGCTATAACGTGGATTACTACCTGCTGCTGGCGATTGTACAGGCGGAATCCGGGGGCAACCCCCGGGCAGTCAGTCAGGACAATTGCCGGGGATTGACCCAGCTGCACATCCGCACCGCCCGGGAGTACATGCCCACGGTAACGCCGGAACAATTGCATGATCCGGAGATCAATCTGGAGATCGCCGCCCGGCACATGAAGCGGGTGCGCATGCTGGTGCGGAAATATTTTCCCCACGCCGGGCTGGAACAGCGGGTGGTGCTGATCGCCGCCGCCTGGAACGCAGGATGGAGCCGGGTGAGAAACGCCGGAGGAGTTCCCAATCTGTATGAGACCAAAGTGTTCACCCGGCGGGTCCTGCAATACTACCGGAAGTACCGCTGGGGATGATGTCACGGCCCTCTTCCAACCCCCTCAAAACCGGGCAAGCGGTCGGAATCGCCATCAGGTTCCGGCCGCTTGTGGTTTTCCACAGCTCCCCCAGCTGAAAACCTTCGGGCAAAAATTTGTCTTTCCGCTTCATTCCCGGTGGAAAATGTGTTATGATTAAGCCTATCCATTGCTCTCCCGGGGCTGTGGGAGAAGCCCGAAACAACCAATCCCATCCATACAGGAAAATGTTTCGATAAAGGCCCGGGGGTGGCTATCCCATCACAAAATGGATATGCAATAAACCCTCTTTGAAAAGTTCAACAGGAGTTGTTTACCCATGAGCAAAACAACGCATCAGGGGATTCTGGAAATTTCTTCCCAGGGGCGGGGATTTCTGCGAAACCCGAAGTACAATTTTCAGCCTCGGAGTAACGATCCCATGCTGCCGGCCCCGCTTATCCGGGAATACGAACTTCGCGAAGGGCTGCACCTGGAAGTGGAAGTCGAAGAGACGGGTTCCGGTCAAGCCGCTCCGGTGGTTACCCGGGTCATCAAATGCAATGGCCGTTCCCTGCGGGAGTACTCCCGGGTTCCGGATATCAAATCGGGCACCAGCATTGACCCGGAAGAGCAGTTGAGCATCACCCTCGACGAGCGGGATTATACCGGGCGAATCATCGACCTGTTTGCTCCCATCGGCAAAGGGCAGCGAGGGATGATCATTTCCCCTCCCAAAGCGGGCAAGACCACCATCCTCAAACACATTGCCCATGCCGTGCATCAAAATCACCCCGAGGTCAAGATCATCGTGCTGCTGGTGGATGAGCGCCCGGAGGAAGTGACCGATTTCAAGCGGGACACCCCCGGGGCGCTGGTCTTCCATTCTTCTTCCGATGAGGATGTGGAAAGCCACCTGCGCATCACCCACCTGACCCTGAACATGGCTATGCGCATGACCGAATTCGGCGACGACGTGCTGGTGCTGATCGACTCCCTGACCCGGATGGGGCGGGCGTTCAACAAGGACACCTACTCCGGCGGAAAAACCCTCAGCGGGGGGCTGGCCGCCAATGCCCTGGACATTCCCCGCCAGTTCTTCGGCGCCGCCCGGAATATCGAAGGGGGTGGTTCGCTGACCATCATCGCCACGGTGCTGGTGGAAACCGGCAGCCGTATGGATGAGGTGATCTTCCAGGAATTTAAGGGCACCGGCAACATGGAACTGGTGCTCAGCCGGGAGTGCGCCGAACGTCGCCTGTATCCGGCGGTCAATCTCCGGGAGTCCGGTACCCGCAAGGAACACAAGCTGTTATCGGAAGAGGCCTTGCGAGAGAGCGGCCTGCTGCGGCGAAAGATTGCCGGAATGAAACCCCCGGAAGCGCTGGCTTATGTGCTGGATGCTTTGCGACGCCAATGATGCCCGTGGGATGTATTCGGCAGTTCACAAGGATAGAGAAAACCGGGCACTCCCGGATAGGTCTCGTGAAAAGAGAGTATGAAGCACCAGAGTATGAAGCTTCTTCACACCGCCGACTGGCACCTCGGCAAACGCCTGGATCGCTTTTCCCGCCTGCCGGAACAGCGGGCGGTCCTGGAAGAAATCTGCACCATCGCTGAAGAAGAGCAGGTGGATGCCGTGCTCATCGCCGGGGATCTGTTCGACAGCTACAATCCTCCCGGTGAAGCCGAACGCCTGTTCTACCGCACGCTCAAACGCCTTTCCGCCGACGGGCAACGGGCGGTCATCGCCATCGCCGGCAACCACGACTCCCCGGAACGCATCGAAGCGCCCCATCCCCTGGCGCAGGAGTGTGGGATCATCCTGGCCGGCGCTCCCAACTGTCACATTTCCCCGTTTGCCCTGGAAACCGGTCTGGCCGTGCTCCGTTCGGAACCCGGTTTTGTAGAACTCCGCCTGCCCCGGGATTCCGCCCCCCTGCGCCTGCTGCTGACTCCCTACGCCAATGAGGTGCGCCTGAGAACCTTTCTGGGCGACGAGGACACCGAAGAAGAGTTGCGCCGGCTGTTGCAGCGGCGCTGGCAGGCTCTGGCCGATGCCCATTGCGACGGCGCCGGGGTGAACGTGCTGCTCACCCATCTGTTTTTCATTCGCAAAGGGGAGACGCCGGTGGAAGAGCCGGAGGATGAAAAGCCCATTCTGCACGTCGGCGGCGCCCAGGCCATCTACACCGAGAACGTGCCCCGGCAGATGCAATATGTGGCCCTGGGGCATCTGCATGGCCGCCGCATCGTCACCGAAGATCCCTGCCCCATGATCTATAGCTCCAGCCCTCTGGCCTACAGCATGAGCGAGGCCGGGCAGCAGAAGCAGGTGATCATCGTGGAGGTGGAGCCGGGGCAGCCGGCGGTCTGGCGGGAGGTGCCCCTTACCGCCGGGCGTCCCCTGATGCGGAAGCGCTGCGAGGGCGTGCCGGAAGCGGTGGAATGGCTGAAGGCCCATCCCCATGCCTGGGTAGAACTGACTCTGGTCACCGACACGTTTTTGACCGCCGAGGAACGCCGCGCCCTCGCAGAAGCCCACGACGGGGTGGTGGCCATCATCCCCGAAGTGCGCGACCCCGATCTGCAGGACTCCGCCGGGGGGCATTCCATTCGTCTGGACATGAGCATGGAGGAACTCTTTCGGGCATACTTTCGCCACCGCCACGGGCAGGAGCCGGGGGAGGATATTCTGGATCTGTTTCGAGAAATTTTAGCGGAAAACTGATGGGCGGGGTGGGCGCTTCTCGATTTTACGGATAGGAGTTTGTGGATACATCTGCTTTACGTGATACGTGAGCTTTTGGTCACGCATTTACGAGGCTTAGCCCAAAGCTGCAGGTTTACGGCGGCTCTCCGTGAAACGTGATGCGTGAGTTTTTCTTCAC
>CAYQGB010000098.1:0-13187 GCA_964416895.1 uncultured Calditrichaceae bacterium
TCACGCATTACGTTTCACCTTGAATTGCCTCAAATTGCTAAGTTCTACAGGTATTCTCCATAACTTCGAGCAGGCACCTATGAACTCCCCTCAAGCGTTGCCCGATTTTTTGAATGAATTGAGGAAGCAGATTACCGGAGATCTGCGTACCGATGAGTACAGCCGGGTGCTGTACAGCACCGATGCCAGCATCTATCAGGTGATGCCTTTCGGAGTGCTCATTCCCCGAACGGTGGAGGATGTACAGGCGGCGGTGGAATTGGCGGCCAAATATCGGGTGCCCATTCTGCCCCGTACCAGCGGCAGCAGTCTGGCGGGACAGGCGGTCAATGAGGCGCTGATTATCGACCTGGGCCGTCATCTGGATCGGGTGCTGGAGGTGAATCCGGAAGAACACTGGGTGCGGGTGCAACCGGGGGTGGTGCTGGACGAGCTGAATATCTTCCTGCAACCCTACCGGCTAAAATTCGGCCCCGATCCCGCCAGCAGCAATCGGGCAGCCCTGGGCGGCATCGTCTCCAACAACTCCACCGGCGCGCACTCCATCCTCTACGGCATGACCGCCGACCACGTGCTGGAATGCAAAGGCTTTCTCAGCGACGGCTCCCCGTTTCATTTCCACCCCGTGGAGCGGGAGGCGCTCCCGCAGTATCAGCGCCGTTCCGGGCTGGAAGGGGAACTGTATCGCCGGATCGCCGAACTTGCTCAGAACCATGCCGATGTGATCCGCTCGGGCACGCCCCGGCACTGGCGGCGCTGCGGCGGCTATAACCTGGATCGATTCATCGACGATGGGGTCTCCTTCCACTGGCCGAAGGACAACCGGTTTAATCTGGCCAAACTGATCTGCGGAGCGGAGGGCACCCTGGCGGTGATGACCGAAATCAAACTCAATCTGGTGCCCACGCCCGGGAAGACCGCGCTGGCGCTGGTGCATTTTGCCACCTTGCAGGAGGCCCTCTCGGCGGTGCCCATCATGCTGGAAGTTCATCCTTCCGCCATCGAGTTGCTGGATCATCTGGGGTTGACCCTGTGCAAGGAAGTGCCGGAATATGCCCGCCTGCTGAGCACTTTTATGACCGGCGATCCCAACTGCATTTTGATCACCGAATTTTACGGGGAGAGCGAAAAGGAGTTGAAGGCGGCGGTGGAACGGTTGCAACAACACCTGCGCGCTCACCGGGTGACCTGCGACATCGTGCCCGCCCTGGATGACCGGTTGCAGCAAAACGTGTGGACGGTGCGCAAGGTGGGGCTGGGGCTGCTGATGAGCATTAAGGGAGATTTCAAGCCCATCCCGTTCATCGAGGATGCCGCGGTGCCGCCGGAACATCTGGCGGAATACATCATGCGTATCGAAAAATTTTGCCACGATCTGGGCACGCAGGTGGCCTACTACGCCCACGCCAGCGCCGGTTGTCTGCACGTGCGCCCCCTGATCAACACCAAAATCGCCACCGACATCGATAAACTCCCCCGAATCGCCGAATTTTCCTGCGAACTGGTGGGGCAGTACGGAGGAGCACTCTCCAGCGAGCACGGGGACGGCCGCTGCCGAAGCTGGCTGAACGAGCGCTTTTTCGGCAGGGAACTGTTCGCCTTATACAAAGAGGTAAAGCGCACCTTCGATCCCCACAACCTCCTCAATCCCGGCAACATCGTGGATTTGCACTCCATGACCGAAAACCTGCGCTACGGCGCGGACTACCGCACCATCTCCCTGCGGGAGCATCTGGATTTTCGGGAAGATCAGGGTTTTGCCCGGGCGGTGGAGATGTGCAACGGCGCGGGGGTCTGCCGCAAGCGCACCGCCGGCACCATGTGCCCCAGTTTTATGGTTACCCGGGAAGAGGAGCACAGCACCCGGGGGCGGGCCAATCTGCTCCGGGCGGCTCTGTCGGGAAAGCTGCCGCCGGAGGAATTCACCGGGCCGCGCCTGTATCAGGCCCTGGATCTGTGCCTGGAGTGCAAGGCCTGCAAGGCGGAATGCCCTTCATCGGTGGATATGGCCAAAATTAAATTCGAGTTTCTGGCTCATTATCACGAAGCCCACGGCGTGCCCCTGCGGGCGCGACTGTTTGCCGCCATTCCCACCCTCAGCCGGTGGAGCAGCGGTTTTCCCGCACCGCTGATCAACGCCGTTCAGCATGCCGCCCCGGTGCGCTGGTTGATGGAAAAGGCCCTGGGGATCAGCCGACACCGGGAATTGCCTGCCTTTGCCCGGCAGCCGTTCACCCGCCGGTTCGCGCGGCATCGCCGGAAGGTGGGTCTGTCGGAGGATCGCCCGGCGGTGGTGCTCTTCCACGACACGTTCACCACCTATCAGGAACCCCATATTGCCATGGCTGCGGTGAGAGTGCTGGAGGCGGTGGGGTTTCGGGTGATCCTGCCGGGGCACCGATGTTGCGGGCGCCCCATGATTTCCAAAGGGCTGGTGGAGGCGGCTCGCCGGGCTGCCCGGCATACTGTGGAGCGACTGGCGCCGCTGGCGGAGCAGGGCCTGCCCATCGTGGGGCTGGAACCGAGCTGCCTGCTGACCCTGCGGGATGAGTACCGCTACCTGCTGCCGGATGATCCCCGGGTAGATGCCGTGGCCGGGCAAAGTTTTCTGCTGGAGGAATTTCTGAACCGATTGGCAGACCAGGGTAAGGTAGCCTTTCCCGGGGAAGAGCCGTTGGATCGGGTGCTGCTCCACGGGCACTGTCATCAGAAGGCGCTGGTGGGCACCGGGCCGACCCGCCGGATACTGGAACTGGCCGGTTATGCCGTGGAGGAAGTCGATTCCGGCTGCTGCGGTATGGCGGGTTCCTTCGGATATGAAGCGGAGCACTATGAAATTTCTCGTGCTTTAGCCGAACGCCGCCTGATTCCGGCCATCCGGGAAGCGCCGCCGGGAACGCTCATCGTGGCGCCGGGCACCAGTTGTCGGCATCAAATCGCGGCCTTTGCCCATCGCCGGGCCTACCATCCCGCGGAGGCGCTGGAAATCGCCCGAATACGCCGGCCGGAGGAAGTGCCGACATGGTGAAGGTGGGCTGTGCTGTCGAAAAATTTTATAAAATTTGGGGATTGTAATCGAAAAATTTTATATATATTTTCGATTGTAATCGAAAAATTTTATAAAATCTGTTGATTGGAAAGGGGTTAATGTTGCTTCTCCTGTGAGCTTGCCGTTATGATTCAACGAATTCTGCTGGAAAACATTCAAAAACGCCTGTTTAAAGGGAAAATCATCACTCTGATAGGCGCGCGACAGGTTGGGAAAACCACCCTGCTCCGTCAACTGGCCCCTTCTCTTCCCCAGCCGATCCTGTGGCTGAATGGGGATGAACCGGATGTGCGAATCCGATTGAGCAACGCCACTTCAACTTATTTGAAATCGTTGATCGGCCAACATCGAGTGGTCATCATCGACGAAGCTCAGCGCATCACCAATATCGGCATTACTCTGAAGCTGATCGTAGACCAGATTCCGGAAGTCCAGGTGATTGCTTCCGGTTCTTCGGCATTGACGCTGGCGGATGAAATCAACGAGCCGCTCACGGGAAGAAAATACGAATTTTTGCTTTTTCCTCTGTCGTTTGGCGAAATGGTGCACCATCATGGCTTAATGCCGGAGAAGCGATTACTGGAACATCGCCTGGTGTATGGGTATTATCCGGAAATTGTTACCCATCCCGGGGAAGAAAAGGAGCTGTTACGCCTGCTGGCAGAAAGCTATTTATACAAAGATTTGCTGGCCTATGAGCAATTGAAAAAGCCGGCGTTGCTGGATCGATTGTTGCAAACCCTGGCGCTTCAGCTGGGGAATGAAGTTTCGTACAATGAATTGGGACAGCTTATCGGCGCCGATAAGCAGACGGTAGAAAAATATATCGATCTGCTGGAAAAGGTGTTTGTGATATTTCGGTTACATGCTCTGAGCCGGAATCTGCCCAATGAAATCAAGAAGAGCAAAAAGATATATTTTTGGGACAACGGTGTTCGCAATGCGGTGATCAAAAATTTCTCGGTGCTGCCTTTACGAAATGATGTGGAGGCTTTGTGGGAAAACTTTCTCATCAGTGAGCGCCTGAAGTTCTTGCATTATCGGGGGATTGATACCCGGTGTTATTTCTGGCGAACATTTCAACAGCAAGAAATCGACTATCTGGAAGAACGGGAAGGAAAGTTGCTGGCTTTTGAATTTAAATGGAATCCGGAGGCAAAAATCCGATTTCCCAAAACATTCTTAAATGCGTATCCCGATAGCGAAATTTGGGGTATTCATCGAGACAATTTTGAGCAATTTCTGGGAGTTGGGGGGTAATCGGTCACAATAGAACATCCGCAAGAAAACGTCTTCAGGAGGCAATACACTCACCATGCTGAACACCATCGCCCACGCACCGGTTGCCACGGCTGTGTTTGTGCTCACCCTGTTCATCAGCCACTATATGCTGGACCGGGATCACCTTCGGGTGGAACGCGGTTTAAGCTGGCTCAACGCCGAGATTCAGGATACCTGGCTGGTGTTGCGCTACTTTTTCGGGGTGTTGTTATACCTGATCGCCCTCTTCTTTCAGGGGCTGAAGTGGATCATGGCCCTGCCGATGGTTCGCCGCAGTCTGCCCCATATTCTGGAAGAGTGGATGCTTCAACCGGATCGGGTGTTCCGGCAGCGCCGGTATTACCTGCTGATCACCCACGGGTTTATCCACGCCAATTACATCCACCTGTTGGTGGATATGTTCGTGTTCTACTCGTTTGCCTTTTTCTGGGAACGGCTGATCGGTTCGGTGAACTTTGCCCTGATTTATTTCGGCTCCATGATCCTGGGAGCGCTGGTCAGTTGCCTGCGCAAGCGGAACAACCCCTTTTATCGCAGCCTGGGTTCTTCCGGGGCGCTCTCCGGATTGATTTTCAGTGTGATCCTCTATTTTCCCAACCTGCCTCTGGAACTGTTTTTCTTTATTCGGATGCCGGGCTGGCTGTTGGGGATTATCTTTCTGGTGGGAAGTTATATTGCCGCCCGGCGGGGGTTTTTGCCCTTTATCGACCACGAGGGGCACATCTGGGGAGCGCTCAGCGGTATTCTGCTAACCCTGATTCTCCACCCAACCATTTCACTCTCGTAGGGAAAAGATGGAAAAACCCATGCGGAAAATTCTCGCTCTGACAGGAACGGCGGCGTTTCTGATGCTGCTGGCCTGCAACGCAGAAAAATTCACCGGCTACAACTACGATGCCGATTTCTTTGCCCAAACCGCGCACCTTTCCGGTGTGGTACAAAACAGATTCACCGGGGAACCGGTAAGCGAGGCCCGGGTGCAGGTGGGTACTCAGGAGGCGTTCACCGCCCCGGACGGAAGCTATACCCTGAATTATGTGCTCACCGAGGATGATCTGGCGGGAAAGCCCACTCCCGTGAGGGTGCAGGCGCCCAACTTCTTCTCCCTGACCTCCGAGGCGCAACTCTTTCCCCGGGAAATTACCCTGAATTTTGAACTGGAATATGCTGCCCCGATCATCGTGGCCACCACCCGGGCGGAGCTTACCTATACCCAGGCGATTGTGTTTGACTATCAGGGGTTGGGAAACATTGAGACGGTGATGGCGCACTTTTCGTATTTCGACTCCGCCACCGGGCGCACCACTATTGAACTGGATGTGCCCATGACCCTCTCCTGCACTGTGGGGGACAGCGGCTATTATGAATACCTCGTGGCGCCCCAACATCCGGAATACGGCACTATCTCCAATCTCTATCAAATCACCGTGCGGGACCGGGACGGCTTTTCCACCGCGGTGACCCGGGTGAACAGTGTGTTTGCGCCGGATACGCTCCTGTTTCCGGTGGGATGTGGAGGGGAATAACGCTGCCGGTGAAAAAATGGGGGATGGCAAATTTCCGGGTTGCACTCCCTATGTTGGAAAAATATATTTCTCGTAAGCAGGGCGAAGAATATGGTACAAATGCTATTCAGAGAAAATCATGGCGCAGCAGGATATTGAGAAGCAGATTCAGGAAGTCTGGGCGCTGTTGGAGGAGCACATCCAGCGGTTTGAAGAAATGCGCCGGGAATTGGACCGTCGATCCAGAGAAACGGATCGGAAGCTTCAGGAGACCGAACGGCTTTTGAAGGAGCAGTCTCTGGAAACGAACAAAAAGATTCAGGAAGTTTCCACGCTGATCGGTCGTCTGGGGAACAAGTGGGGGGAGTTTGTGGAAGGGCTGGTCATCCCCGCCGTCAAAGAGTTGTTCAAGGCCTGGAAGATCACGGTGACCCGGGTCTCCCGGCGGGTGGAGGCGCAGGTGAACGGGCGTCACATGGAGGTGGATGTTCTGGCGGTCAATAAGGATGCGGCGATAGCGATAGAGGTAAAGAGCACCCTGAGCACCGCGGATGTAGATGAATTTGTGAAGGAACTGGAACAAATCCGGGAGTTTTTTCCCGAATTTGAGGATCGGAAAATTTACGGGGCAGTAGCTGCGGTGGTGATGGATGATTCGGTAGCCCGGTATGCCTATCGAAAGGGGTTGTTCGTCATCGCCCAGAAGGGCGACACAGTACAGATTTTGAACGACAGAAAGTTTAAGCCCCGGCTGTGGTAGGCGCTTCCATTCTTCTCAAAGAACCTAAAGTTCTCTCCTCAATCACCACTCTCATCCTCGCTGCTCTTCCTTCAGTCTTTCTTTTTCCTGCCGAAATTCCGGAAGCGATACTACAAATAACCGCAGGAAAAAGAAAATATTTTGGCTTGCGTATCTCCGGGGCATGCGATATACTCTACCTTTTTTCTATGAAACAACCAGGGTTCAGGAAGTTCTATGTATTATCTGCTCACATTCATCCTGCTCATGGGCACCTGGATCTTGCTCTCAGGGATATTTGACCTGTTCCATCTTTCCCTGGGAGTTATCTCCTCTGTTATCGTCACCGTTTTTTCCCACGATTTGCTGTTCAAAAACCGTCAGCGCTCCCTCACCTCCCGGATGGTGGAAGCGGTGCGAGCCACGAACTATTTTCGATGGCTGCTATGGCAAATCGTGCTCGCCAACATTCATGTGCTGATCCTGGCGCTTCATCCCCGATCCCGGGAGAAGATCGAACCTCAGATCATCCGGTTTAAAACCCGCTTACGGTCCGATTTTGCCAAATTTGTGTTCGCCAACTCCATCACCCTCACGCCCGGCACCGTCACCGTGCGCATTGTGGAAGATGAGTTTGTGGTGCACGCCATCAGCGACAAAGTCGCCGCCGATCTTCCCGGAGAGATGGAGCGGCGGGTAGCCCACGCATTTGATCGCAACCGGTAACCATTCATGGAAGCGTTTTTTATCGGCGTCGGTATTGTGCTGTTTGGATTCATGTTTGTGGTCATGTACCGGGTGATCTTCGGCCCCCGGGTGATGGACCGCATCGTGGCGATTAACGTCATTGGTACCAAGACCACCGTTATTCTGGTGATTATTGGGGTGGTGGTGGGCAAGGTGGGAATGTTTGTGGATTTCGCCCTGACTTATGCGCTGTTGAACTTCCTGGCCTCGCTGGCGGTGGCGAAATTCTTTCAACGGCATAAAACGGTCGATCCGGAAGACCCCCAACTCGATCAATCGGAGAAAGCGGCATGATCATCGACATCATCACGGTGGTTCTGGTTCTGGCGGGATTGTTCTTCTTTTTTGGCGCGGTGGTGGGACTGATCCGCTTTCCCGATTTTTACACCCGCATGCACGCCGCCGGGAAGGGCGATACGCTCTCCACTCTGCTGATCCTCAGCGGCCTGGCGGTATATAACCTGCACCATTTCTCCCTGGCCTCGGTGCTGGTGAGTCTAAAAATCCTGTTGATCTGCGGTTTCATCTTCATCACCAGCCCCACCGCCACCCACGCCCTGATGGATGCCGGTTACGAAGCAGGCATTAAACCCTGGACGAAGAAAAAGCACAAACCCCGGAGTGCTCCGAGCAAAAAGGGGGAGCGCACAGAGGAGTAATTCACCATGATCTGGCAATTTGATTTGATCATTCTGGTGCTGCTGGTGGTTACCGCCGTGGTCTCACTGTCGGTGAAGGATTTGATCAGTGCGGTGATGATTTTCGGCATCTACAGCTTTTTGATGTGCCTGTTGTGGGCGGAGATGGGGGCAGTGGATGTGGCCTTCACCGAGGCGGCGGTGGGCGCCGGCGTCAGCACGATCTTCCTCATCGCCACCATCCTGCGAACCACACGAAGGAGTAGCGACTGATGATGCGCCTGATCGGCCTGATCTCGGTGGTGGTCACCGGGTCGCTGCTGCTGTATGCGGTGAGCGACTTTCCCGCCTGGGGCGATCCCAATTCCCGCCCCTCGACGTATCTGTCTCCCCATTACATCACCAAATCGCTGGAAGAGACCGCCGTGCCCAATATTGTCACCGCGGTGCTGGCGGATTACCGGGGGTTCGATACCATGTTCGAGACCACGGTGATCTTTGCCGCCGGGGTGGCGGTGCTGGCCATTTTGCGGCGCAGGCGCCGCCGCAAACGGGATGATGAGGCGGAACCCCATTTTGAAGGGGAAACGGTGGACATCCCCGAAAAGAAGCCGGATTTGATCATCGCCAACGCCTGCCGAATGCTGGTGCCGGTTATTCAGTTGTTTGCCCTGTATGTGATCGCCCATGGGCATTCCAGCCCCGGCGGCGGCTTTCAGGGCGGGGTCATTCTCGGCGCCAGTATGATCCTGGTCTCCCTGGCGCACAACCTCAAGGCCTCGCTGCGCCGACTTTCCGAGAAAACCACCTTCATTTTGGCCAACATTGGGGTGCTCATCTACGCCGGTATCGGCTTTCTGTGTGTGCTGTTGGGGGCGAATTTCCTGGGATACAGCGCCCTGCACAAAGTGCTCCCGGCCACCGACGAGATCATGGCCCGGTATCACGGGATGCTGGGGGTGGAGATCGGCGTGGGCATCGCGGTGATGACCATCATGTTCATTATCTATATGAATCTTTCTTCCAGCGGGGACCTGGAAGAAGGAATTTAAGCATCTGGCGGGGAGGGCGTTGTTGCCTCGCCTTCCGATTTTCTATCGGGATCTGGAAGAAGGAATTGGAGCATGGAACATTTACTGGACATCGTCATTGCCCGGTTTAACTACTGGATCTACATCATCCTGATGATGATCGGGCTGTACGGGATGATCGCCAAGAACAACTTTGCCAAAAAGCTTATCGGCATGTCCATCTTCCAGACCGCCATCATCCTTTTTTATGTCTCCATCAGTGTGAAGCAAGGGGGCACCATTCCCATCATCGACGTGCACGGCGCCGGCCATGCCGCGGTACATCAGGAAGCGGCGGCAACTCCGGGGGAATCGCCTGCGGCTTCGGAAACCTCCCCCGGAGCCGTACCGGAGATCCGGGCGGAGGATTACGTCAATCCCCTTCCCCACGTGCTGATGCTCACTGCCATTGTGGTGGGGGTGGCCACCCTGGGGGTGGGGCTGGCGGTGCTCCAGAAAATTTACTATCAGTACGGTTCCATCGAGGAGAGTGAGATCTTGCAAAAGATCAAAGAGCAGGACCCCCAGGATGGTGAGGGTGGCCCCCAATAAATGCGGAAAAGTGATTGAGCGGAACGCAACGTACTCATGGCTGATCAATATCCCATTCTGATTCTGGTATCGCCCTTTTTGCTCTCTTTCGCCGTGGCTATCGGGGGCTATTTCAATAAGCGGGTATGCTGGCCGATTACGGTGGCGGCGCTGGCGTTTTCCCTGTTCTGTGGCCTGCAAATTGCCCTGCGGGTGGCGGCGCTGAACGGTGCGCCTCTGGTTTATGAACTGGGCAACTGGCCCGCCCCTGTGGGTATTGTCTATAGCATCGATGCCCTCAACGCCCTGGTGCTGGTGGTGATCCCCCTGGTGGGGTTGTTGGCGGCCTTTTATGCCCGCCGCAGCGTGGAAAAAGAACTCTCCGATAAACTTCCCCTGTATTACACCCTGTATCTGCTGCTGATCACCGGCCTTACCGGGATGACCCTCACCGGCGACGCCTTCAATCTGTATGTGCTCCTGGAGATTACCGCCCTCACCGGCTACGCCCTCATCGCCGTGGGCAAGGGCCGGGCGGCGCTGTCCACCTTTAATTACATCATCATGGGCACCATCGGAGCCTCCTTCTACCTTTTAGGGGTGGGCTATCTGTACATCAAGACCGGTTCCCTGAACATGGCCGATATCCGGCGCATTCTGGTGGAACAGGGGCTGTACGGTTCGGAAACGGTGATGATCGCCTTCATTATGATTATGGTGGGGCTGTGGGTCAAAATGGCCCTGTTTCCCCTCCACGGATGGTTGCCCAATGCCTACACCCACGCGCCCAATGCATCCAGCGTGGTCATCGCTCCTCTGGTGACCAAAGTAACCGTGTATATTATGATCCGGATGATGATGTCGGTTTTTTCCCCGGCGTATGCGTTTCAAAATCTGGACTGGAGCCGGGCGGTGGTGTGGCTGGCCATCATTGCCATCCTGGCGGGATCGGTGTATGCCCTCTCGCAACGGGATTTGAAACGGCTGCTCACCTATCTCATCGTGGCGGAGGTGGGCTACATGGTCGGGGGGGTGTGGCTGGCCAATCGAATGGGATTGACCGGAGCGATTTTCCACATCGCCAGCGATGCCCTGATGACCCTGTGCCTGTTTCTGGCAGTGGCAATTATTTTGTACCAGACCGGCCACTTTGAGTTGACCAGCGTGCGGGGGTTGTATAAAAAGATGCCCTTCACCATGGCCGGATTTACCGTGGGCGCCCTGTCGATGATTGGCATTCCCCCGACCTGCGGCTTCTTCAGCAAGTGGTATCTGATTTCCGGAGGCATACAGGCCGGACAATGGGGATATGTCGTGGCGCTGTTGTTGTCCAGTCTGGTAAATGCGGTGGTATTTTTCCGGATCATCGAGTTTGCCCATTTTGGGACGGAAGCGGATCTGGCCGCCGCCGGGCATCATGGGCATTCCGGGAATCCGGGCATTCGAGAAGCACCGCTGAGCATGGTCATTCCCCTGCTGATCGTGGGAGTGCTCATCCTTCTGTTAGGCATTTACTCCGGGCGGGTGGTGGAGTTTATCGGCCTGTTTGTAAATCGCCTGGGGCTGTCTTAACAGAGGCCCTTTGAGCCACAGAGGGTGATATGCCCTTTCACATCCCCGTAGGGGATGAACAAACACCGGCAATGGTACGATTTATTTTAGATAATTTTCGCGCCTTAGCGTCTTAGCGGTAGAGAAACTCAGGATCGAGTTTGGAAAATTGACAATGTCGGCGACTGAGACGATTGTTTCCATAAAACCTCTGTTGGCGGTGCTGGTGTCGGCGCTGGCAACGATTCCCATCATCCTGTTTTCCCGGCGGCCGAATCTGCGGGAGGGGGTCACCTTTCTGGCCGGGGCAATCAAATTCGGGCTGGTGGTCTCCATGCTTCCGCCGGTGCTTCAGGGGAAGCTCATTGAATACACCCTGTTCCCCCTCACTCCCACCGTGCCCTTGCAATTCCGGGTGGATCCCATGGGGATGTTGTTTGCGCTGGTGGCTTCCTCATTATGGATTATCACCTCGGCCTATTCTATCGGGTACATGCGGGGACTGAAGGAACACAGCCAGACCCGCTACTTTGCCTTCTTTGCCCTTTCCCTGTCGGCCACGCTGGGGGTGGCTTTCGCCGGCAACCTCCTGACGTTGTATCTGTTTTACGAAATGCTCTCCATGTCCACCTATCCGCTGGTCACCCATCATCAGGATGGGGAGGCCCGTAGCGGAGGGCGGCAATATCTGACCTACCTGCTGGGCACCTCGGTGGGATTTGCGCTCCCGGCGATCCTGTACACCTACTACCTTACCGGTACTCTGGATTTTACCGCCACCGGTCTGCTGGCGGGGAAGGTCTCCGGTCTCAACGGCGTGGTGTTGTTGATGCTGATGGTGTTTGGGTTTTCCAAAGCAGCGATCATGCCGTTCCACTCCTGGCTGCCTTCGGCGATGGTGGCGCCCACGCCGGTGAGCGCTCTGCTCCATGCGGTGGCGGTGGTGAAAGTGGGGGTGTTCTGTGTGCTGCGGGTGATTACCGGCGTCTTCGGGGTGCAGTTCCTTAACGGAGCGGATCTGATCACTCCCATCATGTATTTTGCCGCCTTTACCGTCATCGTGTCCTCGCTAATTGCTCTCAGTCAGGACAATCTCAAACGGCGGCTGGCCTTTTCCACCATCGGGCAGCTTTCCTACATCGTGTTAGGGGCTACCCTGCTCAGCCCCAAAGCGCTGACCGGCAGCATGGTACACATCGCCATGCACGCGTTCGGGAAAATCACCCTGTTCTTCTGCGCCGGGGCGATCTTTGTTGCCACAGGTAAGAAATACATCAGTGAGATGATGGGCATCGGGCGGCAAATGCCCATCACCATGACCGCATTCTTCATCGGCTCCATGAGCGTGGTGGGATTGCCCTTCACCGGGGGCTTTCTGAGCAAACTGTATCTGATCTGGGGAGCGGTGGAAGCGGATCGGATGGCCATGATGGTGGTGTATCTGATCAGCTCCTTTTTGAATGCAGCCTATTTCTTCCCCATTGTGTACCATGCCTTTTTCTCCGAGCAAAAAAATCCCTCGCGCAAGGCAAAATTTAAAGAAGCCCCGGCCTGGTGCGTGGTGCCCCTGTCGCTGACCGCTTTGGGATCGATGGTTCTGTTTTTCCATCCGGAGCCGTTCTTCACCCTGGCGGAGATGATGGTGCAGCGGCTGTTCGGGGGGTGATGTGTACCGGAAAGATGAGAATTTTACCGGATTCTTGTTCCGCCGCTCCTGCGTGCTTTCGAGGCACTCAGAACGGGGAAAAGAAAAGGCAACCTCACCTTTCTTCTTCCGCCGCTCCGACTCCGTCGAGGGCAGGGAGGAGCGGTGGAAGAAGGAAACTGATTTCAAGCTTGAATAGCGAAGCCACGAAGAGCACGAAGAAAAACCAATACCAAAAGGCCAAAACACCGTGGGTAAGAAGACCAAAACTCAACATCCCCAGGAGGCGGAGGAACGGCAGGAACTGCGCCACGAGGCCTGGCCGGGGTATCCCCGGATCTTCCTGACCGTGCTGATCGTGTTCACCCTGTACCTGCTGCTGATCTTCCTGAGCGCTCCTACTTTGCATCCGTTGGGACACTGAGGGCTTT
>CAYQGB010000099.1:0-13015 GCA_964416895.1 uncultured Calditrichaceae bacterium
CACCGGTTCAATCCCGGTCGTGGGCTCTTTTTTAATGGTGTTGGATCGAGCAAGGCAATTCGGAGTAGTGTCCGGCTCGGTGTGAGCATTTGATCGGTTCAGTGGCGTGCGGGGAAAGGTGTATGGGCTGCAAAGTGTTACTCAACATCTAAATATTTGGAGGATTCTCGATGGCTAAGCAAAAGTTTGAAAGAACGAAGCCCCACGTGAATGTGGGTACGATCGGTCACGTGGACCACGGCAAAACGACTCTGACGGCTGCGATGACGTCCTATCTGGCTAACAAAGGATTGGCGCAAGCACGTTCCTTTGATAGCATTGACAATGCTCCCGAAGAACGTGAACGTGGGATTACCATTGCCACGGCGCACGTGGAATATGAAACCGATAAGCGGCATTATGCCCACGTGGATTGCCCGGGGCACGCCGACTACATCAAAAACATGATTACCGGGGCGGCGCAGATGGACGGCGCAATCCTGGTGGTCAGTGCGGCGGATGGTCCCATGCCCCAGACCCGCGAACACATCCTCCTGGCCCGGCAGGTGAACGTGCCCTACATCGTGGTTTTCCTGAACAAAGTGGATCAGGTGGATGATCCGGAACTGCTGGATCTGGTGGAACTGGAAGTGCGGGAACTGCTCAGTAGCTATGATTTCCCCGGCGACGATGTGCCGGTGATCCGTGGAAGCGCCTTGAATGCGCTGAACAACCCCACCGATCCGGAAGCGACCAAGTGCATTCAGGAACTGCTCGATGCTATCGATGAGTATATCCCCACTCCTGAGCGGGATGTGGATAAACCTTTCCTGATGCCGGTGGAAGACGTATTTAGCATCACCGGTCGGGGAACCGTCGGTACCGGGCGTATTGAGCGGGGCAAAGTGCACGTCGGCGACGAAGTGGAAATCGTGGGCCTGGGTGCTCATCGTAAGACCGTGGTGACCGGCGTGGAAATGTTCCGCAAGCTCCTGGATGAAGGAATCGCCGGTGACAACGTCGGTCTGTTGCTGCGCGGTGTGGATAAAGAAGAATTGCAACGGGGTATGGTGGTGGCTGCTCCCGGAAGCATCACCCCGCATACCAAGTTCAAGGCCGAAGTGTACGTGTTGAAGAAAGAAGAAGGTGGCCGTCACACGCCGTTCTTCTCCAACTATCGACCTCAGTTCTACTTCCGGACGACCGACGTGACCGGGGCGATCACCCTGCCGGAAGGCGTGGAAATGGTCATGCCCGGGGACAACACTCAGATGATCGTGGAACTGCAAAAGCCCATCGCCATGGAAGAAGGGCTGCGGTTTGCGATTCGTGAGGGTGGTCGTACGGTTGGTGCCGGTGTGGTGACGGAAATCATCGAATAGTGACCGTGAAAATCGTGGGGTGTTGACGTGCGAGACAAAATCACTCTGGAGTGCACCGTCTGCAAACATCGGAACTATACCACAACCAAGAACAAGCGAAAACACCCTCAACGAGTCGAGTACAAGAAGTATTGTAGGTTTTGCAACAAACATACAATACATAAAGAGACCCGTTAAGAGGTGGGCGAAGGGCTTGCCGGTGAGCAGAGGAAACGAAAGCCCCGGCAACACTTCGCCCTGTGGACAGGCCCGTAGCACAATTGGCTAGTGCACCGGTCTCCAAAACCGGCGGTTGGGGGTTCGAGTCCCTCCGGGCCTGCTATTTTATGCCTGAAGCCCAAACTGTAACCGGATGGCAAAATCATGATCCAGAAGATCAAAGATTTCCTGGAAGGCGTCAAAACCGAAATGCGAAAAGTCAGCTGGCCCGATAAAGAGGAGCTGATGAACGCCACCTTTGTGGTGTGTGTGATCTCGGCAATTTTTACCCTGTTTATCTATCTGGCTGACCTGGTAATGTCTCAAATCGTGAGTCTTCTGTATTAGATGAGGAAATGAACCGTTGGCAAAGAAATGGTATACATTGAGAGTGTATTCCGGGCAGGAGAATAAGGTTAAAGCACATCTGGAAAACGCCATCGAACATAAGCAGATGCAGGACAGCTTCGGCCGGATTATTGTGCCCTCAGAGCCGGTGCTGGAGATGAAGGATGGGAAAAAGCGACTGAAAAATAAAGTCTTCTTTCCCGGATACATTCTTATTGAAATGGATTACAATACCAAAACGGCGCATCTGGTGCAGGAAATTCCCGGCGTTCTGGGCTTCGTGGGGCCCAAGAACAATCCCGAAGTGGTTCGCCCGGAAGAAGTGGAAGCCGTGCTCCGGAAGGTGGAGCGCCCGGAAGCGGAAGTGGAGCGGGTGGAGGTGCCCTTCCAGATCGGGGACCTCATCCGGGTGGTGGATGGGCCGTTTGCGGATTTTACCGGTGTGGTGGAAGAGATCAACGAGGAAAAAAAGAAGGTCAAGGTCTCGGTGAGCATCTTTGGCCGACCCACGCCGGTAGAGCTGGACTTTCTGCAAGTGCAACTGGAAAAGTAAGGTTAAACTGCGGGTACGGAAGCGATGGCTAAGAAGGTTATCGGGATCATCAAACTTCAAATACCGGCCGGTCAGGCCAATCCCTCGCCGCCGGTGGGGCCGGCATTGGGCCAGCACGGGGTGCAGATTATGGAGTTCTGCAAGGCGTTCAACGCCCGAACTCAGGACAAAGCCGGGTATATCATTCCGGTGGTGATTACCGTGTATGCGGATCGGTCGTTTACGTTCATTACCAAGACCCCTCCGGCTTCCACGCTGTTGTTGAAGGCGGCCAACATTGAAAAAGGATCGCCGGAACCGAATCGGAACAAGGTGGCCAAAGTCACCCGGGAGCAGGTGCGGCAAATTGCCGAGACCAAGATGCCGGACTTAAACGCCATGGATATTGACGCAGCAATGAAGATCATCGAGGGTACTGCCCGGAGTATGGGGATTGAAGTGGTCGATTAATCGGAACGAGGACAGGCATGAAGAAGAGAAGTAAGCGGTATCGGGAGATCGTCAAACTTATTGAGGATAAAGATTATTCGTTGCCCGAAGCGGTCGAACTGATCAAAAAAACCGCCTCGGCGCATTTTGATGAGACGGTGGAAGTTTCCGTGCGATTGGGAGTGGATCCCCGGCATGCCGATCAGGTGGTGCGGGGGACGGTGACCCTTCCCCACGGATTGGGCAAACCGGTGCGGGTGCTGGTGATCACCAAAGGCGAAAAAGCCAAAGAAGCGGAAGAGGCCGGCGCAGATTATGTGGGGTATGAAGAGTATATCGAGAAGATTCAGAGCGGCTGGCTGGATTTCGACGTGGTGGTGGCAACGCCGGATGCCATGCGCGATGTGGGGAAATTGGGGAGAATTCTGGGGCCACGCGGGTTGATGCCCAATCCCAAAAGTGGCACGGTGACCATGGATGTGGGTCGCACGGTCAAAGAGATCAAAGCCGGAAAGATCGACTTCCGGGTGGATAAAACCGGGATCATTCATGCCGGGGTGGGCAAGGCTTCCTTCGAGCCGGAAAAACTCCAGGAAAACATCAAGACCCTGGTGCAAACCATCATCCGCCTGCGACCATCGGCAGCAAAAGGCACTTATCTCAAAAGCATCTATCTCTCCAACACCATGGGGCCGGGAATTCGCGTGACCACCAATCCTCTGGAATTTCAGGACTAATGGAACGAGACTGACGGAGCAGCATAACGAGGGTATTGGAAAAATGCCGACGCCACAAAAGGAAGCCATTGTTAAGGAAATGACCGAGAAATTCTCCAGGGCCAACAGCGTGTTTCTGGCGGATTTCACCGGTATCGATGTGAACACCATCAATCAGCTTCGCCGCCAATTTCGGGAAGCCCGGGTCGAATATCGGGTGCTGAAAAATACCCTGGCGAAGCTCTCCCTGCATAACGCCGGGATTACCCAGCTGGATGAGTACCTTACCGGGGTGAACGGCTACGTCATCAGCTATGATGATCCCACCCTGCCGGTGAAGGTGGTGGAAAAGCTCAAGAAAGACCTTAATGATAAATTCAAACTCAAGGCGGCGTATTTTGAAGGTCAATTGGTGGGAACGGATCAGGTGGCGAGCCTGGCGAAATTGCCCAGCAAGCAGGAGCTGTTAGGGCAGTTGTGTAGCATGTTGCAGTCTCCCATGACCAAACTGGCCGGAACCCTGAACGCCGCCATGCAAAATCTGGTGGGTGCATTGAAGGCCCTGGAAGAGGCCAAAAAAGAACAACAGGGATAAATGTTCAAAACCGAGGCAACGATTCATAACGGAGGAATTTTATAATGGCTGAGATTACCCGTGAAGACGTGCTGAATTACCTGGAAAAGGCGACCATGCTGGAAATCTCCGAGCTGGTGAAGGATATCGAGGAGAAGTTCGGGGTGACTGCGGCTGCACCGGTGGCAATGCCGGTGGGAGGCATGCCGGCAGCAGGAGCGGGAGCGGAAGCCGCCGCCGAAGAAAAGACCGAATTCGATGTGGTGCTGAAGGATATCGGTTCCCAGAAAATTCAGGTGATCAAGGTGGTGCGGGCGATTACCGGTCTGGGCTTGAAAGAAGCCAAAGAACTGGTGGAAAGCGCCCCCAAGGCCGTGAAAGAAGGAGTCTCCAAAGCGGAAGCGGAAGATCTCAAGAAGCAACTGGAAGAAGTGGGTGCCACGGTGGAGATTCAGTAACCCTCTCGCGCAGGGTTACCCGGAGTAGTTGGGAGTGTCATAATCACAAAATTTACAACGAGGTGCCCTCTTGAAAAACGGAAGTATGATTGAGCGCCATTCCTTTTCCAAGATTCCCACGATCGTTGAATATCCCGATTTGCTGGATGTTCAACGTCGTTCGTTTAAGGAGTTCCTTCAGGAAGACCTGCCTCCTTCCCAGCGGAAAGAGGTGGGGCTTCAGGCGGTGTTTACCGGGGTGTTCCCCATCGTCGATACCCGGGAGAATTTCATCCTGGATTTTGTGGAGTACTACGTGGATAAACCCAAGTACTCCGTTAAGGAGTGTCGGGAACGGGGATTGACCTACTCGGTGCCGTTGAAGGCCAAACTCCGCCTGTCCATCAAAGACCCCACCGGGGATACCGACGAATACACCGATATTATCGAGCAGGATGTATATCTGGGCAACATGCCCTACATGACCGAGCGGGGAACTTTCATCATCAACGGAGCCGAGCGGGTTATCGTGAATCAGTTGCATCGCGCTCCGGGGGTGTTCTTCGACGAAAGCATTCACCCCAACGGCACCAAAATCTTTTCCGCCCGGATCATTCCCTTCCGGGGAAGCTGGGTGGAATTCATGACCGATGTCAACGACTGCCTGCACGTATATATTGACCGGAAGAAGAAATTCTACGTAACCACCTTCCTGCGGGCGCTGGGGTTTAAGACCAACGAAGACATCCTGCGGGTGTTCGGGCTGCTGGAAGAGGTGGATCTGCTCAAAACGGATACGGAAAGCCTGGTTGGGCGGATTGTGGCCGCGGATGTGGTGGATGCCAAAACCGGGGAAGTGCTGGTGGGAACCGGCGCCGCCCTGGACGAAGAAACCATCGAAGCGCTGAAGGCGGCGAAGGTGAAAACCCTCAAGCTGGAGCAGATCAACGATCCTTCCATGCCCAACCTGATCCTGAATACCCTGAAGAAGGATCCCGCCAAGACCGAAGAAGCCGCTCTGAAGCTGATCTACGAACTGCTCCGTTCCGGGGAACCGCCGGATCTGGAAACCGCCCGGGATCTGCTCCGCAAAATGTTCTTCAATCCCAAGCGGTATGAACTGGGAGCAGTGGGGCGCTACCGCCTGAATAAAAAGTTAGGGGTGAACGTTGATTACGAGAACACCGTCCTGACGGAAGAAGATTTTGTGGAGATCGTCAAGTATCTCATCGACCTGCGGGACGGCAAGCGCAGCACCGATGACATCGACCACCTGGGGAATCGGCGGGTGCGCACGGTGGGCGAGCAACTGGCGGCTCAGTTCAATCTGGGATTTACCCGGATGGCTCGAACCATCAAGGAGCGGATGAACCTGGCGGATGCGGAAAGCATTACCCCTCAGGAACTGGTCAACGCCCGGGCGGTGACCTCCGTGATCAACACCTTCTTTGGCACCTCTCAGTTGTCCCAGTTTATGGATCAAACCAATCCTCTGGCGGAGTTGACCCACAAGCGCCGCATGAGCGCCCTGGGGCCGGGTGGATTGACCCGGGAACGGGCCGGCTTTGAGGTGCGGGATATTCACTACACCCACTACGGGCGCCTGTGCCCCATCGAAACTCCCGAAGGCCCCAACATCGGGCTGATTTCCTCTCTGAGCGTGCTGGCCCGGGTGAACGATTTCGGATTTATCGAAACCCCCTATCGAAAGGTCAAAGACGGCAAAGTCACCGATGAGATCGAATACCTCTCCGCCGATGATGAAGAGCGGGCAGTGATCGCCCAGTTCAATGCCCCGGTGGATCCCAAGACCGGGAAATTCGAAAAGGAACTGGTCAAGGTGCGCAAGCGGGGCGATTTCTTGCTGGTGCCTCCGGAAGAGGTGCAATACATCGACGTGGCTTCCAATCAAATTCTGTCCGCCTCTGCCTCGCTGATCCCCTTCGTGGAGCATGACGACGCCAACCGGGCGCTGATGGGATCCAACATGCAGCGACAGGCGGTGCCCTTGATCCGTACCGAATCCCCCATCGTGGGTACCGGCGTAGAAGCCAAAATCGCCCGTGACTCCGGCGCCATGATCGTCTCCGATGTCAACGGAGTGGTGGAAAAGGTGGATGCGGAACGGATCATCATTCGGGTGGATCCCGGAGAAGTGGAAGACCTGCGCCAGGTGCTAACCGGCGAAGCCCAGTTCGTGGAATACGAGCTGACCAAGTTTGTGCGTACCAATCAGAACACCTGCATTAATCAGCGGCCGCTGGTCAATGTCGGAGATCGGGTGAGCCGGGGGCAGGTGCTGGCGGATGGGCCTTCCACCGATCACGGCGAGCTGGCGCTGGGGCGGAATGTGCTGGTGGCCTTCATGCCCTGGAACGGGTACAATTTTGAAGACGCCATTGTGATTTCCGAGCGCCTGGTGCGAGACGACTGGTTCACCTCCATTCACATTGAAGAATACGAAATTCAGGTGCGGGATACCAAACGCGGGGAAGAAGAACTCACCCGGGAAATTCCCAACGTTAGCGAAGAAGCCACCAAGAACCTGGATGAAACCGGCATCATCCGGGTGGGCGCGGAAGTGAAGGCCGGGGATATTCTGGTGGGGAAGGTAACTCCCAAAGGGGAAACCGAACCGACTCCGGAAGAGAAGCTGCTCAAGGCCATCTTCGGGAGCAAGGCCGGGGATGTGAAAGACGCCTCGTTGAAGATGCCCGCAGGGATGCAGGGAATCGTGATTGATACCAAACTGTTCTCCCGCAAGAAGAAAGATCCCAAGACCAAGAAAGAAGACAAGAAAAAGCTGGATCAGTTAGAAAAGCAAACCCGGGAGAAAATCGAAGGGATCGAAAGACGACTCCGGGAATACCTGTATGAAACCTTCGGCGAGAAGCGTACCAAAGGCATCGTTACCCGCGCCGGAAAAACCCTGGTGAAGCCGGGAGGCAAGATTACCAAGACCACCTTTGAAAAGGTGGAACTGGATCTTATCGATCCTGCCGAACCCTGGTTCGATGATGAGAAACTCAACGAGCAGGTGCGCAAAACCTTTGCGGTGTATAAAGAATTGCTGCGGGAAATCGACAACGAAATGCGCACCGAAAAGCATAAGATCATGATCGGCGATGAATTGCCTCCGGGAATCGTGCAGCTGGCCAAGGTGTATGTGGCCCAGAAACGCAAGATCAAAGTGGGCGATAAAATGGCCGGGCGGCACGGGAATAAAGGGGTCATCGCCAAGATCGTGCCCATTGAAGATATGCCCTTCCTGGAAGACGGGACCCCGGTGGATATTGTGTTGAACCCCCTGGGAGTGCCCTCGCGGATGAATCTGGGGCAGATCTTTGAGACGACCCTGGGATGGGCCGGCAAGGTTCTGGGTAAGAAATATGCCACGCCGGTATTTGACGGCGCCACCTACGAGGAAGTGCTGGAAGAGTTGAAGAAAGCCGGCCTGCCCCTGACCGGAAAAGTGAAACTGTATGATGGCCAGACCGGAGAACCGTTCGAGCAGGAAGTTACCGTGGGCTACATCTACATGATGAAACTCTCTCACATGGTGGATGACAAGATCCACGCCCGTTCCATCGGCCCGTATTCGCTGATTACCCAGCAGCCGCTGGGTGGAAAAGCCCAGTTCGGCGGTCAGCGCTTCGGGGAAATGGAGGTGTGGGCGCTGGAAGCCTACGGCGCGGCCCATACCCTGCAGGAAATCCTTACCTATAAGAGCGACGATGTGCAGGGTCGCACCAAAGTTTACGAAGCCATCGTCAAGGGAGACAATCTTCCCGAACCCGGTCGCCCGGAATCGTTCAATGTGCTGGTTAAAGAGTTGCAGGGACTGGGACTGGATGTGAAAGTCGAATAAACCGGGTGGTGTTGGGGAAATTTCTCCAACACCACTTTGTTTTTGGTTCAAGGTGAGCTAAAGCCGAAGAACCTTAAGCAGTGTAATGTTAAAATGTACAGGAGAGACAGCTTGGAAGCATATCCCACAAAAGGCCAGATTTCCAAAATCTCCATCGGCCTGGCTTCCCCCAATGCCATTCTGGAGCGGAGCCATGGCGAGGTGACCAAACCGGAAACGATCAATTACCGATCGTTCAAGCCGGAAAAAGATGGTCTGTTCTGCGAGAAAATTTTCGGGCCGGTAAAGGATTGGGAATGCCATTGCGGAAAATACAAGCGCATCCGATATAAGGGGATTATCTGCGACCGTTGCGGAGTGGAGGTGACGACCAAGAGCGTTCGCCGGGAACGCATGGGGCATATCAGTCTGGCGGTTCCCATTGTGCACATCTGGTACTTCCGATCGACGCCATCCAAAATCGGTTATCTGCTGAACATTTCTCCCAAGGATCTGGAGCGGATCATTTATTACGAAGCGTATGTGGTCATTCAGCCCGGCAGCACCAGCTACAAAGTCGGCGATTTGATCACCGAGGAAGAGTATCTCCAGACGCTGGATGAGCTACCCCCGGAAGAGCGGGAGTTGCCGGAGGAGCATCCGGATAAGTTTATCGCCAAGATGGGAGGCGAGGCCATCCGGGACATGCTCCGGCGCATCGACGTGGAAGCGCTTTCCGAAGAGTTGCGCAATGTGCTGCGCACGGAAAAATCCCAGCAGAAGAAGGCCGACGCCCTGAAACGGTTGAAAGTGGTGGAAGCCTTCCGAACCAAAGAAAACGGGGAATTCAAGAACAAGCCGGAATGGATGGTACTGGATGTCATTCCGGTGATCCCTCCGGAACTGCGTCCGCTGGTGCCTCTGGAAGGGGGGCGGTTTGCCACCAGCGACCTGAACGACCTGTATCGCCGGGTGATCATTCGCAACAACCGGCTGAAAAAGTTGATGGACATCCGGGCGCCGGAGGTCATCCTGCGGAACGAAAAGCGGATGTTGCAGGAGGCCGTGGATGCCCTGTTTGACAATACCAAGCGCACCACCGCCGTTCGCAGCGATGGCAATCGCCCGCTGAAGTCCCTCTCCGATATGCTTCGAGGGAAGCAGGGGCGTTTCCGTCTGAACCTGCTGGGCAAGCGGGTGGATTACTCCGGTCGTTCGGTGGTAGTGGTGGGGCCGAAGCTCAAACTCTACGAGTGCGGTCTGCCCAAAGAAATGGCCGTGGAGTTGTTCAAGCCGTTCATCATCCGCAAACTCCAGGATCGCAAAATCGTCAAGACGGTGAAAAGTGCCAAGCGGTTTGTAGACAAGCGGGATGCCATCGTGTTTGAGATCCTGGAAGATATTGTGCGCGAGCATCCCGTGCTTCTCAACCGGGCGCCGACCCTGCACCGCCTGGGAATTCAGGCCTTCCAGCCTATCCTGATCGAAGGAAAGGCCATCGAAATCCATCCCCTGGTGTGTGCGGCCTTCAATGCCGACTTTGACGGCGACCAGATGGCCGTGCATGTGCCCCTGAGCTTTGAGGCGCAGATGGAAGCCCGGCTGTTGATGCTGGCCTCTCACAACATTCTCTCTCCGGCCAGCGGTCGGCCTCTGGCCATTCCCTCCCAGGATATGGTGCTGGGATGTTATTATCTGACCAAAGAACGCAAGGGAGCCAGGGGAGAAGGAAAGGTCTTCTCCTCCCCCCAGGAAGTGGTAATTGCCTACAACGACCGCAAAGTTGATCTACACGCCCTGATCAAAGTGCGGATCAACGGGGAGCTTGTGGAAACCACCGTGGGGCGGGTCATCTTTAACCAGATTATCCCCAAAGGCTTCCGGTTCGTCAATGAGGTGATGACCAAGAAAGCTCTGGAAAATCTGGTTGGGGAAGTGCTGCTGAAGGTGGGCAACCAGCGCACGGTGGAATTTCTGGATGACCTGAAAGATCTGGGTTTCCGCTATGCCACTATCGCCGGGGCTACTATCGGACTGGATGATGTGGTGGTTCCGGAAACCAAAGCCAACATTCTGGAAAAGGCCTACGAAGAGGTGCGGCAGCTGGAAGAGCAGTACCGCATGGGCTTCATTACCGACGGCGAGCGGTACAACAAGGTGATCGACATCTGGACCCGGGTGACCGATCAGGTGTCGGCGGAATTGTTTAAACTGCTGCAATCGCATCGGGAAGGCTTCAATTCGCTGTACATGATGTCCGATTCCGGTGCCCGGGGCAGCCGGGAACAGATTCGTCAGCTGGCCGGGATGCGGGGATTGATGGCCAAGCCGCAGAAGACCCTCACCGGGCAAACCGGAGAAATTATCGAAAACCCCATCACGGCCAACTTCTTCGAGGGGCTGTCGGTGCAGGAGTACTTTATCTCCACCCACGGGGCCCGGAAGGGGCTGGCGGATACCGCCTTGAAGACCGCCGACGCCGGATACCTCACCCGCCGGCTGGTGGATGTGGCCCAGGACGTGATTATCACCGAATACGACTGTGGCACCATTCTGGGCATCGAAACCTCGGCCATTAAAGAAGGCGAGAAAATCATCGAGCCGCTGGCCGACCGGGTACTGGGCCGGGTGTCTCTGGATGACGTGTACGATCCCATCAGCGGCGACCTGCTGGTGAAAGCCGGGCAGTTGATTGATGAGGAGGTCGCAGACAAAATTCGCGAGTCGGCGGTGGAGTCGATCAAGATTCGCTCGGTGCTCACCTGCGAATCCGCCCGGGGAGTGTGTGCCCTTTGCTATGGCCGTAACCTGGCCACCGGTCGTCTGGTGGACATCGGTGAGGCGGTGGGAGTCATGGCCGCCCAGAGCATTGGCGAACCGGGAACCCAGTTGACCCTGCGAACCTTCCACATCGGTGGTACCGCCGGGCGCATCGCCGCCCAGTCGGAAGCTGCCGCCCGATATACCGGCGTGGTGAAATACGACCAGTTGCGTCTGATCGATGTCAGCGACTTCGAGGAGAGCGATACCGGATACGTCGCAGTATGCGTGGGGCGGAACGGCAAAATCCGTCTGCAGGATGAACAGGGACGTACGCTGATCAATTACACCGTGCCCTATGGGGCCAAAGTGTTCGTCAAAGAAGACGAGACGGTGGAGCGGGGCACCATCCTGTTTGAATGGGATCCCTACTCCTCGGTAATCCTGACCGAACAGGGTGGGCGGGTCAAGTATGTGGATCTGGTGGAAAACGTGACCACCCACGAAGAAGTGGATGAACAGACCCTGCAAAAACAACGGGTGGTGATTGAGTCCCGAAACAAGAACCTCAGTCCCCACATCTCCATTATGAACGAAAACGGGGAAGAGATTGCCAGCTACATTCTGCCGGTCAAAGCCCATATCCTGGTCAACGACGGCGAAACGGTAAAACCGGGACAGGTGCTGGCCAAGATTCCCCGGGAGATCGGCAAGACCCGTGATATTACCGGCGGATTGCCCCGGGTGGCGGAGCTGTTCGAGGCTCGCAAGCCCAAAGAGCAGGCGGTGGTGAGCGAGATCGACGGCATCGTCAAGTTCGGTGGCATCAAGCGAGGGGTGCGGGAAATCACCGTCGAAGGCGGGATGGAAAAGAAGACCTATATGGTGCCCTACAGCAAGCACGTGCTGGTGCACAACGGCGATTACGTCCGGGCCGGGGAGATGCTTACCGACGGCTCCATCGCTCCCCATGACATCTTGCAGATTCTGGGGCCGAACAAGGTGCAGGAATATCTGGTGAACGAAATTCAGGAAGTGTACCGGCTGCAAGGGGTGCGGATTAACGACAAGCACATCGAAATCATCGTGCGGCAAATGATGCAGCGGGTGAAGGTGATCGATCCCGGAGATACCGACTTTCTGGAAGGGGATACGGTGAACAAATTCACCTTCAAGGAAGAAAACGAGAAGATTCGTAACAAGGTGATTATTACCGATCCGGGAGATTCTCGCTTCCGGGTGAACCAGAAGGTGGATCGGGGCAAATTCGAGTACACCAACCGGCGGCTGGCTAAAGACGAGAAAAAGCTGGCCGAAGCCCGGGAGGCTCAACCGGCCACCGCAGAACCGATTCTGCTGGGAATCACCCAGGCGGCTCTGACCACCGACAGTTTCATCTCGGCGGCTTCTTTCCAGGAAACCACCCGGGTGCTCACGGATGCCGCCATCGCCGGCAAAGTGGATTATCTCTACGGCCTGAAGGAAAACGTGATCGTCGGGAACCTCATTCCCGCCGGTACCGGATTGAAGAAGTATAAACAACTTCATGTGGAATACAAAGCCGAAGCCGGCGAGGAAGCGGAAATCCCGGAAGAAGTCCCGGCCAAGTAAGCTTTTGCCGGCAACGGAATAGAGGCTGCCTTCTGATCCGGCAACGCCTCGTTCGGAGAAAGCAGAATAACACATCCCGGCCTGTATGGGATTATCATTCTGCTTTCTCTTTGTTTAGAGGGCATCGTAGGACAGGCATCTTGCCTGGGGTAATACCTCGACGGTCTGGTGTTCTTTCAAG
>CAYQGB010000100.1:0-13003 GCA_964416895.1 uncultured Calditrichaceae bacterium
TTATCTTAACAGTATTCGGTTAACCCGGTTACACGCACCTATACCGGGACTTTTCCGCATCCCGGAATTTCATCTTTGTTCACACCGGTGGGAAGATTAACTTTTTCCGCACCATCAAACCACAGCAAAGGAGGTATCCATGTTCAAAGAACCGGTGTTGAAAGATCAGGTGGCGGTGATCACCGGCGGCGGCACCGGCCTGGGCAAAGAGATTGCCCGACAGTTTGCCCGCCACGGTGCCCGCATCGTGATTTGCAGCCGCAATGAAGAACACCTGCAAAACGGCAGGGCAGAGATCGAGCAGGAAGGGCAGGAGGTGATGACCTACCGGCTGGATGTGCGGGAACCGCAGGCCATTCAGGCCATGGGAGAGGCCATACGGGAACGCTTCGGGCGCATCGACATTCTGGTGAACAACGCCGCGGGGAATTTCATCTATCCGGCGGAGAAGCTGCCCCTCAAAGGCTGGAAGGCGGTCATCGACATCGTGCTCAACGGCACCTTCTACTGCTCCCAAATTCTGGGGCAGGCCATGATCGAGCGGAAAGCCGGGCAGATCCTCAACATCCTAGCCACCTACGCCTGGCACGGGGGTCCCGGCACCATCCACAGCGCCTGCGCCAAAGCCGGCGTGCTGGCCATGACCCGCACCCTGGCGGTGGAGTGGGCCAGATACGGAATTCGGGTGAATGCCATTGCCCCGGGGCCGTTCGACACCGAAGGCGCCCGCGTGCGCCTGTGGCCCACGGAGGAGATGCGCAAGGCCATTACCGACAGCATCCCCCTGAAGCGCTTTGCCGACCCGGAGGAGGTGGCCCGGGCTGCGCTGTTCCTGGTCTCTCCTTATGCCGATTACATCACCGGGGAATGCCTGACCATCGACGGGGGGGCCTGGCTGGGACGGGGCATCGGCAACGTGGTGGAAAATCTGGATCAATTTGCCCAACTCCGGGAGGCCGGCAAGCGGGAGAAGCACAAACAATAAGGGTGATAATTTCGTGCCACCTGTCACACGCTCCGGTGAACTTCCCCCCAATATTGACGATTCCCCAATCACGGGCGCGGGGGCAAACTGCGGAGGCCGCAGAGAGATTTCGTTAATCGGCCTGGCGCCTCCGCACCTTCGCGGGAGCATTTTATCGAACCGGGAATCGTCAAAGCTGCTTTCATCCGATGTTTAACCTTACCCGCCGGGTGCTTCACAAACTGGCCCTGAACGGATTTGCCGGGGCCGAAACCACCGCCGGAGGAGATTCTCCCGCTCTGGCGCAGCAGGCCCTCCCCACCGCTGCCGAGCAGGTGGGGCGCTTCCTGCTGGTCAGCGTGCAACTGGGGCTGCTGTTGTATGCCATCCACCTGTTCAAAATTGAAGAGAACCAGGGCTTTTACGTGATCCTCCTCCCCATCTTTGTGGGGTTCGTGATCCACGCCTGGCTGCCGCGAGCCTGGCGTCTGCCCTTCTTTGTGCTGCTCACCGGAATCACCCTGTTCATCTATTTCGATGCCCTCAGCGCGGCCATGCTTCTGGGCGCCGGCCTGCTGCTGATCGGCATCGCTCACCTGCCCCTGGCCTTCTCCGCGCGGGTGACCCTGCTGGTGATCGCCGGGATCGTCCTTACCGCCCTGCGCACGGAGGCGTTTGCCACCTACCGCTCGGTGATCATCCTGCCCATTCTCGGCTCCATGTTCATGTTCCGCCTGATCATCTACATGTATGATCTGCGCCACGAAAAGCAGCCGGTGTCGTGGTGGCAGCGGCTGGCCTACTTCTTTTTGCTGCCCAACGTGTGCTTTCCCCTCTTCCCGGTGATCGACTACAAGACTTTCCTGCGCACCTATTACGATGATGAGCCGCTCCGTATCTACCAGAAAGGGGTGGACTGGATTTTCCGGGGATTTACCCACCTGCTGTTGTATCGGGTGGTGTACTATTACCTGAGTCCCGCCCCCGCCAGCGTGCAAAGCTTTTTCGACGTGGTGATGTATGTGGCCTCCGGCTATCTGCTGTATCTGCGGGTATCGGGGCTTTTCCACATCATTGCGGGAATTTTGTGCCTGTTCGGTTTCAACCTTCCGGAGACCCATCACCGCTATTTTCTGGCCTCGGGATTCAACGACTTCTGGCGCCGGGCCAATATCTACTGGAAAGATTTTATGATGAAAATTTTCTACTATCCGGCGTTTTTCAAGCTGCGGCGACTGGGCACCCTGCCGGCCATCGGCCTGGCCACGGCGTTTGTGTTTTTCAGCACCTGGCTGCTGCACGCCTATCAGTGGTTCTGGATCCGGGGCACTTTTTTGCTCACTCTGGTGGATGGGCTGTTCTGGGCCATCTTCGGGGTGCTGGTGATCATCAACTCCCTGTATCAGGCCCAATATGGCAAACGGTCGCTCGCCCGGAAGCGCAGTCGGCCGGGGGCGGCGCTGTCCCTTTCCCTGCGCACGCTGGGGATGTTCCTGTTCATGTGCCTGCTGTGGTCGTTCTGGAGCAGCGATTCCATCGCAGAATGGCTCTCCATTCTGGCCATCGCCGGACGAGGCACCCCCGGTGAGTGGGTGGTTTTTCTGGGAGCACTTCTGGCGCTGGTAGTGGGGGGCACCGTCTTTCAACTTTTGCCTTCCGCCTGGAAGGAAGTGCTGGTGCCTTCCCGAAGCAGCTTTCGCCGGGCGGTGCTGACCACCGGCGGTGCCACCGTGCTGCTGCTGGCGCTGGGGCATCCCGGATTTCGGGGGGAGTGGCCGCCGGTACTAAAAGAAGTGGTACAATCCATCGCCGACAACCGGCTGAACGCCCGGGATGCGGCCCTGTTCGAGCGGGGCTATTACGAAGCCCTGATGGGGCAGAACAAGTTTTCCTCCCGAATGTGGGACATTCAGGCCCGCAAACCGCCCGACTGGAAGAGCCTGGCAGAACTGGGCGCCATTCAGTACAGCGACACTCTGCCGGGACGCACCCTGAAACCCAATTTAAACATCGTGTTCAAACGGGCGCGGCTGACCACCAACCGCTGGGGCATGCGGGACCGGGAGTACACCCGGGTCAAACCGGAGGGGGTATTCCGGATGGCTCTGGTGGGGGCTTCCTACTCCATGGGTTCCGGGGTCAATGATGGAGAAAGCTATGAATCCCTGCTGGAAGCGTGGCTGAACCGGGATTATGCCGGCGCTCCCTTTTCCGGTTATGAAATTCTCAACTTTTCTGTGGGGGGATACACCCTGTTTCAAAAAGTCGCCATCTGCCGCCGGCGGGTGTTTGATTTTCAGCCTGATGCGGTGCTGTATGTGTGCAATTCCCGGGAGCGGGAGAAGGTGGTGCTGGATTTTGCCAAATTGATCCGGCGGGATCGGGTGCCCCGGGATTCGGTGCTACAGAACATTCTGCAACAATCCGGGGCGACTGCGGAGATGCCGGAGTCGGAGGTCATGCGGCGGCTGCAACCGTTTTCCGACACGCTGTTGGCCTGGGGTTACCGGAGCATCGCCCGCCTGTGCGAAGCCCACGGCGCCCTGCCGGTGTGGATATTTCTGCCCAACACCGGCGACGTGCTCACCGAAGAGCAGGTGGCGCATTTGATGAATATTGCCCAACGGATGGGTTTTCTGACCGTGAACCTTAACCGGGTGTTTGCCGGGTACGAGTTGCCCGCGGTTCAGTTAGCCCCCTGGGACGGGCATCCCAACGCCCTGGGGCATCGGATCATCGCCGAGCGGCTGTATCCCCATCTGGTGCAGCGAGTGGTGCTGGCGGGACGGTGAACCGGATTCTGGCCTGCCCCGGGGCAGGCCAGCATCGAGTATCGAGCATCCCCGACTGCGTCGGGGCAGGCCAGCATCGAGTATCGAGCATCGAGTATCGAGTATCGAGCATCGAGCATCCAGTATCGAGTATCGAGCATCTAGCATCGAGAACCAATCGCACGGAGGATTACATGGCGAAGGATCTGCCCTCTATCAAAGCCGAGGTAAAAGCCTATCTGCTGAAAGAATTCCTGCCCGGAGAAAATCCGGAAGCGTTGCAGGACAGCACGCCCCTGATCACCGGGGGGATTCTGGATTCCATCTCCACGGTAAAGCTGGTTTCCTTTCTGGAAGAGCAGTTCGGGGTGGAGTTCCAGGCCCACGAGATGAACGCCGATTATCTGGATTCCATCGACCGCATTGCCGAATGCGTTCACGCCAAACTGACGGGTGAGGGATGAGTCGTCTGGAAGCGCTGCTGGAAGCCTCCGCCCGGGCCTGTCCGGAGAAAATCGCCTTGGAGGAGCCGGGCGGTCGCCGGATCACTTACGCCGAGCTGGATCGCCGGGCCGGGGAGGTTGCCCAACTGCTGAAAAACCACGGCGTGCAACCCGGCGATCGGGTGGGCATCTACATGCCCAAGTCCATCGACAAAGTGGCCGCACTGTTCGGCGTGCTCAAGGCGGGGGCGGCCTACCTTCCGGTGGATGTCGGCTCCCCGGTATCCCGAAACGCCTTCATTTTTCGGGATTGCCGGGCGCGCCTGCTCCTCGTCGCCGATACCCTGACGGCCGGCCTTGCAGAGGCCGGCGAGGGAAAATGGGGGCAGGCTCTGGCGAAAGGATCGAGAAACTGGACATTGCTCTCCGGCCCCGGATATGCTTCCGAGGAGGAGAGTTCCCCGGATTCCCAACAGGGCCCTTCCCCCCCGGAAGATCTGGCCTACATCCTGTACACCTCCGGCTCCACCGGTCAGCCCAAAGGGGTGATGTGGTCCCATACCGGGGCGCTCCGTTTCATCCACTGGTGTTCGGAAACCTTTGCCCCCACCGCCGATGATCGCTTCTCCTCCCACGCTCCCTTCCACTTCGATCTTTCTATCCTGGACATTTTCGTTTCTCTGAAACACGGAGCCACGTTGATCCTTATCGACGAAGCGGCAGGAAAGCGTCCCCAACAGCTGGCGGAACTGATCTCCCGGGAACGGATCACCCACTGGTATTCCACCCCCTCGGTATTGCGGCTGCTGGTGGAATACGGCAAAATGGAGCCGCAGGACTATTCCGCCCTGCGCACGGTGCTGTTTGCCGGGGAGGTGTTTCCGGTAAAGCACCTCCGGGCCTTAACCCAATTATGGAAAGGCGCCCGGTTCTTCAATCTCTATGGCCCCACCGAGACCAACGTGTGCACCTTCTACGAAATTCCCCCGGAGATTCCCCCGGATCGCACCGAGCCGTATCCCATCGGCAGGGCCTGTTCCCACTACCGCACCCGGGTGGTGGATGAGCAGGGGCAGGATGTGCCCCCGGAAGAGGCCGGGGAGTTGGTGGTGGCCGGGCCGTTCATGGAGGGCTACTGGAATCTGCCCCATCGCACGGCGGAAGCCTTTTTTACCGATGCAGCCGGAGAACGCTGGTATCGCACCGGGGATGTGGTGCGGGAACAACCCGACGGGAACTACATCTTCCTGGGGCGGCGGGATCGGATGGTCAAGCGGCGGGGCTACCGGGTGGAATTGGGGGAAATTGAGGCGGCCCTGTACCGGCACCCCGCGGTGGCGGAGGCGGCGGTGGTGGCCCTGCCCGACGAAGAGAGCGGCGTGCTCATCAAAGCCTATCTGCACACGAAGGGAGCGCAGCGCCTGTCGATCATCGAACTGAAGCGCTTCTGCATGGAGCAACTCCCCCCGTACATGATCCCCGACCGGTTCGAGTTTTTAGAAGCGCTGCCCAAAACATCCACCGATAAAATTGACTATCAACGATTGCAGGAGGTGCGATGATGGATTTCGCCCTCACCGAAGAACAACAGACGCTCCGGCGGGAGATCATCCGCTTTGCCCAGCACGAATTGAACCAGGGAGTTCGGGAACGGGATCGGGAGCAGCGGTTTTCCCGGGAGCTGTGGGAGAAGTGCGGGGAGATGCGCCTGCAGGGGCTGCCGGTGCCGGAAGCGTACGGCGGGGCCGGGCTGGATCCCCTCTCCACTGCCGTGGCTCTGGAAGCCTTCGGCTACGGTTGCCACGATGGCGGCCTGGTGTTCGGCGTGTGCGCCCATCTGCTGGCCTGCGTGGTGCCCATCTGGAAGCACGGCAGCGAGGCCCAAAAGCGGCGTTACCTGCCCGGCCTGTGCAACGGCTCCCTCATCGCCGTCAACGGAATGACCGAACCCTCCTCCGGATCGGATGCCTTTCACATGAGCACCCGGGCGGTTCCCGATGGAGACGGATTCCGCCTGAACGGCACCAAAACCTTCAGCTCCAACGGCCCCGTGGCCGACCTGGCGGTGGTGTATGCGGTCACCGATCCGGATAAAGGCTACCACGGGGGCATCACCGCCTTCTTGATTGAAACGGATACCCCCGGATTCCGGGCCGGTCAGCGGTTTGAAAAGATGGGGTTGCGTACCTGTCCCATCGGGGAACTGGTGCTGGAGGATGTGCCGGTGCCCCGGGAGGCGGTTCTGGGAGAGGTGGGCGCCGGGGCGCAGATCTTTGCCCAGTCGATGGAATGGGAGCGCATCTGTCTGGTGGCGGCCCACGTGGGCACCATGGAGCGCCTGCTGGAGCAGGCCGTGGAATACGCCCGTACCCGCCGTTCCTTTGGCAAACCCATCGGCAAGCATCAGGCGGTGGCCCACCGCATCGCCGATATGAAGGTACGCCTGGAAGCCGCCCGCCTGCTCACCTACAAAGCCGCCTGGCGACTGGATCGGGCCCGGGATGTGGGGCTGGATGCCTCCATCGCCAAGCTGTTCGCCAGCGAATCCCTGATCCAGACCGCCCTGGATGCGGTGCACCTGTTAGGCGGCTACGGCTTCATGACCGAGTATCACATGGAGCGGGCGCTGCGGGACTCCATCGCCAGCACCATCTACTCCGGCACCTCGGAAATGCAGCGGGACATCATCGCCCGGTGGCTGGGACTGTGAGCGGGGAATATCAGGCGGGTGTAACTGTTCATTAAAGAGCGGTCTAAACGCGAAGAAATGCCGGATAACGTATTGCGTATTGCGTATTGCGTATTGCGTAGTTCGTAATAGTCGTTTATTCAATACGCAATACGAAATACGCAATAAAGGGAGACCAGTGTTATGCAAAGCAACTCCAACCTCTGGGATGTCGCCATCATCGGGGGAGGGCCGGTGGGCGCCACCGCGGCCACCTATCTGGCGAAGAACGGATATCAAGTGATCGTGCTGGAAAAAGAAAAATTCCCCCGGGAACATGTGGGGGAATCCCTGTTGCCCTTCTGTTACGGTCTGTTTGAAGAGATGGGGGTTCTGGAAGAGATGAAGCGCCGCTTTGTGCGCAAACCGGGAGTGCGTTTCGTGGACATCGACGGGTCGTTCCACACCACCCTTTGTTTCGGCCATGTGATTAAAGACCCCAGTTACCTCTCCTTTCACGTCATCCGGGCGGAGTTCGATCAACTGTTGCTGGACAATGCCCGTCGCCATGGGGCCACGGTAAGGGAACAGACCGCGGTGCAGGAGGTGGAACTGGAAACTCCCGATGGAACCGTGGTGCTGCACACCCGCACCGAAAACGGCGCTCAGGAGCGATTGCAGGCCCGATTTCTCATCGACGCCAGCGGGCAGAACACCTTCCTGGCCCGGCGCATGGGCTGGAAGCGCCCCCACCCGGATCTGGATCGGGTGGCCTTCTCCACCCACTGGATTGAGGCAAAGTTTACCGCCGGGATCGAGGAAGGGCTGTTGCAGATCGTGTATTTAGGGGGCGACAGGTTGGGATGGATCTGGGTGATCCCCGTGGGCACCAATCGGTTGAGCGTGGGGGTGGTGTTGAACAACGCTTACGTGCGGGAACAGAAGGCGAAGTTCTTGCGGGAAGGGGAGGCGGACTGGCAGATGGCCCTGTATCGACAGGAGCTTTCCTGTTCGCCGTTTGTGCAGGAGATTCTGGCCCCGGCCCGGATCATTCAGCCGCTGATGGTCAACGGCAACTACTCCTATCTGGTGGATACCAAATACGGGAAAAATTTTGCCCTGGTGGGCGACGCCTCCACCTTCATCGATCCGGTGTTTGCCAGCGGGGTGTATCTGGGAATGAACAGCGCCCGGCTGGTGGCCGATGCCCTGCACCGGAAATTCACTTCCGATCATCCCGATGACAACGCCCCCCTGGATGAGGCCTATCGCCAGATCAACGGCGCCTATGCCCTCATCGAGCGGTTGATCCGGCTGTTTTATAATCCGGAAGCGATCACCTTCGCCGAGATCGGGGCGGCGGCCGGCCTGCTCCACCAGAAGCACGAGACGGCCCTGTCCCTGGCCCACTACCTGTTAGCGGGGGATTTCTTTGAGCGGCACGAGGAGTATATGGAGTTCATCGACCTGTTGCAGGATCCCCGGCTGGTGCAGAAATACAAGCAGTATGTCATCGACCGCCCGGAATTTCAGGCCAACACCTGCGGCGCCCGCCAGTGGGAGGTGTTTGCCCCCACCCTGGCGGAGTATGAGGCGTTGCGGAATCAGCACCTGAAAGATAACGGCGCCTGACCTGAAGAATCCCTAAACCCCGGAGCAGAGCGCCCCGGGCTTGCCCGGAGAACCAATGCGAAGCGCCGATGATGCCCTACCCTTCCCCTGAGGTTGCCCCCGATACAACGCCGGAAAACATCTTGCAAAAATTCCCAAAGAGCTTTAAAATCAATCAATAGCCTTTACTCCGGATAGGTAAAGAGGATATTCAACCGTGTCGCAGACTGTTGTATCGCAGAGGTTGAGCCAGATTCATCGGCTGGCAGGCTCTTTTTATCAGGCCATTCAAGATGTGGCAGAAAACGCCCATAACGAGGCCGAGTTTGAGCACGCGTGAGGGCTGAGCGAGGAGGAGTTGCAGGATATTCAGCGGAGTTTGAAGGAGTTGAAGGGGGAGTAATATGACAGAAGGGCAAGATCGCCAACCTTTGGTGCTGCAAATCGAGCACCCGGAAGAGGTGTTTCGCTTTTTGGCACAAAATACCACCCTGGTCGGGATCATCGAAGAGGCCATTTCGGTGTTGCGAGGTGTTTTCAGAGCGGATGCCCCCCTGTTTCTGGAACGCATACAGGATGAAGAAACCGGAGAGGAAGAACTGTTCCTGCTGGTGCAGGTGGACATGGAGCCGGAAGAAGCCCTGCAAAAACTCCATCAATTTGATGAAGAATGGTTTCTGGATCAGCAGGAAAGCATCGGCGGGCTTTTTAATGTAGATGTGGAGTTTGTGTGAGCCTGGATTGGAGAGAATACATTTGCTCGGCGGAAAATCCGATCCGGTTTAAGAGTTTACCAACAGCATGGCGAAAGTGATGCAGGGTATGTACTATCACGAAGAAACCCTGATGATGCAGGCCTCGGAGAATGATATTAATTTTCAGGTTCTTACCCGGTTTCGAAAACAAATAGGGCTTCCCTCAACTGTGGAAAATGAAACCCTGCTACGCAACTGGCGGTTGATTCGAGAACGTGAAAACCGGTTCCACCCCACCATCGCTGCGATCCTGCTCTTCGGTTATGAACCTCAGAGCTTTGTGCCCTACGCCTACATCTCGGCGGCGCGCATCCCCGGAACGGATCCGGCCACACCTCCCTCAGATGGAAAACGAATTGAAGGCACCCTCTTTTCTATGGCCGAAGATGCCGGGCGATTCCTGCGACTGCATTTGCAGGTGGCGCACAAGATCGAGGGGTTTGAACCGGAAAGCCACCCGGAATTGCCCAAAGTGGCCTTGCGGGAAACCATCGTCAACGCCCTGGTGCATCGAGATTATACGATCTCGGCGCCGATCAGGCTGTTCATTTTCGATGATCGGGTAGAAGTGCGCAGCCCCGGAGTTTTGCCCAACACGGTGACCCTCGACATGGTCAAATCAGGGCTGGCCCATGTACTGAGAAATCCCATTCTGTACTCGTTTTTCAATCGGGCCGGTCTGGTTACCGACACCGGAAACGGCATTTTGCGGGTAATTCGCTCGGTTAAAGATGCCGTTGGCCGGGAACCGGAAATCAAGCTGGAAGGGAATGAAGTGGTCGTGGTGTTGCCCAGAAAAGCCGGTGCTGAATAACTATTAGACTACATCGGTTCATGATACGCCAGCGATGACCCCACCCAGGTCTTATCCTTGTTGTAATCCACCCCCATCATCTTGCCCTTGCTGGTGCGCAACAGGTTGTTGACCACCATCGGTTCCTCCTGCCATACCAGCATCATCCGCACCTCCGCTTTGGCATATTCATCAGGAGTTTCGATCACCGGGGCGTATTCCACCTTGCGCTGCAACAGGTAGTTCTCCCGATCTTCGATGGAATCCAGCAACTCCCGGGTGAGATCCACTGCCACGCCCATGCCGGCAAAGGAGAACAGGGGCTTGAGCACATAATTTTCCAGATCTTCGGGGTAGGTTTCTAAATCCCGGAGATAGTACGCCGGGGGACAGTAAGGGCTGTTCAACAACGGCAGGGCATACTTGCTGACCTTGAAAAACCAGTTGGGATGCCCCACCCAGGTGACCTCTACATCTTCGTCATCATAGCGAAAGCTGGGCTGTACCCCTTTCTTATGCAGTTCATCGAAGATAAACCGGTGGTAGATCCGGTGGATGGGCACCTCCCGGCGGTTATCTCGATAATACAGGCGGTTCCCCCGCTGGATCACCTCCGTCACGCACACCGGGCGGATGCCGTAATACTCCTGCGCCAGATAAAAGTCGATCCGGGTTTTCTGCTCATGGGGGCGGAGATCCATCACCACCACATTTTCCGGATCGCAATCCCCTACCAGAATTTCCCCCAACAGCTTCCGGTACCCCTGGCTATCCAGGCCGCTGAAGAAGGGAGTAAACGCCTCCGGAATCACCTCGCCGAAGTAGCGACGCAACATCCGATCCAGCAGGTGCTGGTAGCAATACAGGGAGGGGAAGCCCTGCAACTCGATGAGCCGGGGAACGAATTCCCCCTGCTCATTGCCACAGATGGCAAAATCCAGCTGGAGAAAGGTGGGGTGAGCATCTTCCCGGGCTACCCGCATACCCGGGGGAACGGCATCTTCCACCTGTGTCAGAAATTCCGGTGAGCGAAGGATGGTCACAATATCGTGGCAGGCCTGCAACAGATGGCGGGTCAGTTCCCCGGTAAGGAAGAGGGGAGTTTCCGAAACCCGGAACACCAGGCTGTTGTCGTACCGGCGGTTGATTTCCGCCAGCATGGCTTCATATCGGGATTGCTCAAAGCGGCTGTTGAACCGGCGGCGCAGTTCGGGAATCATGCCCCACGCCTCCATAATTTTGGAAAAGGGGATATCGGGGATTATCGGCGGTTCAGTGCCGGTGTTTTCCGGTGACCCTGCAGAGGAGATCGGACGGCCCGGATTATTCGGGCAGGCGAACATCCCGGGGAGAGACTCGCTTGTGCCGCACCGCCGAGGTCACGAATTTGCCCCAGGTGAGGTTCATCTGCCCCGGCTTATGGGCCAGCGCCCGCTCGATGGCCAGATCCGCCGCCGTCTCCACCACCCACTCAAAATGGGCTTCCCCCACGGAGTAGTAGTCGGCATCCGGAGCAGGATTGCCAAAGTCGATGGCATAGGGTTCCCCGTCCCGGATGGCCAATTCCACCGAGTTGAAATCGTATCCCAGGCCGATGCACAGCCTCAGCACCGCCGCTTCCATCTTCCGGGCCAGCTTGGCCTCCACCGGTTTGGGATTGCGCACATACTGAAGATGAAAGGGCTGTTTGGGATCGTACTCCATCAGGCGAACCCACTTTTGCCCCAGGCAGTAGCAGCGGTAGTAATCGGTGTACTGGATTTCCTCCTGCAACATCATCACCAGCTGGCCGGTCTGGTTGTACCTCTCGAAGAACTCTTCCGGGCTGTTCACCTTGTACACATGCTTCCATCCCCCGCCGGAAAAGGGCTTGAAATACGCCGGAAAACCCACATAGTTGAAAATGGCCTCCCAGTCCAGGGGATAGGCCAGATTTCGCATGGACATTTCATCCGTATCCGGGGGATGATCATGGGAAGGCAACAACACGGTTTTGGGAACCTTCACCCCGATCAACTCGGCCAGGGTATTATTGAAGAACTTGTCGTCGGCGCTCCACCAGAAGGGGTTGTTGATCACCGCGGTACCGCAGGCGGCGGCGTTCTTCAGATACGCCCGATAAAAGGGAATGTCCTGGGAGATGCGGTCGATGATTACCGCATACTCATCTCCCCGGGCCTGCATCACTTTATCAATGCGCACAAACTCAGCGGTAATCCCTTCCACGTTGCGGGAATTCACCCGTTCCACAAATGCATGAGGAAAGGTATTTTCCCTCCCAAACAGAATCCCGATCTTTTTCTCCGTACTCATACCTGCCTGTATTCCCTTACCATAATTTCTCGAACCTTTCTCAGATGTATCTCCCCGTCGGGATAACCGGAGATTATCCAAAGGCATACAATGCCGGAATGACAACGGGGGATACGAATGCCGGAAGCACCACCACAAACGGAGCGATTATTCCACGATTTCGACCAGCTGGATTTCGAACGTAAGGGTTTTACCGGCAAGGGGGTGGTTGGCGTCGATGGTCACGGTGTCTTCGGTGACCTGGGAGATGAACACCTCATTGATGGAGCCGTCCGGGGCGCGCAGGCGGAGCCGTTTGCCCACCGCAGGCTCAATGTGTTCAGGAAGCTGAGCTCGCTGAATGTCAATGGTTAAATCCTGACGATAGGGGCCATACGCCTCATCGGGGGAGAGCGTCACCACTTTGGTTTCCCCTTCCGCCATACCCAGGACCGCATTCTCGAAGCCGGGGATTACCATCTCCGCTCCCAATTTGAACTCAAACGGTTCTCCCCTTTCCAGAGAGTCGTCAAAAACGGAGCCGTCTTCTAACAGTCCCCGGTAATGCACTTTGACCGTATTTCCTGCTTTTGCCTGTGCCATATCCTTTTTCCTTATGGTTTTGGTGAATTCGTCTGTTCAAATTTCGCCTAAGTTAGACACTACAATCCTGTTTTCCAAATAAAATCATTTTGGAACGTTTTTC
>CAYQGB010000101.1:0-12987 GCA_964416895.1 uncultured Calditrichaceae bacterium
ATTCTCCAGAACTCGAAAGCAAAGTAATCATTTCATTACACAAACTTAACATTTCTTCGAGGTCTAAAGTATTCCCGCTCATTTCCAATTTCTGCAACAGTCCCTGTACATCGCGAATTTTGTTTTGCAATTTCTGTTCTGTCTCTTCTAACTCTGTAATAGTCGCAATTTGCATCTGCGCATCAGCGCTTAAACGCACCCAGGGATATCTCTCCTGGAACGCTCGCAACTTTTGCGTCGCTTCATCCAACTCTTGTTTGGCAATTTTTAACTGATTTTCCAGAATCTCCATAATTTTATCACTTTTGTAGCGAGCTACCTCACGATTTAACTCCACAAAACGTTTCGCCAACGTATTGGCAATCAAAGCGGCCATTTCAGGGGAACGATGCTTTACCAACACCGTCATTACGGTACGGCTGGTTTGGTCTAACTTATAAGAAATAATATTTTTCAAGTTCTCAATCACTTTTTGCACCATGGATATTTCAAAATGCACCTCCTTAACTTTGGTGTTTTTCAGATAAGGATGATTTACCACAAATTCAAATTTGTTGACTCGGACAGTGTCTTCCGGCGAAAATGTTACCAATACCGCATTGCTTACCTTTTCAGATGGGGAAATCCCCGCCACGTTTTCATTAGAATAATACAGTTCGTAGGAGTTATCTTTCCGTACAATCCAATATTCACCGGGAAGGCTTTCTTTATAGGTTTTGACATAGGCAAACAATTGATTCCGGCTGAGATTATCATCTTTCATAGAAAGATTTAATTGCAGGTCTTCTACAACCTGACTAAGCAAACGATTTGCCAGCAGAAAATTCACTTTACCGGCAGCGTCATGTCTGCGCCCCCTGCGGGCAACAGCGCTCACTTCCTGCTGCTCTTCCAAACTCAGCAACACGGAGGCGGTATACACAGGATGGCTCTGAAAGAGCAAAATATAAGCTTCCCAAACGGGAAATATCATCAACGCTATCCCAAGAACAATCCACTTGCGGCGCCGCAAAATTTTGAGGTACCGTTTAATTTCATGTTCTACTGAATTTGGTGCCCCACTGACCTTGCCTTGCCCATTCATGGAGTTCATGCTTCCCTCTCACTTATCTTCTTCTTGCCGGTAAAAACTCAGTTGATTATATACCCATTCAATTATGGCCGCCGCTCCTTAACAGCCAGATATAAAGTCACAGCAGTGGTGGTTACAGAAAGAAGTGGCACCACGGTTTCTCGAAGATAGGTCCAAAACCCAGGCAAATCCGGTCGTTTCACCCAGATCTGATCTCCCGATCGAAAGCCCATCCGACGCAGAGAAACACCAGACTGCAAAAAAGGAAGTAAATTGTCTCGAACCACTTTCCGATCTCTTTTCCACTTCATATTTTTTAATCCATCTTCGTAGGTCGTTCCCCCGGCCATCTGGATCAGATCCCACAAAGAACGCTCCGGTTCAATATAGTATAACCCCGGACGGGCCACTCCGCCCAACACACTGGCGCGAATCATCGGCGTCACCTGAATTACCGGATATCGTAAATAATCTTGATAAGCCCGCTTTAAATAATCTACTAATTCCTGTTCCGACATGGTGGATATTTTGACTTTCCCTATAATAGGCAAGTTCACCACTCCCTGATCATCAATAGGAAAAATCCGGTTCAAATAGGTTACCGTCGTCGTATCCGGATAGGTAGAAATTTTCACCGCATCCCCGGGAATAAAAACATTCCGATTGGTGCCCAATCCTATTGGTTGATAATCCGGATCGGGAGATCGATCCGCTTGCTTGTGAGGAGGTTCCGTAGCCTGGATATACTGAGGAATCAACATCAATCCACCAACTAACAAAAAATTGAGCATTTGAGACAGTATCGAATATCGAAGACGAATGATCACAGCAACCTCCGGATTTTAAGTTCTTTGGTTATGCAGAACGAAAATATCGAAAACGTTTTTCTTTGGTATCCAATTCCAATTCTTTTAACATACGCTTTAATTTGAAATAACCAATTTTCACACTCCCATAATCCGGATGACGTAACCGCTTCTGAATCTGACGAGGACTAAGTGTAGGATTTTCAGCAACAATTGCCCGAATTTTATCCGGAATGGGCATTACCTTGACATTCACTTTCCGCTGGTATTTCTCCGGTTTAAACTCTACATATCCAGAAGGCTTGCTCTCCGCTTTCGTGGACGTGGTTATTCCTTGCTCATCCAAAAGGTCTTCCAGATCAATGTCGATCTCTTCTTCCACAATCCGGGAATCGTCATTCCCAGGAACACTTTCTTCTTTATCGGAACGTTTATCGAGAAGATTCTGCAACTCTGGATCTGAAAGGGGCACCTCTAGTTCTTCTATAGATTCTTGAATAGATTCCGGTTCCTTTTCATCCGAAAGTTCTTCCGATCCAGAATCCACTTCTATTGGGTTCTCGGAAAATTCATTCTTATTGGGTCGACTATCCTCCGGGGCTGTGGAAACAATATTCATTTTCCCCGGGTGCATCCCGGTTTTCCCTCTCTTCTGATAAAAACTTTGCAGCGCCTCTTCTACAGAAGTGAATTCAGAAATGATGTGGTAAAATTCCAGCATCTGATATATTTCGTAAATCTCCGGCCCCATATTGGCCAGCTTAATATCTCCCCCATTTTCCCGGAAACGCTTGATCTCCCCGATAAGCACTCCCCATCCCGCACTGCTCATGTACACCAGTTCTCTGAAGTCAAACACAATATTGTACAGATTCTGTTCCAGGCATTGATCGATGGCTTCCTGAAGAATATGGCAGTTGGCCTGATCTACATAGCCGCTGAGGGAAATGAGCATTACCGGCACATCGCCGTCGATGAGTTTGCTCTCAATCTTAACACCCTCTTTTTCAATCATGGGAACCATCGCGTTATGGTTGGCTCAATTTGTGTTTTAATATCTTGCCGGAGGCATTTTTGGGCAATGCATCCAGAAATTCGATATATTTAGGAACCTTGAAAGAAGGCAGTTTGCGCTTGCAGAACGAGAGCAATTCATCCGGGGTTAACGGCCGTCCATTGGGTTGGGGCACGACAAAAGCCTTGATAGCCTCACCCAGAATTTCATCCGGTACCCCCACCACGGCTACCTCGAATACTCCTTCGTGCTCCAGAAGCTTCTCTTCGATTTCTTTAGCGCTAACCCGATTGGCTCCGGCTTTAATCATATCCTTAGATCGCCCGACAACATAAATATAACCATCCTCATCTACCTTTCCAAGATCACCGGTAAAATATAAACCGTTTCGCAAAGCCCGGGCGGTCTCTTCGGGATCGTTCCAGTAGCCCTGCATGATATTGGCGCCCCGGGCGACAATCTCTCCCACTTCTCCGGGAGGAAGGGGATTTCCCTGCTCATCGGCCACATACAAATCCACGTTGGGAATGGCCTTGCCGATGGAGCCCCAGTGGCGGGGCAACTCTTCCGGATCCAGATACGACAACCGCGCCGACGCTTCCGTGGCCCCATACATGATGAAGAGTTTGGCCGGATAGAACACCTGCACCACCTCCTTCTGCACCGCCGGGGCCATGGCGCCTCCGGCCTGAGTGAGATAGCGCAATTTGGGAAAGGAATATTTTCGTACCGCCGACTTGCTTAGCAGAATGGAAAAGGTGGAAGGAACCCCGGCAAACCCGGTACACTCCGTTTTTTGCATCGTCTCCAGAACCGCATTGGGAAACACAAACCGGTTATCAATCACCACCGAGCCGCCCACGGCAAAATGGGTGTTCAGCAACGTTTTGCCGTACACGTAAAAGAAGGGAAGCACCACCATGATCCGATCTGCTTCGGTAAGATCCAGATACTGCACGATGGAGCGGGTATTGGTGACAATGTTCAGATGCGTCAACATCACCCCTTTGGGCTTTCCGGTGCTTCCGGAGGTGTACACGATGGAGGCCAGATCGATGTCGATGATGCGCACATTGGGAGGGGAGGCCGAAGCCGAGGCATATACCTCTTCCAGAGCATATGCGGGTGTATCGGAAGAGAGCGCCGACACCTCCTCCGCAGCCCCATCGGTGATTACCGCCTGCAACTGCCCTGCCTGCTTCAGATTTCCTTTCAGGAGGGGCAGAAACCGCTTCTGAACGATGAGCGCTTTTGCTCCGCTGTCGTTGAGCAGGTATATCAGATCCTCGGCCACAATCTCGGTATTGATTTCCACCGTAACCCCGCCGGCCTTCAGCACCCCGTAGTAGGCGATCACATAGTCAAACGCATTTTCCCACAGGATGGCTACCCGATCTCCCCGGCGAACCCCCTGCTCCACCAGAAAATTGGCCAGTTGATTGGCGCGATGATCGATCTCCCCAAAGGTCATCCACTTCCCCCGATACCACACCGCCGGGCGATCCGGATGCCGGGCGGCGCTTTCTTCCAGAAACGAATGCACCAGAATAATTTTCAACCACTCCGGACGACTCATAAGACAAGAACCCTGCTAAACCTTAAGTTGTTGTTTCGTCTGAGGATTTCCCTACCGCCTAAAGTGGCATCTCCAATTCTTCCCGGGGGGTGCCGGAGGCGGAAAGAGCTTCTCCATTCACCTGCAGAAGCTTCTGACGGCGGGCTTCTTTGAAAGAGGTAAACGGAAACAAATCGGTAATCACATCCAGTCGCTGCAAGAATTTATCGATCGCATGATAATGCCGGATTTTTCCCACCCATCCCAGATCCACCCGCGGCGCATCCACATCGAATTCCCAGGGATGGGCATAAAACATGATCGGTCGCCCCTCCGCCGCACACCGCTTCATCAACATCAGCGAAAACTTGAACGGATACAGCCGCAGATACCCTCCCCCACCCAGGGGCAGATTAAACTTGCCCACGCGCACCGTGGTCATGGGATATTCCGTGATCCCCTCCTGCCCCTGCCGGAAAATCATATACGGTTCCCGGGGAGCATCGGGGATGCCGTAGCGATCATGGAGGATGGGAAAAACGGAGGAGTCGTAGCGGATGCCTTCTTCAAACATAATGGGCAAGGCCCACAGGGTCTTTTTGGTCACGGAAAATGTGGGCGCCCGAAATCCGATCACCGGCTCTCCGGCAAGTTCGCTCAATATCTGGATAGACTGACGCAGGTCGGCCCGAAAATCTTCCCGGGTGGCAAACTTGTTGATCATGACGTGGGCATACCCATGGGAGGCAATTTCGTGCCCCTCCTGAACCGCCGCCCGCACCAGGTCGGGATACTTTTCCGCCACCCAGCCCATAAAAAAGAGGGTTGCCTTCAATCGCTTGCGGGAAAGGAAATTCAGGATCAACTCGGTGTTCTTCTGTACCCGCGCCTCCAGACGATCCCAGCTTTCCCGGGGGTACCGCCCGGCAAATATCTCCGGATGGAACCACTCTTCGATGTCAAAGGAGAGAATGTTGATCGTAGAGCTTGCCATTACGCCTTCGCTCGAAAGAGATTGAGAAATGCCTTCAGGATGATTTTCAGATTCAGCTTAAAGGAGGTTCGATGATCCACATAGAAGAAATCGTAGCGCAGCTCCTCCCGGATGTTTTCGACCGGCTCGTGCCGGTGCAACTCCACCTGAGCGTAGCCGATAATGCCCGGCTTGACCTTTACCCGATTCTCATAAAAGGGCACTTCCCGGCGGTATTTTTGATAATAGTAAGGCCGCTCCGCATTGGGGCCGATAAAACTCATGTCTCCCACAATAACGTTCAGCAAAAGGGGCAACTCTTCCAGGCGAGAGCGTTTCAGGAGTTTGCCCACTCTGGTGAGCAGGGCATCCCGACGGACGGTTGCCGGAAGGTCCTGGCCGGAATTGTCGGCGACCCGCATGGTGCGAAAGCGATAGGCCCGGAACAACTTCCCATCTTTCCCCACCCGCTCCTGAGAACAAAGCACACTGCCGGGCGAATCCAGTTTGATCAACAGAGCAATCACTGCCCAGACGGGAAGAAACAACACCAATAGTATCAGAGCCGCGGCCAGTTCCAGTAGCCGACCGGGGCGCAAACTTTGCCCCTGCCATACCCGACGGAAAATATCTTTCAGCGCCGCCCCATAAACCACATCATAGGCATCCGACACCAGCTCGTAATCAATGCCATACCGGTGGCACAACTGCACCACTTCATGAATCTTCTGGCTATCGTGGGGATCGACGGCCACGATGATTTTGTGGATCTGATACGCCTCAACAATATTCTTGAATTCGGAGATGTCTCCCAGCCGCTCCGGAAACACCATATCCTTCAGGGTATTATCCACCGGCTCAATATTGATCATTCCCACCAGCTTATGGGTTTCCGGCGCTCCATACATCCCCCTCATATAGACTGTGGCGCCGATATGGTTCATCCCGACGATGGCGGTATTCCGCGTCGAAGAGTAGGCTGACGAAATCACCCGACCTGTACCATGCGTTTTCGTTGATAACATAGCGCGTCCCTGCCTTTCAAGTTGGTCGTTCATCCAGTTCGGCTGGATGTAGCTCCGCCACGTCAATTACATGCAGTTTTTAATATACTTAGTCGCCCTACCTTCCGTATGATTCAACTCACAGAAGATTTGCGACCGATTTTTTGTTATAGACGCTCTTTTTCCTAAATTGTCACTTTATGTTCGTGCGTCGGGAAGGCAAAATTTAGCCTTTTAATGCAAAAGAACAAATCGGCTCCGGCCCCGAGGCCATCAGACCTGAAAAAAGATTTCTGAAAAATAGACCGGATAGTTAAATTTTACGTTTCCAAAATGATCCCAAGTATATGCGATTGACCGTTCCAAATCAACTGACAATTCTTCGTATTCTTCTGACGCCGGTATTTTTATTCCTGATCCTGCAAAAAAAGCCTTCCGCGCAGTTGGCCGGTTCCATTGTGTACTGCATTGCCGCCCTCACCGACTGGTACGACGGATGGTATGCCCGTAAATTCGGTGTGATTACCCGCACAGGGCAATTCATGGATCCCCTGGCCGATAAAATTCTGGTCTCCTCGGCCCTGATCGCATTCGTGGCCCTGGACTACGTAATCCCCTGGATGGTGTGGGTAATCATCGCCCGGGATGCCTTTATCACCTCGGTGCGGATTTATGCCCTTCATGTCAACAAACCCATCATCACCCACATTCTAGCCAAATGGAAAACCTTCGCTCAGATGCTGACCATCTTCCTGATTCTGATCATGATCAATCTGCATAACTATTTTCCCGCCAATCCTCATCCATACCGGCCAACATACACAGATGTTATCGGCATTTCTATGCTCATTGTCACGATATTGACGGTTTTATCCGCCGTGATCTACATCTTTGAGAATAAAGAGCTACTGCTAAACATCTTGCGCAAACTGTTCAGACTATAGCCATCTATTCGGATCACCTGCTATGGAGGCATTCAAAATCCAAATTCTCTCGGTATAATGGGGATGAATATTCACAGAACCCGGGGCTAAACCGCTGCGGTGGGTGCTTCTTTTTGCGGCGTATGAACGCCTCAGATCACCATGGGATTGAACGTCAAAAAACCAAATCAGGGAGGCCGCTATGAAAACCATGAAAGCCCTTCTGCTTCAGGAAGAGAAAAACTTCGATTCTCTGGAAATTGCCGAAGTGGCCTATCCCACGCCGGGGCCGGGGGAAGCGGTGGTACAGATCAAGGCGGCGGCGTTAAACCACCGGGATGTGTGGATCATCCAGGGACTGTATCCTGGTATTCGGGTTCCCATCATCCTGGGATCGGACGGCGCCGGGATCGTCACCGAAGTGGGGGATGAGGCGGATAAGTCCTGGCTGAATCGGGAAGTCATCATCAATCCGGCGCTGGATTGGGGGGAGAACTCCCGGGTGCAGGGGCCGAACTTCCGCATTCTGGGGCTACCCGACAACGGCACCCAGGCGGAATACGTGCGGGTGCCGGTGGCGAATCTGGTGGAAAAGCCGGCCTACCTCTCCTTTGAGGAAGCTGCGGCCATTCCCCTGGGCGGGCTGACCGGCTTTCGGGCCTTGTTCACCCAGGGGAAACTCTCCGAGGGCGAGACGGTGCTGATTACCGGCGTGGGCGGGGGGGTGGCCGCGCTGATGTTGCAGATGGCCGTGGCCGTGGGCGCCCGGGTGCTGGTCACCTCCGGAAGCGAGGCCAAAATCGAGCGCGCCCTCCAGGCCGGGGCCAAAGGAGGCGCCAACTACCACAACCCCGACTGGCCGGAGCAACTGCAACAACTGGCCGGCGAGGGGGGCATCGACCTGATTGTGGATAGCGCCGGCGGGGAGGGCTTCTCCGAACTGATCAAAATCGTCAATCCCGGGGGGCGGCTGGTGTTCTTCGGGGCCACCCGGGGCAATCCCGGCAAAATCGACCTCCGCCGCATCTTCTGGAAACAACTGACCCTCCAGGGCACCACCATGGGCAGCCCCTCCGATTTTGCCAACATGGTGCACCTGTTCGAATCCTACGAAATTCATCCCTTCATCGACGGGCCGTACCCCTTCTCTCGATTTCGGGAGGCCTATGAACGGATGATGAAAGGGGAACAGTTCGGCAAAATCGTGCTGGTGCCGGATTTTTAAGCCCCGGCGCCGGCCGAATCCGGAATGCCCGATCCGGCTCTACAAGAAGGCATACGTCAGCCCCACCGCCAGCACCTGCTTCAGTTGCCGCCGGATGGAAATGTCCCGATCGTACAGCAGCTTGACATTAAAGCTGACCCCGATGTATTTGGACACTTTGGCGGAAAACACATTGTCCCACCGCACATCCACCGTTTTCAGCGACTCCAGGGTGGAAAACAACTCCAGCTTGGAGGTGAATAGGATGTTCCGGCTCAGCTTGCGGCTGACATCGGTGACCGACTCCGCCCCCACCTCCGAGCGCACCTTTTCGATCTTCTCCGTGGCCGGATCGTCGGTAAAGGTGGCCGCAAACCGGTCGGCCACGGTCTGCTTCAGGGCGATCCCCAGGCGGGTTTTGATCCCCCCGGTCGGCGCATAGCCCAGCCCCAGGCTCTCGGTGAAGTAGGCCGGATCCATGAACCGGGAGATTTCCACTCTGGGAAGATCGGGATCGTCGGGAAAGAAGAAGCCTTTGGCCACCTGAGTCTCCCCGGTGACCGCCACATAGGGATTGATGTAAATCCCCAGCTTGTAGGTGAGCACGCTTTCCAGGCGAAGTTCATCGGCGGATTTGCGGGATTGGGCATCCCCCACTTTGCTTTGCCCGAAGGAAAATTTGACGCCGTTGGCCCAGTTGAATTTCGCCTGATCGTTGACGAACTTGCCCAGCACATCCAGTTGCCAGGACCAAGCGTCCTCCCCACCCTGTGCCCAGTTGCTGAAGCTGGTCTGGGTAAAGTTCAGGTTGCCCACCAGCTCTTTTTGCCAGCCGTATGAGGGCGGCTCCTTCTGCTCCTCCTGTGCTATAATGGACTGCACCACCAGCATACCCAGCAATACGCTCCACAATACCCGATGCATCGCGTATCCTCCTCCTGTGAATTTGATGGAAGTGAAAGGGTGTATCCGTTAAGGGTAACGATTTTTGCGCGGGGTCAAAAAGTCCGGTGCTCTTTCAAGGTTTGGATGACGGGTTGTTATCCGGACACAATTCATAAAGAGATTCTTCGGGCTGCCGCCTTGACATCACTCCTGCGAATGAGATCGATGTTTCTGAAACCGCCGTTCTTAACATAAAGTCAGCACTTCCCCGGCGGCAGCCCTCAGAATGACAATGGGAACCCGTCAAATAAACCTTGAAAGAACACCAGACGGGAAGTCAAAAAGTTTACACGAATGCAACGTCTACGCCGTTGAATGTCGGGTACCACCTGTGGGATTCACGGAAAAAAAATTCCCGGCTCATGCTCCGCACGAGCCGACAGAGTTTCAGAGTTCAGAGAAATCAGAGTGCAGAGAGCGATGGGCGCAACACCACGCGAAATCCGATGTCCCCGCCCCCGTTGAACGGATAGTCCCTGAGGCGAACAGCGCAGCGGAGGAACCCGTCATCGTCGTCGAACGCACCGCCGCGCAACACGCGGGCAACCCCATCCGGCGCCCGGAGGTTCTCCCGACCGTCGTCGGGATCGTAGGGATACCGGTAATCCGGTTTTTCCAAATCCTTGCCCCACAGGCTCCGGGTCCATTCCCACACGTTGCCGGCCATGTCCAGACAGCCGTAGGGGCCGGCCCCGCCGGGAAAGCAGCCCACCGGGCTGGTGGCGCCGATCCCGGTATCATCATAGTTGGCCCGGTTGGGATCGGGATCGTCCCCCCAGGGATAGATGCGCCCGTCGGTTCCCCGGGCGGCTTTTTCCCACTCCGCCTCGCCGGGTAAGGTAAACCGCCAGTTTTCTTCCCGGAGCCGGCGAGCCAGCGGCTCCGGAGTGTGATCCCATTCCCGCAACTTTTCGGTTAACCACTCACAATACCGCAACGCCTCGTGCCAGGTAACCCGTACCACCGGGTGGTTGGCCATTCCTCGCAGGGCATCCGGATCGGTCGGTTTGTATCCGGCATCCTCCACAAACGCCCGGAATTGGGCCACGGTCACCGGGTAGCGGGCGATGTAATAAGCCGGAAGTTCTACCTCATGCTGAGGGAGTTCATCCTCATCCGCCCGGGGATCCCGGGATTTGTCGCTTCCCATGAGGAATGTACCGGCGGGGATTTCTATAAACCCCAACAGCGGTTCGTCGGGCAGGAACCAGGCCTCCTCCCGAAAGCGGGGATCTCCCAGGCGGGCCAGGGCGTTGCCGGCGGCCACCCGTTCCACCGCCGGAAAATCGGAGCGTTCCAGTAGATACACCAACCACTGCTGCACCCGGTGCAGTTTACCCGCATTGCTCTGACTGATTTTGTTCAGATTGGCCGATTCTGCCAGCACCTGCCCGGCTAACAGGGCGCCCCAGCAGTCGGCTTTGCCCTGTTTGCTTTCGTTCACCTCTGCGGGGCACAGGTTCTCCGCCAGCGCCCATACGGCAAAATCCGCGCCTTCGGCGCTCTTCCCGGCGCCCAACAGCACCACTTCCCGCCACCGGTCGGGATCGTTGCGCCCTAATTCGGCCAGTTTATCCGGAAAATTATCATCGGTAAGATGGCAGGCGGCCAGGTATTCCTGAAAGGTACGATGGGGAAAGGTGTACACTCCGTTCCCCCGGGGCAAAAGCAACCCCGCCCGTTGTTCCAGATAATCCATTAGTTCGGCCGGATTAACATCCGGATTGTTCCGCAATTTCATCAACCCGGAAATCAGTTCCCCTTCCGGCACGTCGGCGGTTCCGGTCAAGTCTGACTGGCCGGCGTGGGCTTTAAAGGCCAGTTCATTGAGCAGTTCCCGTACTCGCTCTCGATCTGCCCGTAGCCACTGGCTGAGGCTGGGTTGCTGCAGGATGATATTCCCCTGAGCATCCCGGATCACTTTGGCCTGTTCCCACCAGTGGAGCAGCATATCGGTAGCGGCGGCGTATAATTTCACCCGCCGTTCCGGCAGGGTACCTCCATGCCAGGCATGCAGGCTGGCCATCAGGGTCAGCAGCAAAGGGCGTTCGGCCAGTTCCAGCAACCGTTCGCTGCTGAAGACGGCCCCTTCCAGCAGGGTCGCCTTGCCCCGGGCATCCTCAGGATCCATGCTCCGCCGGGCGGCAATATGGTCGTACCAGGCGTAGATGAACCGGCGAATTTGCCCTTTGCTAAAGGGAGCCAGTTTCGTAACGGCAAAGTCGGTCAGACGCCACTCTTTTTGCTGGTAGGCATACACCCGGCTGGTCACCAGCACCCGGCAACGGGAAAAAGTGGTGACGAAATCTTCCACCACCTGCTTGAGCTGTTCCCGACGCCGCTCCGCTTCGGGTACCTCGTCCAGACCATCCAGAAGCACCAGCCCACCCTGTTCTAACAGTTCCTTGCGCAGGTGGGGAGCAAAATCCCCGATGCCGGCCCTCTGGAGTTCTTTTTCGATAAACCGCCACAGGTGATCGGCACAGGCGGCCTCGCCGGCTTCGGGCAACCCCCGGGCGGCAAAATCTCGCAGGATAATCCGCACCGGTAACAAAGAACCGTGAACCCAGGGTTGAGGCGGTTTGTTTTCCTCTTCCTCGTCTTCTTCATCTGAAGGCAAGGGGGCAGTCAACAGAGAAAGATTGGCTCCGGATTTCCCCAGAGCCTCCCCGGCCAGGCACAGGGTCACGAAATTTACAAAGGTGCTTTTGCCGCCGCCGGGATCGCCTAACAGCACCAGATGTTTATGGTTGTTCAGTTGCTCCACTGCGGACAGCCGACGGGTTTCTCGCTCGATCCCTGCACCTCGGCGGTGCTCCGCCGGCTGATCGGTTTGTTCGGTGAGCATGGCCGTGTAAATGGCATCCAGATCTAAAACCGCCTCGGGATCGTCGCCGGTGGCCTGGGGGTCAATACCGGTGAGGGAGAGCTTTCGGCAGGTGCGGAACAACCGCTCCAGATATGTACGACGCAGAGCAGTGGGATCGGCCTCTACAGAAGCGGAAACCGACCGCTTCGGCAATGTTGATTCTGAGGATTTTTTTTCCAAAGAGGGAGGTTCTCCGGTTGAGGATATTTCCACTCGTGGTGCCAGACCGGTCGCCTTCTCCCGGCGCAACCAGGAGATTACCCCCAATATGGCCGCGCCAACCCATAAAATTATCTGTACCAGCGCCTGTAAGGCCTCCAGGGTATCTTTCCTCAAATTGAGGAATTCCAGCAACGGGGGCCACCACCATTTCAAGGTAAACGCCCCCACCGCCAGAACCACACCGACTACAAACAATCCACCCAATCGCTTGAACATGCCGGTTCCTCCGAGTGGCTCTATTCTGGGGATGATAGAAGTAAGGGAATTTTTGCCCCAATGTCAAGCAGTGGAGGTAAAGCGTGGGTCAGGGGGGAACAGCAAAAGGCACCGGGAGATCGCGCCGGTTCCGATCTCAGGCAGGGTATTGCGTATTGCGTATTGCGTATTGCGTATTGCGTA
>CAYQGB010000102.1:0-12984 GCA_964416895.1 uncultured Calditrichaceae bacterium
CTGAAGAATATCCCGGAGTTTCATACCGATACCTCCTGAATTTATGAAACTGATCGTTGTATAAGCCCCTGAATTCGCAACTGATGCGGCCTATTTTTCCGACAAAATCAGGGTGTACGTTTTTCAAGAAAACAACCAGGTCGTTCCTGCTGTCGGCGGAAAAGACGAGAACCGGCGGTGAAGAGAACGGCAATCGGAAGCGAAAGCGAAGCCTGCGCAGAAAAGTTTAAAATTCACTAATATTTTGGACAAATATGCCCAATTAACGGCACAATTGCAAGAAACTTTTGGGGGAAGGTTAATTTTTTGTGGGTATTTCGGGAAAATCGGGGGAATTGGTACACACTCAAACAAAAAAGGGAACGGAGACGCTTATCCCCGTTCCCTGTCTTGATCATCTTCAAGGTATCGATCTCAGAAAAACCGGCGCGATCGGAGGCTACCCCGCGGGGGTCAGTTGCCGGGTATCGCGGATGGCCACCAGAAACACCAGCCCGATGACCACAAATTCAATGGCCGTGATAACCGGATGCAGATTCATCCGGGGGCGAATCATAAAATAACGCTCCATCAACAGCCCTACCCATACCAGAGCGCCCAGGAACACCACCGCCCGGGGATTCCCCTTGACCTTGCGAAACAGCATGGTGACGAAGGGGATCACAAACATGATCAGGATCACCAGATACAGAAGGTTGCCGAACTCCCGTACCCGGGCCACCATCCAGCCCACCTCTTCAGGAATGTTGCCGTACCAGATGACCAGATACTGGGAGAAAAACAGATAGGCCCAGAACACGCTGAACCCGAACATCAGGGTCATCATATCCATCTGGGCTTTCTGGAAGCGGGCTTCGGTAAACTCTTTGATAAAATCGGAATAGTGAAAAAAGGTAAACACCGCCGCCAGGGCCAGCCCGGAATAAAAGGCCTCGATGAAGAAGTAACCGCCGAACAGGGTGCTGATCCAGGGATAATCCAGGGACATCACCCAGTCAAAGGCAAACACCGTCTGGGATACCACATAGGTGAACACCCAGAACAGCGCCCAGCGGGTTTTCTTCTCGCTTTCCATCAGGCTTTCGGCGGCATACTTATTGGCCACCACCCATCCGAGAAGCAGCAATACCACATTGCGAATACTGAAAAAGGTGGGATTCAACCATTTGTGGTGATGTTCCCCCTCCATCCAGGAGGTGTACAGGTGCAGTTTTCCGGCCAGCAGGAAGATGACGAATGCTCCGGCCAGGAACAGCATCATGTGGCGAACGGAGAGCAGTTCCCGCTTGTAGGGTTTGGCCCAGGTGGTTCCGGCGATTTCCGTGGCGGCGATAATGGCAATCGGCCCCTGGGACACGGCGATGAAAAAGGTCAGGCAGTACATCAGGGAACCGTTATCTTTGACCAGGAACTCAAAGCCGGCGACAATGGCAAGTCCCACCAGAAAAGCCAGCAGCGTGCGAGTATTCATGTTCAAGAACCCCATCGTCAACCCTCATCTTCAATCATAATCACAAACTGATTTCCGTAGTCCTCCACCTCCTCGGCAACAATCCGGCTGAACCGGGGCAGGCGCCCCAACAGCAACAATCCGGCAAAAGATACCAGCGCTCCGAACAGAATGGTTAACTCAAAGGCGATGACCGTGTACGGCGCCCAGGACATCAGCGGCTTGGAACCGGTGATCAGCGGCCAATCCAGAGCCGTCCAGTTGGTGAACGCATACCCGGTGATGCAACCGGTCAATCCGCCGGCCAGGGTAAAATATTTCAGCTTACTGGGCTTGTCGTAGTGCTCCATCAGATGCTCCACGTCGTGATCCGGATGGGGCATAATGACGGTCATCTTCCGGGGAGAAACCCCGCTTTCCAGCAACTCCTCCAGCTTTTCCAGAAAGCTTGCCTTATCATCAAACCGGAATTCCATCATTCCACTTCCTCCTTAATCTCGGTCACCGCCAGCACCGGGATGGTTTTGGCAAACAGCAGAAACCACATGAAGAACCAGGAGAAACTTCCAATGGTGATCCCCCATTCCACCCAGGAAGGCCAGTACAAACCGAAGGCGTAGGGATCAAAATCTTTGGAGAGGGAGATCACGATGATGTTGAAGCGCTCGAACCACATCCCGATGTTGATGGGAATGGAGAGGATAAACAGGTAGAGCAAATTCCGCCGCAATTTGCGGATAAACAGGGTCAGGGGCGAGACCACGTTGCAGATAATCATGGTCCAGTAGGCCCAGGCGTAATCGCCGAAGAGACGGTACATGAACTGCTCGTATTCATACACATTTCCGGAGTACATCGCCAGGGCCAATTCGATAATATAGGCATAGGATACGATCAAACCGGTGAGCATTAACAGCTTGGCCAGCTTCTCGAAATCATCCACGGAGATATAGCGCTCCAGACGGAACAGCTTGCGCATGGGCACCATCAGGGTAATGACCATGGCGCATCCGGAGAAGATCGCCCCGGCCACGAAATAGGGAGCAAAAATGGTGGTGTGCCAGCCGTATACAATCCCCATGGCGAAGTCCCAGGATACCACCGAGTGCACCGAGAGCACCAGAGGGGTCGCCAGGGCGGCCAGAAATTTATAAAGCTGATTGTAATGCTGCCACTCCCGGAATGTACCCGTCCAGCCCAGGGAAAAGATGCTGTACAGTCGCCGGGCGAGGCCGGTTTTCAGCCGCCGTCCGATGGCCAGATCCGGAATCATCCCCACATACCAGAACACCACACTCACGGTCAGGTAGGTGCTGACGGCAAACACGTCCCACACCAGGGGGGATTTGAAGTTTACCCAGATCTGACGCTGATTGGGATAGGGAAACAGCCAGTAGAAGAACCATACCCGCCCGAGGTGGATGAGGGGAAACAATCCCGCGGTCAGCACGGCGAAGACGGTCATGGCCTCGGCGGCGCGGTTAAATTTGCTGCGAAATCGGGCCCGGAACAGAAACAGGATGGCCGAAATCAGGGTGCCGGAGTGAGCGATCCCGACCCAGAACACAAAGTCGGTAATATACACCCCCCAGCCCACCGGGTTCATAATTCCGGCCACACCCAAGCCGGTAATGATCTGGTAGGCCCAGCAGGCAGCGCCGAAAATCACCCCGGAGACGGCCAGAAACAGCGCCAACCAGTAAATCGGTCGGGGCTTACTTACCGCCGCAAAAACGTCCCGTTCCAATTGATCCTTAAATACTACCGGAGATTCTATCTCCTGTACCGTGGGATCGCTGGCTCCGAGCGCGCCACTTGCTCGTGAACTCATGCTGTTTCCTCCTTGCGCAAATAGTGTACCGCAGGTCTGGTGCCCATGTCTTCCAGTACCCGGAAAGATCGATCCGATTGAGATTTTTTGACGACCGCCGATTCCGGATCCAGAAGGTTGCCAAAGGTGATGGCGTTGGTGGGACAGGTCTGAGCGCAGGCGGGCACCACTTCCCCATCCCGCACGGTTCGCCCTTCATCCTTGGCCCGATCTTTGGCCTTCCGAATCCGCTGCACGCAGAAGGTGCACTTTTCCATGACCCCTTTGGGCCGGGCCCAGATTTCCGGATTGAGCATCCGGGTTAACGGCTCCGCCCAGGCGCCCTCATCGGTCCAATCGAACCAGTTGAACCGGCGCACTTTGTAGGGGCAATTGTTGTGGCAATACCGGGTGCCCACGCACCGGTTGTACACCATCACGTTCAGCCCTTCATCGTTGTGGTAGGTGGCATACACCGGGCAGACGTTTTCACAGGGGGCCGCCCCGCATTGCTGACAGAGCATCACCAGGGTATCCATGGTGCCGTCTTCAAAGTAGAACGGCTCGATGCGAATCCAGGACATCTCCCGGCCCAGTAAGTGCTCTTCCTCTCCCACACAGGGGATATTGTTTTCGATGTGACAGGCGGCCACACAGGCAGAGCACCCGATGCAGCTTTCCAGGTCGATGGTCATGCCCCAGCGATACTGGGGATATCTGACTTCCGGATAGAGGGTTTCGTCCCCTTCCAGCCAGGGGATGTGATGCCGCAGGGTTTCCCGCACGATATTGCGATGCCCCTGCTCATAGCTACCGGCCAGAATCGCCAGCGGTTTGGTGGTGCCGTCGTTGACCACTTCCACGCCGCTAACGGTGGCCAGCGGCTCACCGGTCTGCTCATCGTAGCCGAGCAAGGCGGGATCTACCTGATCCCGATACATGGTAAACACGCCCCTGGGCAGTCCCGGCTGAATGAAGGTGGGCAAGGTCATCATGTGGTTGCCCTGCCCGATACGCACCTGCTCCCGATCCTTCCGCACCAGCGATTTCTCCGGCAATCCCAGCTCTTTCGCCGACTCCTGAGACAGGGACACCCAGCTTCCGTAGGAAATAGAGGTGAGCGGATCGGGCACCTCCTGCGCCAGTTTCAGCGCCTTGCTGCGCCCGTCGTAGGTGCGGATGGAAGGCAGGGCATAAAGGACGTTGCCGGACAGGCCGGCATCCAGCTTCACCCGGGAAAGCGCCGTCGCCACCGGCCCGGAAGCCAGCCTTACGGCTCCCGGAGATGCCGGGGCTTCGTGGTAACCGGTCTGGATTACTTTATCCACGTTGGCGGCTCCAAAGGCGCGGCTCCATCGGTTGCGGAGATACGCCTCATAACTCTGCCCGCCGGCGGCCCCGGTGGCCTTTTGCATTAATTCCAGCAGGAATTCCCCCTCGCTGCGGCTGTCGTACAGCCGATCGATCACCGGCTGGAGTACGGTGGTCACCCCTTTTCGAGGCGAGACATCTCCCCAGCTTTCCAGACTGTGGGCCAGCGGCAGCAGCAGGTCGCAGGTCCGGGCGGTGGGGGTATCGGCAAAATCGGTCAGGGCCACCCGGAAGGAAGCCTGCCTCAGAGCGTCCTTCAGCCCAATGCTCGCCGGCGCCGTCCCCACGGGATCGGTGTTGGCGATCAGCATCACCCCGATTTCGCCGTTGTTCAGCCGCCCGGCCAGCCGCCGAACATCTCGCAGGGTACCCACCCGGCTGTAATCCCGGCTGCGGGAGAAATCCACCACCGAGTCGGTCATGCCCAGCGTCCATTGAATTAAAGCGGTAAACAGGGCTACCGCCGCCCCGTTGGGCTGAGCGGTGGATACCCCTCCCACGATCAACAGGGGATTGGCCGCGGCCAGAAACGCTTCGGCCAGATGGGTAAGCTCCTCGGTGGAAAGGCCGCTCTTTTCCGCCGCTTCCGCCTCCGTTACCGTGGGCAATCGTCCCTCCACGGAGGAAGGCAGGTCGTTTTTGGCGACTTTGCTGGTCAGGATAAAATTGAGCAAGAAGGCCAGCACATAGGCTTCGCTGCCGGGCTTGATCACCTTGCGTTCATCGGCCTTGAATCCGGTCAGCGAGGCATGGGGTTCCAGATGCACCCACTTGAGTTCGTTGTGCTCCCGGGCTTTTTGCAACTGTACCCCGCTTTCCACCGGGTTCATAAACGTCTCGATGATGTCCGCCCCACAGGTCAGCAGAAAATCGGCCTTTTCGATGGTATAGGCGGGAATCTCATCCCGGCCAAACACGCTTTTGTAAGCTTCCCGAAGATTGGCCTGGCTGTACAGTTCATACTCCGGCAGCCGCTCCACTCCGGTTTTCCGGGAGAATTCGTCGATCAGGGCGGAAAGGGAACCGCCGGTCATCCCGGAGAGCCACACGTTGCGCCGCCCCTGCCCCTGAGCTTCCTGCATTTTATCCAGAATAAGCTGATACGCTTCTTCCCAGGAGATCGGCGTCAGGCTGCCGTCGGGATTCCGCTTCAGGGGAGATTTCAGCCGTTGGGGATGATACAGGCGCATCAGCGAGGCCTGCCCCCGCAGGCACAGGGCACCATCGTTGATGGGATGGCCTTTGGTGCCCTCTAATTTCTTGGGGTTAAAATCCACAATCTTCACTTCCACCCCACACCCGGCGGGACACTCGGTGCAGGCGGAATATCGGTACATGGCCTCGCCGGGCAGATAATCTTCTTCCTCGGGGGGGATCAGGAAGGGGATGATCTTCTCCGTGCCTTTTTCCGCGCCGCAGGAGGTCAACACCGCAGCGCTGGAAGCCATACCCACAAACTTGAGAAAGTCGCGACGTTTCATCGATATCCTCCGCATAAACCGTTACTTATGGCACGTCCAGCAGTCCTGGGGCGCTCCGTTCGCACGATGGCAACTGACACAGAAGCCCATCTGAAACGTGCGAACCTTCTTTACCGTCTTCACCACCGTCATATCTCCGTGGCACACTGCACAATCCACCCCGGCTTTGATATGGCGTTTGTGGGAGAAATACACAAAATCTTTTACCTTGTGGATGCGAACCCAGGGAATCGGCTCCTGGCGATCCCAGTACTCCATCACTTTGGCCGCTTCCTGACTTTTGGTTTGCACCCCTTTGTGGCAATCCACGCAAATTTTCACCGCCGGTACGGTGGCGAAGCGGGACTTATCCACGTAGACGTGGCAATGGGTGCAGGGCAGACCCAATCCGGCCCGTTTTTCTCCCGTGGAAAGGGTCACCATTCCGGTGCCGGCGTGAAAGTCGTGGGGAAAGGCAATCGGCTGGGGTTCGGGTTGCTCGACCCTCTCCCAGTACATTCCCATCAGGAATACCGCCGCCCCGCACACCAGAAAGAATCCTGTTAAGATAGTTAAAACTGCCAGTCGCATAATCCTCTCCTGAAAGCTTGATCCACAGCCTGAGGGCGCCGTCAACCCATTCCGGTTATTGCTGTTGTTCGTGCTCTTCCAGACGTTTCATCAGATAACTGGCGACCGCTTTCGCCTCTGCCGGTGAAAGCCCCTGATTGGGCATGGGCGCGGGAAACTCCTCCGGATTGACCCGCACCGGGTTCAGAATAAACTCTACCAGACCATCGAAGTTGTCTTTATACTTGGGGAGAACATCAAAATAGGCAGGGCCGACCACCCGTTGATCGAATCGGTGGCAGGCGATACAGCGGGTATTGTAAATCTCTTCCCCTTTGGCGATATCGGCCGTTTCTCCACCGCCGGGGGCTTTCTCGGCCCGCCTGGCCTCGATCTCGGCTTCGATCTCGGCGGCCTTTTTCGCCAGGGCATAATTTTGATACACCAGGGCGTTTTCCCGGGCCTGATTTTCCCCATAACTGACCAGAAAGAAAAACACCAGAAACAGAATGAACACCGGAACTCCCAGGCCGGTATTGGCCTTGCTCAACAGGGCATACAACAGATAACTGACCAGCAACAGGGTGGCGATCCCGGCAATGCCGATGTGATATACACTCCAGGATTTGGCAAATTCCGGCAGGGTGCCCAGATACCAGAGATAGAACAGGGTCTGCAAAATTCCGAAGCCCAGGGCCACGCCTCCACCAAACTTGCGCACGTATTCCCGATATTCCGCATCCAGGTCTTCCTTACCGCCCATCCAGTTGATAAAAAAGAACACGATGGCCGCCCCGGTCATCGCCAGCCCCGCGACCGTAAAGTGGGTGAACCGGGCTAACATGTTCCAGTCGTAGGTCAGAGGAATAAAGGTGGTAATGAGGGGCCATTTTTCCGGAAAAGTGGCCACGGTTACCGTGCTCACAAAGGCGAAGCCTCCCAGGGTCAGGGCGCCCAGGGTTGCCAGCCCCAGGAAATATTGCAGGTAGGACTCTTCCTCCCCGGCGGCAAAGGTCTTTTTGTAAAATTGCGCCAGAATCACCGCCGCAGCGATGAATACCAGCGTCCAGGTAAAAAAGCGGGTGATGGCCACTTCGCTCCCCCACAAAATCTGGGCGAAACAGACCATCAGGGTAAACACCGGCAGGATTCCCAGAACAATTCCGCTGCCCCAGTGAATGAACGTGTTCACCAGATCCCGGGCAAAACGCAGAAAAAACGGCCTCTCCTCCTTGTGCCCCCGGTACACAAATCCCAGCGAGAACAACACCGTCCCGGAAAGAATGCTGATGTAGGGAACAAACAGCAGGGAGAGAATGACTACGGAGATTTTGGCAATGGCAAGATGTTCGGCGGTGGGAGCAGGAATGGGAGCACCGAATAGATTCATAACCGTTCCCCTTGGTTTTGATCGCCACAGAAGGTCAAATAACCATCCTCAACCGATTCAAATTCCAGATGTCATGGCATCACGGCGTAAATTCATCGGACTACCAGGTCGAAAAAAAACGTGGCAAGAATAACAACCCAACTCGGTTCAGGCAAGAGTTTTTTCTATAAAAGAGTGGGTGACATTCTCCGCCCAACAGAAACAACCGCAACCGCCGCTAACCGCATATCACCACATCACAACCCGCAACTGCAATTCAGAGCAAATGATTTCATTCACAAGAATAAGGCGGCTAATATAACATTTCGCCGGTAAATTCCAAATGGGGGAATAAATTTTTTAAGAAGAATTATCCAACCGGTGAAATTATATCCCCGGATTACTTTCGCAGGTTTGGGAAGAGCGCCCTCTCTACAATCGGTATGCAGTAGTGGGGATGGTTTCGCCGGGTATTGCGCATTGCGTAACCACCGTTACGCAATACGCAATACGAACCGGTTGCTTCTATCAAATTTTGCTCCGGCCACAATTGCCGGGGCCGATTTTCCCGCCGGGTTACCCCTCTTTCAATGCGGTCACAATCTCCTGCACCATCTTTTTCCCGTCGCCGAAGAGCATGAGGGTGTTATCGGCGGCAAACAGGGGATTGGGAATACCGGCAAAGCCGGGACTGAGGCTGCGTTTGATGACCACCACCGTCTTGGCCTTATCCACGTCGATGATGGGCATGCCGGCGATGGGGCTGTTGGGGTCGGTGCGGGCCACCGGGTTGACCACGTCGTTGGCCCCCAACACGATGGCCACATCCACCTGCTCCATGGTGGGATTGATGTCATCCATCTCCACCAGCTTATCGTAGGGGATGTCCGCTTCCGCTAACAGCACGTTCATGTGCCCCGGCATTCGCCCGGCCACGGGATGGATGGCAAACTCCACGGTAATGCCCCGGGATTCCAGCAGGTTGAACAGATCCCGCACGGCGTGCTGGGCCTGGGCCACGGCCATGCCGTATCCCGGCACCACCACCACCCGGCGGGCGGTTTCCAGGAGCATGGCCACTTCCTCGGCGGAAGTGGATTTGACCTTTCCGCCGTACACATCGTCGGCGCTGGCGGTCTCCTGAATCGCCCCGAACCCGCCGAACAGCACATTCGGCAGCGACCGGTTCATCGCCTTACACATGATATTGGTCAGGATCACTCCCGAGGCGCCTACCAGGGAACCGGAGATGATCAGTACGTTGTTGCTGAGCACGAATCCGGTGGCGGCGGCAGCCAGCCCGGAGTAGGAGTTCAACAAGGCAATCACCACGGGCATATCCGCCCCTCCGATGGCGATCACCAGTAGCACGCCCAGCACCGAAGCGATGGCGCTAAGATACCAGTACAGCTCCGTTTGCGACGGTTCCTGCACCAGCAATACCCCCAGGGCAATGGAGCCGCCCAGCAGCAGCACCTTGACCACCTGCTCCCCGGTATAGCGCACCGGTTGATCCGGCACCACCACGCCCTGCAATTTGGCGAAAGCCACCAGGCTTCCCCAAAAGGTTACCGCCCCGATGATGCCCGAGGCCACCGTGGCGACCATCATCTGCAGAGCCGGATCGGGAGTGAGGGAGGTCTCTTTGATCAACTCCGCCCCGGCCACCAGCAGCGAGGCCAGACCGCCGAAGCCGTTGTACAGAGCGACCAGCTGAGGCATGGCGGTCATTTCGATCTTTACCGCCAGGATCGCCCCTACCGCCGAACCGATCACCAGCCCGGCGATGATCAGACTAAAATCCAGGTTGCCCTTCAACAGGGTGACCACAATGGCAATGAGCATCCCCAGAGCGCCCATCAGGTTTCCCCGCACCGCCGTCCGGGGATGGGCCAGCCCCTTCAATCCCAGAATGAAGAGCACCGAAGCCACAAGGTATGCCAGGTTCATTAACGCCGGTGAAATCATAGTCTCAGTCCTTTCGTTTGAACATTTCCAACATTCGATGCGTCACCAGAAATCCACCTACCACATTGATCGTGGCGAATACCACCGCCAGAAACCCCAGAATGTTGGTCAGGGACATCTGCATATTCAACAAAGGAATGGTGATGGGAGCGCTTCCAGAAGTAGCCACCGCTCCACCGGCGGATAGCAGCGCCCCCACGATGGTGATGCCGGAAATGGCGTTGGATCCGGACATCAGAGGGGTATGCAAAATCGGAGGTACTTTGGTAATCACTTCAAAGCCGACGAAAATCGCCAGCACAAAAACGGTTAACAACATGATGATATCCATGGATCGTTCCTCCACAAAGGTTTTTCCGTCGAGAATCCCCATCATCCGAAATGCACGCAGGCGGATGATGGAGAATCATTTTCCGCTCAGGAGGCCATCGCTTCCTTCACCCGGGGATGGATGATCTCCCCGTCTTTGGCCACAATGGTTTCCCGGATGATCTCATCCTCCATGTTCAGTTCCATCTTCCCTTCTTTTATAATAAGCGCCAGCAGGTTGGCCAGATTTCGAGAGTACATCTGACTGGCGTTGTAGGGAACCTCCGAGGGCAGGTTGGTAATCCCGATGATGGTGACCCCGTGCTTTTCGATCACCTGCCCCGGTTTGGTCAGTTCGCAGTTTCCGCCCCGTTCGGCGGCCAGATCCACGATCACCGAGCGGGAGGGCATGCCCTTGACCATCTCTTCGGTAATCAGGATGGGAGCCTTTTTCCCGGGCACCGCTGCGGTGGTGATAACCACATCGCTTTCCGCCACCACCCGGGTCATCATTTCCCGCTGTTTGCGGTAAAACTCCTCATCCATGGCTTTGGCATAGCCGCCCTTATCTTCCGCTTCGGCCACTTCCAGTTCCAGTTCCACGAACTTGGCGCCCAGACTCTGCACCTGCTCTTTCACCGCCGGGCGGATGTCGTAGGCCTGTACCACGGCCCCCAGCCGTCGGGCGGTGGCAATGGCCTGAAGTCCGGCCACCCCGGCGCCGACCACGAACACTTTGGCGGCCACGATGGTGCCGGCGGCGGTCATCATCATGGGGAAAATTTTGGGCAGGTGATCCGCGGCCAGAATTACCGCCTTGTACCCGGCCAGATTGGCCATGGAAGAGAGGGCATCCATGCTCTGGGCCCGGGTGATTCGGGGGATCAACTCCATGGCCATGATCGTGGCGCCGGTCTTCGCCAGCGCCTGCATCTCTCCTCTGGCCAGGAGCGGCTCCATAAAGCCCACCACCAGCTGCCCGGATCGCAGCAGCTTGACATCGGATTTCCCCTTCTCCGGGTTGGCGCCGTAGCCCCGGACCTGAAGAACGACCTCCGCTTTGGCGAAGACATCCTCCCGCTTTTTTACCACCGTGGCGCCTTTGTCCTGATACTCCGCGTCCGGAAAACCGGCCGAAGCCCCGGCGCCGGACTCTACCACCACTTCACAACCTAACTTCTGCAACAGAGCGATATGGGCGGGAATCAAGGCCACCCGTCGCTCGTTGGGAAATGTTTCTTTAGGAACGCCAACAATCATGGTGCTTGCTCCTGATTTACGGTTCCTGTGGATTTATGGAAATGATTGGGAAAAATTGAGAAAGAAATGGATGAGAATGCGTAGTGCGGGATACGGGATGCGTGATGCGTATTGCGTAATGCGTATTGCGTAATGGGTAATGAATCGGCTACGCAATACGCACTACGCAATACGTTTCCTGGCCTTACACGCCGATGGGCAACCGTTGTCGGTTGGTTTTGCGAAATTCTCAGATGTAATGGGATAGTGCGATATAAGGAAGATAACACCGGAGAGATTCCGGGGGGAGCGATGTTCCGTTCCTGGAAATTATCCGTCAGCCGTCCCTGCCAACTCTCATCTGCCACAGCCGTTTCGGAACCCGCCTTCCAACGCATGATTCGCCGCACCCTCGATCAGTTCTCACCTGCGGACTCACCAACACCGCATCCGCCATCATCATCAACATCGAACCGGTTGCTTCCGAAAACGCGCGTACCGACTCCCGGCACGCCGGAATATACGGAATCCGGAGAAGCCGATCAACGATTCCCGGAGAAAGCTGCGGCCGCGACCCCGCCACAGGGCGCGCCGCGCATCCGATCCACCTGCTCCTCGGCATGATAAGAACTCCGCACCAGCGGCCCGGATTCCACATGCCGCAGTCCCAGGGATTCACCGATCCGCTTGTATTCCGCAAATTCATCGGGATGCACAAATCGCTCCACCGGAAGATGCCGTTTGGTGGGCTGCAGGTACTGCCCGATGGTGAAGATTTCCACCCCCGCCGAAAGGGCATCTTTCATCACCTCCACTACCTCCTCAAAGGTTTCTCCCAGGCCAACCATGACCCCGGTCTTGGCCACCATGCCCTGTTCATGGGATTTTTGCAGCACCCACAGGGAGCGCTCATATTTGGCCTGGGGGCGCACCCGGCGGTACAGTCGGGGAACGGTTTCGATGTTGTGCCCCAGAATATCCGGATGGGCCTCGATCACCCGCTTGAGGGGTTCCCACTGCCCCTTGAAATCGGGGATGAGCACCTCGATGGAGGTATCCGGATTCAGCGCCCGCACCTGTCGGATGGTTTCCGCCCACACTTCCGACCCCTGATCGGGCAATTCATCCCGATTGACGGAGGTGATGACCACGTGGTTCAGATGCATCTTTTGCACTGCCAGAGCCACCCGTCGGGGTTCATCCCGGTCGTATATGGGAGGGCGCCCGGTTTTCACGGCGCAGAAGCCGCAGGAGCGGGTACACACGTCGCCCAGGATCATCAGGGTGGCCGTGCCTCGCCCCCAGCATTCGCTCTGGTTGGGACAGCGCGCCTCCTGACAGACCGTATGCAGATGGTTGGTGGAGACAATCTGCAACAGATCCCGGTAATTCTCATTTATGGAAAAGCGAATTTTCAGCCAATCCGGTCGGGTGCGTT
>CAYQGB010000103.1:0-12818 GCA_964416895.1 uncultured Calditrichaceae bacterium
TGGATTTGCGTATTGGGATCGGCGAACCATCATTCGGAAAGCGAAAGAAGAAACTATTGCGCAACTGGAAAGGGAAGGTCGAATCGGAGATCATGTCACGGCATGGGAGGAACTCCTTCCTTACTTGAGAGACAAGGCGGAGGATGATAAGAAACTGGCAGCTATGTTGCGTAAATTCCATTTGATGTAAAAATTCATCAGATTTCCCTCACCCCATCGGCACTATCCCCCACCCACGGTAAAATCCCGCCGGGAGGCCACAATGGTAATGGTAAACCCGGCAATCACATCCACCATCGACATCATTCCCAGAAGCAGAAACGTCGATTCCCCGAAAGGCTGGGCGTTCAAAAACTCCAGCAAATACCCGATAAACACAAACGTGGAAAGGGTATGATCCACCACCGTGAGGTTACCGCTTCGGGTAGATTTTAATATCTCCACATACAGCACCACCAATCCCAGCATCAGCATAAGATCCCCATAGGTTGGATGCCACAGGGTACCGGAAGGCAGTTCATACCCTTTTCCGGGGATGGGGGTGCTCATCAGGGGAGCTTCCGGAGAACTAAAGGCCACCACGATCAGGTTATAAATGATCCACAACACCCCAAAGAGGGGAATGGATTTCAACACTTGCATGATGTTACCTCGGATGCTGTTCGCACAAAACAGTTGGGTTTTCTTCAGTTGGCATTTTAGAGGTTAAAACTATTGATTTTTGAGAGAATATCAAAAACTTTTGTGTTTTGGCGTCGATGAATGCGCCGGCGTTTGGTGAGTTCCCCTTTCGTTCCTCAAATTGAAAATTGACCCCGGTCAATTTGCGTTGGCGCACAATAGAACCGTGGATGCCTGTTCTAATTGTGCTGCCTAAATTTTACGGAGCCGAAATTGGAAACGGAAATCCGGGAGTTTTGTTATGAGTCAATCCGCCCAGAATTTAATATTCTATTGCGAATTATGTGAAGCCGAGATTGAAAAGAATATCTGTCCGGTGCACGGCATTGATTTTGTCACCGTGAAAAAGGGGAACCGGGGGAAGGATGCCGGGAAGGCGAATAACGGCGCCGAATCTAAACCCCTCCCACCGGAGATTCCCGAGAAAGTGCAGGCAGAGCAGGGCCGGGGTATTGCTACCTTTGATCAGATTCAGCAGAGCGCAAACCTACCCGATGTACCCGACAGCCGAAAAGATCCTTCCGGCCTGACGCCGATTTCAGAGGACGCTTCTTTTCCGGAGGGACATTTCCCCATGGATCAGGCCGATCTTGAGGAAGTCATCCATCAGCAAATGCAGCAGCAGGCGTATGCCTCCCCGGGGGAACACCCCCCGGAGCCGGATTATTATGAAGCGGAAGCGGTGGAGGTTGCCCCGGAACCTTCTTCATCTCCAACGCCCTCCGGGCCATCCCGGGAAAAAAGTTCCCGGCAGGGAGTAATGATTCTGGCGCTGGTAACCCTTATCCTCATCGGTGCGGCGGCGATCCTGTTGGTGCTCCGTAAAGATCAGGGGAACCCAACCGCCCTGTATTCTCGCGCCGAAGCCCATTACGCCGCCGGGGAATACGAAGCAGCCCTGAACGAGTTCACCGAGTTTGCCAACCGCTATCCGGAAGATCCCCTGACGCCTACCGTGCAACAAAGAATCGCCGCCATTCAGCAACAGCTTTCCCAACAGACTCCCCAAACTCCCCGGGGCAATGCCCGGGAGACTCTCCGGCAGCTCATGGTAAAAGCCAACCTCGCTTTTCAAAAACAGCGGTTTATTTCTCCTAAAGACGACAACGTGATGCTGTATCTAAACCAGATTCTAAAGCTGGATCCGGAATACACCCCGGCGCTGGAATTGCGAGAGAAAGTGCGAAACCACTACTATCAACTGGCGGAAGCGGCGGCTAAAAAGAAAGATTATGTTGCCGCCATCGGGCACTATGAGGCCCTTCTCAAAGTCAATCCGGGGGACGCCGAAGTGCTGGGGAAAATCCATGCTCTCCTGACCGCTTCCCGAAATCAGAGCCGGTAATCCCGGGGCGTTCTTCATCGGAGGGCATCGAAGCATCGTTTTGCTTAGCGGTTCGGAAGATTTTTTTGAACGCCGTTGATTTGCCGCCCGCAGTTATGTATATTGGCGCCGCTTTTAAGAAACAGGTACTCATTGAAGGGAAGGTGTTGCTATGCCGGCCAAAACTCAGGATTTGGATAAAATCTTGTCGTTAAGTGAAAGTTTGTATGAAGCCGTGATGATCATCTCCAAGCGTGCTCGGCAGATCAACGAGGAGATTTATCAGAAGAAACGCGACCGTCAGATTCTGGAAGAGCTGGAAGGGGGAATGGAAGAAGATTTCCTGGCCCCGGAACCGGAAGAAGTTCCCGTGGCTCAGGAATTCGACGAAGAGGAAAGCCCCATTGTGTATGCTCAGGAAGAGTTCCTCAACAACAAACTGGATTACTACTACGAAACCCACGGGCAATCCTGATTTCGGGTACCCTATTTCCGTCTCGCCCCGCTCCTTCGGCGGGGTTTTTTGTTTCTGACACCCTTGCATATCGCTACTTGCCACTTGCTACTTGCTCCTCATCTTTCATCTTTAAAACGTAACCCACAACCCCAATCTTCTTCACCACGATGAATACACATTTCACCGATCCTCAATTGATTCTGGTAAACGGAAAAATCTGGTCGGCAAATCGGGCTTCTCAAAATTCCCCTACTGCTCTGGCCGTCAGCGGTGACCGCATCATCGCCGTGGGCAGCGACCGCGACATGCTTTCCCTGAAAAAACGAAACACCCGGATCATCGACGCCCGGGGAAACTGGATTCTCCCCGGATTGATGGACGCCCATACTCACCTGTCTCTCTACGCCGCCCGGAAGCTGCAAATCGACCTGACCGATTGCACCACACTTCCGGAAGCTTTGCACCGGATACGGGAACGGGTGGAGCAGGCCGATCCGGGTAGCTGGATCGTCGGAGGGGGATGGGATTATACCCGCTGGGGGCTGGAGGATTTTCCCGATAAACGCCTTCTGGATGAGATTTCCACCCGCCATTTCATCGCCCTGCAAAGCAAGGACTGGCACAGCCTGTGGGTCAACAGCGCGGTGCTGCAACTGTGCCGCATCGACGAAACGGTGGAAGATCCTCCCGGAGGCGCCATCCGCCGTTATCCGGGCAGCCGGGAACCCTCGGGGGTGCTTCAGGAGCGCGCCGGGGAGGTGGTGTATCAATCCATCGCTCCCCCCACCCTGGAGGAGATATATCCGGCGTTGCAGGAAACGTTTGGAGAATTCCTTCGCCTGGGCATCACCGGGGTGCACAGCGTGGAATCGCCGTACGAATTTGCCCATTATCGGCAACTGTATGAGCGGGGGGAACTGGGGCTGCGGGTGTTCTGGTATTTTCCCATCCGTTTTCTGGGGCGGGAAGCAGAAGAGGGATTTGGAGCTTACCGGGGGGATCATTTTCTCAAAATCTGCGGGGTAAAGATGTTCGCCGACGGCGCGCTCGGTTCTCAGACCGCCGAGATGCTGGAACCGTATCAGGGGCTGGAACACCGGGGAGTGGCGGTGATGAGCGCGGAAGAACTGGAAGAGCACATCCGCCGAAGCGTGGAGCAACGCCTCGCCTGCGCCGTGCACGCCATCGGCGATGCCGCCAATCGCAAAGTGTTACGGGCGCTGGGAAAAGTTGCCCAAACCAGCCGCAAGGCGGGGTTGCGCCATCGCATTGAGCATGCCCAACTGCTTCATCCGGATGACATCCCCCTGTTTGCCCGATATGGGGTCATTGCCAGCATGCAGCCCATGCATCTGGCCTACGATGTGCCGCTCATCGAACGGTACTGGGGAAGCCGGGGGCGCCACGCCTACGCCTGGGGCAGCCTGCGGAAATCCGGCGCCCGGCTCATCTTCGGCTCCGATACCCCCATAGAGACTTTCGATCCCTGGAAGGGCCTCTACGCCGCCGTCGCTCGTAAGCCCGGCAACGATCCCGCGCAACCCTCCTTTTACCCGGAAGAAAGCATCCCCGTGGAGGAGGCGCTGGCGGCTTATACCCACCACAGCGCCCACGCCGTGGGGGAGGAAGCCCACCTGGGCAGCCTGGAACCGGGCAAACTGGCCGATTTCATCGCCATTGATCGGGATATTTTCCAGGCGCCGTCGGAAATTCTGTTGGACACATCGGTGCTGCTGACGGTGCGGAACGGCACTATCGCGTACGCCTCGGAGGATGGCCTCATTCTCTAAAATCCGGCAAAGTGCCCGGGCTTCGCAGCTACAGATTTCAAGATGAAGATTTTGGGGTTAAACAATGCTCGACCCCATTTCTCCTTCCCCCGCCGGGTTCCCCACCCGGTACATTTCCTCACCCGATCCCTCCCGATTCTCGTTGCAAATTTCTCCGAACTTTCCTAACTTTCGGAGGCTTCTCAGGAAACGGAATTTTCTTCAGAATACATCAAGGAAATGCGTATGGGGAAATCTCTTTCCACGCCCGGCAAAAGTGCCCTGTGGTGCCTGCTGGCACTAATCGGGCTATGGGGAAACCCGCTGCAGGGGCAGATTTACCATGTAGACATCTCCGGAGAGATCGACAACGGCCTGCCTTATTATCTGGAACGGGTGCTTAAAGAAGCCGAGTTGGCTCAGGCCAAAGCTGTTCTTCTGGAGGTCAACACCTTTGGCGGGCGGGTGGATGCCGCCACCCGGATCAAGGATTTGTTGTTGAACACCCCTTTGCTGACGCTGGCTTACGTGAACAAGCGGGCCATCAGCGCCGGGGCACTGATTACCCTCTCATGCCGCAAAATCGGGATGAATCCGGGCAGCTCCATGGGGGCAGCCACGGTAGTCACCGGCGCCGGGGAAAAGGCCTCGGAGAAGGCCATCTCCTACTTTCGGGCGGAGATGCGCGCCACCGCCGAACGCAACGGGCGCAATCCCCGGATCGCCGAAGGAATGGTGGATGAGGAAATCGAAATCGAAGGGCTGTCGGAAAAAGGCAAACTCATTACCCTGACCGCCGAAGAAGCGGTAAAATGGGGCATGGCCGATTATGTGGCCCCTACCCTGGAAGCGTTTCTGGATAGTCTGGAGCTGGCCGATCAACCGGTGATTTACACTACCCCCAACTGGGCGGAAAGGCTGGTGCGTTTCCTGACCAGCACCATCGTCAGTTCACTGCTGATCAGCCTGGGGTTGCTGGGGCTGTTTTTTGAGATCAAGTCGCCGGGATGGGGCGTGCCGGGTACTCTGGGATTGATCTTTCTGGCCCTGTTTTTCGGCAGCCACTATCTGGTCAAGCTGGCCGGTTCGGTGGAAATTATTCTGTTCTTGCTGGGAATCGCCTTGCTGCTCTTAGAAATCTTCGTAATCCCCGGATTTGGATTTGCGGGCATTTCCGGTATCCTGCTCCTGATTGCGGGGATTTTCCTGAGCCTGGTAGGCGCTCTGGAAGCGATTACCCCGGAACAGCTGAGCAGCGCGGCCTGGCGGGTGGGGCTGGCCTTGCTGATCACCATCGGGGGGATTGCTCTCCTGGTGAAGTTTGGGCCAAAGGGGAGCATTTTTCGCAAAATTATTTTGCAGCCGGAGGAGCGGCGGGACGAAGGCTACGTGGCCAGCCGGGATTATCAGCAGTTTGTGGGCAAAACCGGCAAGGCCGTTTCCCCGCTGCGCCCCGCCGGTATCGGGGAATTCGGCAAAGAACGCCTGGATGTGGTCAGCGAGGGGGATTTCATCAATGCCGGCGCCACCATCAAAGTGATTCGGGTGGAAGGGTATCGGCTGGTGGTGCGGGAGGTGAAGAAGTAGGCCGGGCTTTCCCGTGTGGCGAGGCGAGCAGTTATGGAGAGCGCGGAGATTTTGGTCAGGCTGCGTGAAACGTGATGCGTGACCGGACCGGCGATTACGTTTCACGTTTTTACGTTTCACGAGACTTTGCCTGAATTCCCGGAGTAGATTTAGCCATCTGCTTCACCGGCTTCTCTTAATGCGAAAGAACAGATCGCGTTTTACGGGGCGTGGCCAGAGGCGCAGAAATTCTGGCCGGAAAGCGGGAATTGACGCTCCGAACCTTTTCGTCTTTCATCTTTGATCTTTCATCTTTCTGGATTTCATACCTTTCACACAGGAGGCGCTTTTATGGACATTCTGGGCATCTTGCTGTTTATCCTGATCATCTTTTTCATCATTCTGTTTTTCTACTACATCCCCATTGGGCTGTGGATTACCGCGCTGGCCGCAGGAGTGCATGTGAGTCTGTTCAGTCTGGTGGGAATGCGGCTGCGCAAAATTCCTCCCTCGTTGATCATCAATGCTCTGATCAACGCCCGTAAAGCGGGATTGCAGGAGATTACCACCGATAAGCTGGAAACCCACTATCTGGCCGGGGGGAACGTCAAACGGGTGGTGGAGGCCCTGATCGCCGCCGATAAGGCCGGGATTCCTCTGGATTTCAAATTGGCCACGGCCATCGATCTGGCGGGACGGGATGTGCTGGATGCGGTGCAAACCAGCGTGAACCCCAAAGTCATCGACTGTCCCCGTCAGGGTACCATTGCGGCGGTGGCCAAAGATGGCATCCAGTTAAATGCCCGGGCGCGGGTGACCGTTCGGGCCAACATCGAGCGGCTGGTGGGCGGGGCCACCGAGGACACCATCATCGCCCGGGTGGGAGAAGGGATCGTTTCCGCCATCGGTTCGGCGGATAGCTACAAGGAGGTGCTGGAAAATCCCGACAAAATCTCCAAAACCGTGCTCCAGCGGGGGCTGGATTCGGGCACGGCGTTTGAAATCCTCTCCATCGACATCGCCGATGTGGATGTGGGCAAGAATGTGGGAGCCTTCCTTCAGGCGGATCAGGCCGAGGCGGATTTGAAGGTAGCTCAGGCCAAGGCGGAAACCCGCCGGGCCATGGCCGTGGCTCAGGAACAGGAGATGCGCGCCCGGGTTCAGGAGATGCGCGCCAAAGTGGTGGAAGCGGAAGCCAAAATCCCTCTGGCCATTGCCAAAGCGTTCGAGGAAGGCAAGTTAGGCGTGTTCGATTATTACAATCTGCGCAACATCCAGGCGGATACGTCCATGCGGGAGAGCATCTCCGGCAAGGGCGAAGAAGGCCCCAAAGGGGAAAAGGAGGGATAATCTGTGGAAACCATCATCTGGTTGATCATTTTGTGGGGGCTGGGGGCGCTGTACAACTGGCTGACCAAACAACGGGAACAGGCGCCTCCCCCTCGACCGGCGCCACCTCCCCGGGCGCGCCCGACCCAGGCGCCTCCGGCTCCCCGGGAAGAAGAAATCCCGGAGTTTATGCGAGAGCTGCTGGGACTTCCCCGGGAGCAGCCCCCTCCGGCAGCCGGGGAACCCGAAACTGCGCTCTATCCGGAAGCGCCCGAAACCACGGAGGCGGAAGAACCCTCCTTCGCCGGGGAAGAAATTCCCCCGATGGCCCCCGAGGAAGTGGAACACATGCCGGTAACCCCGCAAGCTCCGAAATTGGATCGCTTTGTTGAAACCGGCGCAGAGCCGCCCCTGGCAACATTTTTGCGCCACCGGGATCAGCTTCGCCAGGCCATTTTGCTAAAGGAGATACTGGATCCCCCGGTAAGCCTGCGGCGCCAGCGCTGGCCGTGGCGGTGGGGGGGATAACCCGGGAAATCCCGGAACATACTTTCTTCCGGTAAAAAGGCTAAATTCATCCCCTATCCCGGAAAAGAAATCGGTCTGCAATTTACTGTTAAGGAAATAACCTATGTATGTCGGTCAGATTACTCTGAAAAACTGGAAAAACTTCCGCAACATTGAAGTGCCTCTGGGATGGCGGGCATTTCTCATTGGGCCAAACGCCTCCGGTAAATCCAATTTTCTGGATGCTTTTCGGTTTTTGAAAGAGGTAGCGGTGGATGGTCTTTCAAAAGCGGTAGAAAATCGGGGAGGTATTTCCGCCATTCGATCCCTGTCAGCCCGGGGGGATTCCCATGTGATGATACAGGTGAAACTCTATGATAAAGAGAAAGTGCAATGGATTTACCGCCTTTCCATAAAGCAGAACCGGCAAAAATCACCGATCGTGGTTGAAGAACGGGTGTGGCAAGGGAATGCCCGGGAAGTACTTTCCCGTCCGTCTTCTGATGACGAGGAAGATCCCGCGCGCCTTACCCAAACAGCTCTGGAACAGGTTTCCGCCAACAAAGATTTTCGCCCGGTGGCAGACTTCTTCAAATCTATTTCTTACCATCATTTGCTTCCTCAAGTCGTGCGTGATCCGGGGGGCTTCTCTCCCCATCCGGTGCAAAACGATCCCTACGGTAGAGATTTTTTGCAACGGATGTGGAAGACACCTCCGAAAACGCGAACTTCCCGATTAAACAAAATCACCGAAGTTTTGCGGGTCGCCGTTCCACAGCTGGAGAAATTGTTCCTGGAAATGGATCCCGGTACGGGAATTGTTCACCTCATTGGTCGATATACTCATTGGCGTTCTCAGGGAGCCAGCCAAAACGAAAGGCAATTCTCCGATGGAACCCTCCGGCTGCTGGGATTGTTATGGGCGGTGTTTGAAGGCACAGGCCCTTTGTTGCTGGAAGAACCGGAGATTTCCCTGCATCCGGAGATTATCCGGAGATTGCCCGGAATGTTTCATCGGATTGTCCATTCGAGCAAACAAATCCGGCAGATACTGATCTCAACCCATTCGGAAGCGATTCTGCAAGATGAGGGAATCGCCCCGGAAGAAGTGCTTGTGCTGGAACCGGGACCAAACGGCACGGAGATCAACCTACCTGAGGATGGAGAAATCACCGCCATCCGTCGGGGGAAACTCACGCCGGCAGATATTTTCATTCCCAAAGTAGCCCCCAAACATCCGGAGCAACTGGAACTCGTCTGGAAACAATGACCGTCGATATGCTTGTGGAAGGCCCAACCGATGAGGTAGTTGCCCGAAAGGTGATTCAATTTTGCGGGCACACTCCGGGAATTGTCTACGGCAAAAAAGGGTGGCATTATATCAGAGAAAAATTGGACGGGTTTGGAATCCGTGCTTTCTATGGGAACCCCATTCTGGTGTTAATTGACTTTATGGATTCCGGTTTAACATGCCCTCCCGAAATACGGAAGTGGGTAAGATCTCCTCATCCCCGGTTTCTGGTTCGTGCGGTAGTTCGCGAAATCGAAAGCTGGATTCTGGCCGATCAGCAGGGGGTAGCGAAATTTCTGGGGATTTCCCCCACCGTTATCCCCCGAGAACCCGAGAAGCTGGAAAATCCCAAACAAACCCTGGTAAATCTGGCGCGTCGCAGTCGCCGTCGGAAGCTCCGAAACGATATGATCCCTTCACCGGGAACATCGGGAATCGTGGGGCCTGGATACGTTACCAGAATCCAGGAGATGATTTACGGCTACTGGAATGTCCAGGTGGCTGCGGAATCCTCGATAAGTTTGAAACGATGTATCGAGCGTTTACGCCTGCTGGAATAGTCTGACGTTTTGAGTCAGAAAACAGCATCTGTTTGGTAAATTGTTTTGGAGATTCCGCATGTGGAAAATCTGCACACTCCTGCTGCTCCTTTTGGGGGGCTGCAGTGAGCGCCACATCACCGATGGAGGTTTTTCTCCTCCGGGAGAGGCTCCTCCCACCGAAATTCAGGGGGAGCGCTTCGGCATCCTGCCTGCGGAAGACTCTCCCTACAAAGTGGTGGGAGACCTGCGGGTACCTTCCGGTAAACAACTGAGCATTCAGGCCGGTACGGTGCTGCTGTTTGGTGAGGGGCGGCGGCTGGTGGTCAACGGGGCGTTGCAGGCGGTGGGCACCGCCACCGATCCCATCACCTTTCGCGCGGCAGAGAATAGCTGGGGGGGCATCCACCTCATCGAGGCCACCGGCTTATCCACTCTGCGATTTTGCGTGATTGAAGGGGTGCACATCCCGGATGACGACACCGTGGGAATAGGGGCGGTGGAGGTGAAAGACGCCTCTCTGGAATGTTTTAACACCATTTTTCGCCATAACCGGGCGATTTTCGGCGGGGGTCTGGGAGGCGTCAGGGCCACTCTGAGGGTAAACAACTGCATCTTCCGGGAGAATCGCGCCACCACCATCGGCGGAGGGCTGTTCGCCCTGCAATCCCACACCCGGATCATCAACAACACCTTTTACCGAAACCTTTCCGATAACATAGGCGGCGGCCTGACGTTGGGAGACATCCGGAGCGCCGATGTTCAGAACAACATCTTCTACCTCAATACCGGGGGGTTGGGCGACCCCCGAATTCATGTTTTCCAGGGCAGCCCCTCCGATATGAACAGCCAGTTCAATTTCACCGAGTTGGGCACTTTTTCCAACCTGTTCGTCTCCGACGCCGATCTCCATCTGGGATTGAACTCCCCCGCACGGGATGCCGGCAATCCCGATCCGGCGTTCAACGATCCCGACGGCACCCGCAACGATCAGGGCGCCTACGGCGGCCCCGGCGGCAATTGGTGATCCGGAAAAACAATCCTCCCCCGGTGACCCACCGCAAGTTTCTCTGGCATTATTGTTGTAATTATCTCCCCAAAAACTCATGGGGAGAAAAATGATCATGCGGTACAGATTGGTTTCAGTAGTGGTATGGATGCTTTTGCCTCTGTTCCTGTCGGCGGCCACTTATTATGTGGATGATCGTCCGATCAACGGTACCGGCACCCTCAACGATCCCTTCAACAATTTTGATGACGCCCTGGCGGCGGCCCAACCCGGTGACACCGTGGCGGTCTTGCCCGGCGTGTATGCGTTGAACAGCGCCATCAGCACCGTGCGAGACGGCACCGCCACCCAGCGGATCACCATCAAAGCCTACGATCCCAACGACCGCCCGGTGATTACCCGCATCGGGAGAGTGCTGGGACTGGGGCATCGCTACATCACCGTGGATGGGCTGATCTTCAATGCCGAATTCGCCGATGCGGATGTGGTGCGCATCTACAGTGGCGCGGATCACGCCATCCTTCGCAACTGCGAAATCAAGAACAGCCTCCGGGACGGCATCGATATTACCGGCGCCGACAGCGTGTTGATCGAAAACTGCGAAATCCACCACCTGCTGGCGGGAAGCTATACCAATCAGCAGGATGCTCACGGCATTGTGGCCAGCCATCAGCGCCATCTGGTCATCCGGGGGTGCAATATCTATTACTTTTCCGGGGATGCCTTCCAGACCGATCCCAGTCGCAGCGCCCCCCTGTGGGACGATGTGCTCATCGAGAATTGCCATCTATGGACCGGGCCGCTCCCCAATGATGTGGCCGGGTGGCATCAGGGGGAAGTGCCCGGAGAAAACGCCGTGGATACCAAGATCGATCCCGATTCCGTCAGCACCGGGTATCGTCCCCGGATCGTCATCCGCAACGTGGAGGCCCACGGGTTTGTGCCCGGATTTATCTCCACCCGGGCGCCGTTCAACATCAAGGAGCAGGTGGAGTGCATTATCGAAAACGTGAAGGTGTACCAAAATCAGGTGGCCTTTCGGCTGCGGGGGCCGGGTTCCAGAGGCGGCGCCCACGTCACCATCATCAACGCCATCGCCTACGACAACGATATTGTCTTCCGTACCGAAGATGATATTGAACTGCTGCACATCTACAACGGCACTTTTGATCGCCCTGCGGGAGGGCAGTACTTTCAAAATGTTGCCGGCGGATACGTTCAGTCGGGCTTTGAGCTGCTCAATTCTCTGTTCATGGGCAGCAAGCCTTCCGATGCCACCGATCCCTCCAATCTGGCCGCCGACACCTCCTTTTTTGTGAATGCCGCCGACCATGACTACCATCTGCGAGCCGGCAGCCCGGCCATCGACGCGGGGGTGGATATTGCTGCGGTCACCACCGATTTTGAGGGCAATCCCCGGCCGGCGGGCCATTACGACGTGGGAGCGTTTGAATATCAGCAACCCACGGGAACGGAGCCGGACGATCCCGCAGTGGGCGGCTTTTTTCTGTATCCCAACTTCCCCAACCCTTTCAATCCCGTCACGAATGTGGAATTCAGAATTGGGAATCCCTCACAGGGCCGGGACGGGTCGGAATGGGTAACCCTGAAAATCTACGACAGTTTTGGCCGGGAGGTCAAAACGCTGGTCAATGGGCGTTTGAGGGGAGGGCGCTATACCGTGCAATGGGACGGTACCGATGCGATGGGAAGGCCGGCAGCTTCAGGAGTTTACTTCTATCGTCTGACTTCCGGTAACCACCATCTGAGCCGGAAGATGGTGTTGATAAGGTAAAATTTCACGAGGGGCGAATTTCTTCCAGAGCACTCATAAACTCTTGAAAATCCTCTTCGCTCCAACTTCCGAAAAGATGATCCAGATCGTGGTGCTGAGGAGCAGAGTTTTCATTCTGCTTGATTTTCTCAACTACCAACCGAAGAATCTCGATGATCAGTTGATCTAAGTGACATGACCGTGAAGAGGCCAGTTTTTCCAGAGGCTGGAGCAACTTTTCATCTATTTTGAGAGAGATCTCTTTCATCGTTCTCCCCTTCATTTCCGCTCACCCAAAATGGTAACTATTCAGCAAAGCCAATAACTGCCTGTCACACTGATTCCGCCGGGGCGGAATCAATATGACCCGCCAAAAGTTTTACTCCTTCAATAGAAAAACGGCAAAATGCAGATAATGCTCTGGAAGCAACCTGAATAGCTCGACAATGTCACATTTCAGGAACAACCGTAGAGGTTGCCGCAACCGCAGGGAGAAAACTTTTTTAAAACGAGGGCATTCGGTACCTCATTCCATCAACTCAGTGTTCTTGCCCTCACCCTACCCCTCCCGC